>JAKPQM010000090.1 GCA_029546925.1 Actinomycetes bacterium
CGTTCTTGGCCTGCTCCTCCTTCGCGGCGTCGTATTCGGCGTTCTCGGAGAGGTCGCCGAACCCGCGGGCTTCCTGGATGCGCTCGATGATCTCGGCATCCTTCTCGCCCTCGCGATACGCCAACTCATCGACAAGCTTCTGGCGTCCTTCGGGAGTGAGGTGGATCTCTTTGATATTGTCCATGCTCGTCTTATGCCTTACTCGCTGGTCTTCTTCGCGGTCTTCTTGGCGGTAGACTTCTTGGCTGTGGTCGTGCTGGCCTTTGCCGTCTTGGCAGATGCCTTCTTCTTGGGTTCAGGCTCGGGTTCGATGTCGGCATCGTCGTCATCGACATCCTCGACGTCATCATCCTCGACAACCTCTTCGACCACATCATCCTTGTCATCGTCTTCCATGCCCTCGCGGACATTCTTGACGGTCTGCCCGAGGCTCTTGCCAAGCTTCGGGAGGTTCTTCGGTCCGAAGATGACCAGAACCACGACCAGAATGACGATCAACTCCAAAGGGCCCATACCAAGAAACATATCGGATCCTCCTCAGAACCGGTTAATGGCACTGCATATGCGAAAATGCCGCACAGGACAGTATAGCCAAAAATGCACGTTCACCACAATCTCCACGTGCAAACCTTTACGATAGTTCCGGTATTTTCCATCGAAGGGATGTGGTCCGTGTCCGAATTGATCGTTGCCCTGCTCGTTGTATCGGCGATCGTGTCGCTCGTCTACGGGGCGCTGCCATGGCTGCTCTCGCTACGGGGCGTGGAGATGCGCCGGCACTCGCTCTTCGGAACGGTGCTGGTATTCGAGTCCGAGGACGAGGACGGAACCCCGGTGAGGCTCCTCAATGTGAATGGGACGTTCCAGTCGGCAAGCTATCTTTCCGACGAGCTATGGTCCGAGCTCGTGTGCGAGTATCACCGCACCATGGTCGCCAAGATCGACGAGATGGGCCGTGCGCGCAGCGTGCTCGTCATAGGCGGGGGAGGCTATTCCCTGCCCAAATATCTGGTAACGCATACACAGCGCATGGCGGTGACGGCAGTCGAGATAGACCCGCGCATCACCCAAATCGCCCGCGAGCGCTTCTTCCTCGACAGGGCCGAGGAGCTGTCGGGGGGACGGCTGGAGCTGGTCAACGCTGATGGGTGGACGTATCTGCGCGAGAGCGACCGCAGCTTCGATGTCATCATCAACGACGCATTCTCGGGCTCGAAGCCCCTCGGCGCGCTCTCCAACAGCGAGGGAGCTGCGCTCATCCGCGCGCATCTCTCGGACCGGGGTCTCTACCTTGCCAACGTGCGCTCCCCGCTGACCGGGCGCAAGGCAAAGACGCTCGGGCAGGTCAAGGAGGCGTTCCAACGCGAATTCTCCCAAGTCGAGGTCGTCCCCGAGCTGCCCGATGAGCCCGAGACGCTGGCGAACAACGTCATCGTTGCGCGGGTGTGACGCAGACGGGTGAAGAGGACCCCGCCGTTTTCTGGGCTGCAGATCGCGTGCAGGCAGCCCCTTGCTATATCGTCAACGCCTCGACGTGCGGCAGCTTGGATGTATCGATGGTCCTGAGGTCATAGGTGGTCTGCAGGTTGAGCCAGAACTGCGCGGTTGTCCCCAGTGCCTGTCCGAGCAACCATGCCATCTCCGCGGTGATCGATCGGCGGCCATTGACGATGTCGGACACCGCAGACTGGGGCCGCGCGATGGCCTTGGCCAAGCGGTACTGGCTGATACCCATGGGCTCCAGAAACTCCTCAAGCAGGATCTCACCCGGAGTGGGGATGTAATCATTACCGGTAGTCACAAAACTCAACTCCTGTCGCCTCACCGTTCTCCCACGTGAGGCAAAGCCTCCACTGGTCGTTCACGCGGATGCTGTGCTGGCCCTCTCGCTTCCCCTTGAGTGCCTCGAGCCTGCTTCCCGGGGGAATCCGGAGGTCGTTCAGCTCGCAGGCAGCAGACGACATCTGAAGCTTCCTATAGAGCGCCTTCCTTCCGTTTGGGGGCACTCTCCTCGGCGGGTTCGCTGCGGGATCATTCCAGAAAAGCTCGATGTCCTTGTCTGCAAACCTCACATGACCTCCGATACTTCTTCATTGCAGAACTAATAGCACCGTAATTCAGAAGTACTTTCACGTGTTGTAATGGCGAGCGGATCTGGAATAGGATGGCATATCCACCTAGCTCGTGCGGATATCGCGGCGGGAAAGGATGTATGCGGCTGCGCCGAGTGCGAGCACCGTGAAGGCTGCGGTCGCGGCCAAGAAGGGCGCCATCTGCTCAGCACCGATCGCGCCGTGGCCGTTGCTGTTGAGCGCCATGACGATGAGGGCGTAGGGACACAGGTATCCGCTGCCGTATGCATAGGCGAGAAAACCCACGATTCCCCCTATGACGGCAACGCCTACGGGAGCAGCGAAATTGCGGATGACGAGCGATGCGAAGAGCTGGCAGGCAACCGAGGCGACACCGCCCACCCAAGCGAGCACGAGCCACTGCACGTACTCCGGTCCCGGCAGGTCCGGAAGTCCGACCAACCTGCCGCAGGCGACGAAGAGCGCACCTATGGCCGCAAGCGCCACACCGAGCATCAGCCACCCCACGGCAAGCTTCGCCACGAGAACGCGCACTGCCGACACGGGAGATGCCATGAGCTGGTTCCAGTTGGCTCCCTGGTGCTCGAGCCGCATGAGCCACGAGCACGATACCCCGATAAGCGCCTGCAAAAAGAACATGCTTTCGAAGAGCGTGTGCTGGGTCCACAGGTCGAACCAGCCCGACTCGAGGATCTCTATGTTGCTCTGGTAGTTGAAAGTGCCGATGGCGGCGGCTACGAGCGGCAATACGATGAATGCCACCCAGATGGGCGCGCGATGGAGCTTGATGAGCTCGGCGCGGAGTGCGGACGCATGCATGCTAATGCTCCCTTCTCGAGAAGCTGATGAAGGACCAGGATATGAACACCGCAGAGATGGCTGCTAGGAGCATGAGGTCGCCCCAGGAGAACGCCATCTCGTAGAACACGGGCGCAGAGGTGCTTGCACTCCAGTCGATGCGGGTGCAGGAGAGCAGCGTGAAGTAGCCGGATGGCACCAGGCGCTGCAGGACAGCAGGCAGGAAGCTGGAGAACAGCCCCGCGAGCGAGAGCGCAAGACCGGTGGCGATGGATACGAACTGGTTCTCCCACCGGAGGGCTATGGAACCCACGATGGCGACGATGCCCAAGCATGATGCGAGCTGCGAGAGGAGAAATACCGCCCATGTGGACGCTCCCGGCATGTCCGGGAAGCCCATGGCCTGCCCGATCACCATGATCCCCGCAGCCTCGAGCGCGGTCGCGCACAGCATGATCAGCGCGGCGCATGCGAGCTTTCCTGCCAGCAGCGGCGCGGTACGCTGCAGGCAGAGCAGCTCCTTCCAAGCATCCGCCTCGTGATCCACGTCGGCAACGCGCGACGCAACGACTGCTGCGAGCAGTGACAGGAAGATGGAGTTCATGAGGGGGGCGGAATAGAGCATGGACTGCCAGCCGCTCGGGCTGCCTGCGCCCTCTTGACGGGCGCCAACATACACCCAGACAAGTGTGGCAGCCACCATGGCGAGCACGATGAGCCACACGTGCTTGCGATGCAGCTTGGCAAATTCGAGAGCAAGCGTCCTCATAGCGACACCCCCGTACCCGTCAGCTTGAGGAAGATATCCTCGAGCTCCTCACGACGCTCTTCAAGGCGGATGATGCCGATGCCCTCTCGGGCGAGCATGAGCGACATGCGGGCAGCGGCATCGTCGCCGAGCGCACCAACCTGAACCCAACCGCTCTTATCGATCGCCGCCTCCAGCAGCTGCGCCGCGCGGGCGTCATCGGTGGTGCGGAGAGCCAGCCACCTGCGTGCCTGCGCATGAAGCTCCCGGATGGGACCCTGCCAGGCCATCTTCCCGTGGCTGATGATTCCCACGTACTCGCTCATCTGGTCGATCTCGGAGAGCAGGTGGCTCGATACGAGGACGGCGCAGCCGCGCTCGACGGGAAGCTCGCGGATAAGCTCGCGTATCTCCTGGATGCCGGCGGGGTCCAAGCCGTTTGTCGGCTCGTCGAGCAGCAGCAGGTCCGGCTTGCCCATAAGCGCCGCAGCCAGTCCCAGACGCTGCTTCATGCCCAGGGAGAATGCGCGCACGAGCTTGGTGCCCGTGCGTTCGAGCCGCACGGTTGCGAGTGCCTCGTCGATGGCGTTCTCGGGCAGCCCCCTGAGGCTGCGCACGATCTCGAGGTTCTCGCGCGCGGTGAGGTGCGGATAGCAGCTCGGGCTCTCGATGAGCGATCCCACCCGCGCATTGATCAGAACGCGGTTGCTCGGAATCACCTGCTTGCCGAGCACGGTGGCAGATCCGTTGCTGGGGCGTATCAGCCCCAGCAACATCTTCATCGTGGTGGTCTTGCCCGCCCCATTGGGGCCCAGAAAGCCGTAAACCGACCCGGCTGGCACGCATAGGTTGAGGCCGCTCACCACCTCCGACTTCCCATAGGCCTTCGACAATCCCCGCGTAGCGACGCATGCTTCCATTCCCGTCTCCTCTCATGTGGACGTTTCCGGTGCTTCGGGAGATATGTTGGCAGGCGCAGCTGACGCCCTGCTGTCTCGAACCTTTCGCCAGCCTTACGTTTTGCCGCCCGCCCTGTGCGGGCGTCCGTGCGTGACGGATAATGGCAGCAAGATGGGTTCAGGGAAACGGAGACGGGAATGAGGGATGCATACGGTGCGCGCGTCCTCGTGGTCGAGGATGACTCCGCCTTGCGCGAGGTGGTGGCGGGGCTCTTGACCAAGGACGGCTACCGCGAGGTGCGCGGCGTGGGTACGGTTGCAGATGCGCTCACCACCATCGCCACGTGGCGGCCCGACGTGATGCTGCTCGACGTGATGCTTCCCGATGGAAACGGCTTCGATCTGCTGCGAGCCGTCCGCCAAACGAGCCAGGTGCCCGCCATCTTCCTCTCGGCCCGCGACGAGGACGAGGCGCGGCTCAGGGGACTGGGTTTGGGAGCGGACGACTATGTGACCAAGCCGTTCCTTCCACGCGAGCTGTTGCTGCGTCTCTCGGCAGTGCTGCGCCGCACCTACGGGGCGGGCGACGAGCCGCAGCTTGTTCATCTTGGAGCAACGACGGTCGATCTCGGTTCCGGCGAGGTCGACCGATCAGATGGGCACGTCGAGCTGCTCACGGCCAAGGAGCACGCCATCCTCGAGCGGCTTGCCCGCAGCCGGGGTGCGATCGTCACCACCGACGAGCTTGCCCGTGCCGTTTGGGGCGATGATTTCGGCTATGCGAATGCGCTCATGGTGCATGTGCGCCGCCTGCGCGAGAAGGTCGAGGAGGATCCGTCGAATCCACGTTGGATCATCACCGCGCGGGGACTGGGCTATCGGCTGGCGAGGGAGGATGGCAGATGAGGGGACCTGTACTGGCGAGGGCGCGCGAGGGCGCGCGCATCGTGGGTTTCTCCGCCCTCTTCGCGTTTTTGGCTCTTGTGGCGAACGTGCTGGTCATGGGTATCTTCGTCATGACGGTTGGATCGCTTCACGATGGGGCGCCCCCCTTTTCGCCGGCCGATGTGGACGGCCTTGACGAGGAGCTCGTGCTTGAGGGCGGCGCCTACCGTCTTCCCGACGCGGTCGTCGAGGACCTGCGCGATCGCGGGCAGTGGGTCATGCTCATCGACGACGAAGGCGAGGTGGTGTGGGAGATCGATCTTCCCGCAGATGTCCCCACCAGTTACACCATGGCTGACGTCGCCTCCTTCACGCGCTGGTACCTCAACGACTATCCCGTGGTCACGCGCGTGCGTAGCGACGGCCTGCTGGTGGTGGGCTCGCCCAGAGGCTCGGCATGGAAGTACAGCTACAGCACCGACATGGATACCGTGGTGCTGTCGCTGGTCCTGCTTGTTGCGCTGCTGCTCGCCAACATGGTGGTGGCCATCATGGTGGCGCGGGCCTATGCGCGCAGGTCGTGGGCCGAACGCGACCACGCGCGAAGGGAGTGGATCGCCGCTGTGAGCCACGACGTGCGCACGCCGCTGACCGTGGCGATGGCCGAGGCGGACACGCTCGCCCGCGACGAGGACCTTGGCCTTGAGCAGCGCAGGCGAGCCGACCATGTGGTGGGCAAGGTATCGGAGGTCGCCTCGCTCGTGACAGATCTCAATGTGGCGAACAGGCTGAGCTACGCCATGGAACCCGTCGAAGCGGAGGTGGTCGCGCTCGCCCCCATCGTGCGCTCCGTCGCTGCCGAGACGATCAACGACGATTCGGGAGGCACCCACCCCGTGGAGGTCGAGCTTGCGGAGGACGCCGAGGACCTGCGTGTACGTGGCGATGCGGCGCTCTTCAGGCGGATGCTCGCGAACCTCGTGCGCAACAGCGCGCGGCACAACCCGGACGGCTGCACCGTCCGCATCTCTCTCGGCCGAGCCTCCAGGCGCCTCTTCCGAAAGCCTCGCTGCCTGCTCGTGGTCGAGGATGACGGGCGGGGTTTGGGAGCAGACATGCTCCAGACATTGCGGCGCGCGCCGTCAGGAGAGCTGCCCGAGCATGGCCTCGGCCTGGTCATCGTTCGCCGTATCGCTGCTGCCTGCGGCGGAACGGCCCGCTTCTCGGACGCTGAGGGAGGCGGTACCCGCTGCGAGGTTGAGCTGCCCGTGGCATAGGAGGGGTTCCGAACCCCCTCCTACACGAGATGCTTCTGGAAGAATCCCGCAAGCTTGTCCCAAGGGATATAGTTCTTATCTCCGCCGTCGTAGAGGTCGCAGTGCACGGCACCGGGAATGCCCAGGAACTCCTTGTTGTCGGGGTTCACGCCGCCTTTGATCTTCTCGAAGGCATCCTTGCCCATGTAGTAGGAATGGGCTGCCTCTCCATGCATGACCAGCACGGCGTTCTCGATCTCGTCGATATAGCGGAGGAAACGGGTATTGGCATAGGCCTGCGTGCCGATGGCGTTCCAACCCTCGTTGGAGTTGAGGGAGCGCTTATGGTAGCCGCGCGTGGTCTTGTAGTAGGCATGGTAGTCGGCGATGAACTGCGGGGCGTCATCGGGCACGGGATCGACCACGCCGCCGGCGCGGACGTGGGAGCCGGATCTGGCGTCAGCCGTGCGCTGCGCGGCAAGCTGCTTGCGGGCAGCGATGCGCGCCTCGGCGTTGTCGGCCGCATCGTAGTAGCCGTTGCCGGCGACCCGCGTCATGTCGTACATCGTGGAGGCAACGGTGGCCTTGATGCGAGGATCGGCGGCCGCAGTGTTGAGGGCGATGCCGCCCCAGCCGCAGACACCGATGATGCCCACACGGCCCTCATCCACATCGTCGCGGAGGATGAGGTAGTCTACGGCGCTCATGAAGTCCTCGGTGTTGATATCGGGACTCGCGGTGTAGCGGGGCTCGCCGCCGGACTCGCCGGTGAAAGACGGGTCGAAGGCAATCGTGAGGAAGCCGAACTCGGCCATCGTCTGGGCGTAGAGGCCGCTCGACTGCTCCTTCACGGCGCCGAACGGGCCGGACACCGCGATCGCGGCCAGTCTCCCCGTGGCACCCTTGGGCTTGTAGAGGTCGGCCGCCAGTGTGATACCGTAACCGTTCTCGAAAGTGATTTTCTCGTGGTCGACCCTATCGCTCAGCGCGAAGGTCTTATCCCACTCGTTTGCAAGGTCGAGCTTCTGCATGTTCTTCTCCTTTTCCTATAGTCTTCCGGCAAGTGCGCGCAGGCGCTGTGCCATTTGATCGGATTTTGCCTCCGGAGTGGTCGCCTCGAAGACGCCGCAGTCCTCAACACCGTAATAACCTTGGATGAAGCCGTGGTAGATGCGTTCGGCAGCATCGTAGACGCCATGGGCACCGGAGCACAGGAACAGGGCCATCTTGCGACAGCTCCTCGGCTTGTCGCCCGCATAGGTGCGATGGATGGCGCAGGACAGCTGCCCTGAGAGCGAGCCGTAGTAGATCGGGCTCGCCAGCACGATCATCTCGGCTGCATCCCAGAGCGGATAGATGCCATCCATGCCATCGCGTTGGACGCACCTGCCTTTCCCGCGCGTGTGGCACCCTTCGCATCCGAGACAGCCGTGGATATCTTTGGCGGCAACGTTGACCACCTCTACCTCATGGCCTGCCCCGCGGGCACCGTCGGAGAACGCCTTGACCATAGCGGCCGTGCCACCGTTGGCGCGGGCGCTGCCGTTGAGAACCAGAATCTTCAAGGCGCTCACCTATGCCCTCTCGATAACAAGATCGAAGCTGCCGTCGAGCTCGTGCAGGATATCGAGCGATGCGTCCACGTGCCCCATGTTGACTTGATCGCCGTAGCGCTTTGAGTTCTCCTCATCATCGAAGAGCAGCGCGAACCATCCGCCGCCGGGGTTATAGTTGATGTCACCGTTTTTCCAGCCACGATCCACTTGGCGCTGCTCATAGGGCAGCGAAAAGGGTATCTGCCCGCAGAAGTCGATGCCGGTACCGCTCACGCGGATGGTTGCGGGAAGCTTGTCCGCAAAGGCGCGGGCCGTCTCGGTGTCGTTCAGCGTGGCGGGAATGCTCACGCTTCCAAAGTTCAGGGTTATCTTCGTCGCCATGGCGATTCCTTCCTATTGGGCAGAGATGGTCACGGTTGCGGAACCCGGGCCGAGCGCCTCGGCAAGGCCCGTGGGGTCATCGACGGTCGCGAGCGGCGTATACGAGTAGCCATCATTTGGGTGGGTCTCATAAAACACGACGACACAATCGCTGCCGAAGAGCATCACGTCGCCGGCGCTGATGGTGCTGGGAATGGAAGCCCCATCGGTGGAGAAGCTTGTGCCTGTGTAGACGTACTTCTCGTTGCCGTTGAGTTCCGACATATCGTAGGTCACAGGCAGTTGCGCAGCGAGCTGGCGGGCCGCCTCGGTGTCTGCAAGCATGGCCGAGAAGGCCTCGTCGCCTACGCTGATCGTGATTGGGATCATCGCGCCCTCACCTTCCGTCTCTTCATCGACTGGATCGCTCGGCGCTTCGTCCACCGTTATGCCACTCGTTGCAGTAGAGGGCGCGGGGGGCTCTTCCCGTATCCCATCTCCGCAGGCAACGAGGAAGAACGCAAGCGCACAGGCAGTCAACGCTCCGATTATCCGCTTCACTGCGATCTCCTCTCTGACACCGATATTGTCAGGCCATTTTCAAACGATTACAATTACCTATAATTTATATCTTGATATGCTTGAAATGAATGCTTTGGAGCATGTATGGAGATCCGTGTCCTACGCTACTACCTTGCCGTCTGCCGGGAGGGCACGATGTCGCGTGCTGCCGAGGTGCTGCACGTAACGCAGCCGACACTCTCCCGCCAGATCGCCGACCTCGAGCGCGAGTTGGGTTGCAGGCTCCTCGAGCGCCACAGCAGGAGCGTCAAGCCCACCGAGAAGGGCCTCTATCTCCAGCGCCGCGCACAGGAGATCGTCGCGCTCGCAGACCAGACCGAGGCCGACTTCACCCACGAGGATTCCATCGTGGAGGGAGACATCAACATCGCGGCGGGCGAGACCTACGGAATGAGCTTCATCGCCAGCGCGATCCGCGACTTCCGCGAGACCTATCCCAACGTGCGCTTCCACATCCACAGCGCCGATGCCGCCGACGTCACTTGGCGGCTCGATAACGGCCTCGCAGACTTCGGCGTATTGCTCGGTTATCCCAATGTAAGCGATTACGACCACATGCGGCTGCCGCCCACCGACGCATGGGGCGTCTACATGCATGCGGACGATCAGCTTGCCCAAAGGGATACCGTCTCGCCAGAAGACCTTGTCGGCCTGCCGCTCATCATCTCTGACCAAGCTATGTCAACGGGCATCGCAGCGAGCTGGCTCGGTGACAGCGCGGACAAGGTCGATGTGGTTGCCACGTACAACCTCGTCCGCAGCGCCGAGAGCCTCCTGCGGGAGCGCGTGGGCTACGTGCTCTCATTCGATTATCTCCTCCCCACGGGGAAGGAAACGGGCCTTGAGTTCCGCCTGCTCTATCCACCTGCAGTCTCCCCCATCGACTTCTGCTGGAAGCGCGGCGCTGCGCTGACCAACGCAGCCTCGCTCTTCTGCAGCTGCATACGCGAGAGAACCGAGCCGTCAGCGTAGGAGCGTGGCAGCTGCAAGGACGAGGCCCCGTTCGCAGCATTGGACTTGCCGGCAATCACGCCCAACCGAACGGATAGCGCCGTGATGGCCAACATCCCGATGACGAGCAGCACACCCAGCTGGAGCGCGAAGACCGACATGAGCGTGCTCATCGTGCCACCCAAGCTCCCCATTGCCACCGCCGATGAGGGTTGCAGCCAAGGATACCACCGGTATCACTCATCGAACGGCGGCGGATTCCCGCCATTAGATGTCGGCCTATATCCTTCCGCTGAATAAGCTCGGAATCGTATAGAATTGCTAGTTCGGTAGTGGCCTGGCATTGTGATGGGCGTGATGGCGGCTTCGCCAAGATGACGATCCGGAGGACGAACCTGTCGCCCGTGAGCTTTGAGACGGCTTCCCTGCTGGGCAGGGGTTGGCGAAGGGATAGGAGAGCGCAATGGATATAGACGGCCTGCGGGATGATATAGCGGTAGCGCAGAAGAAAGGGCTGCCTTTCATTATCGCCTCCTGCTTTATCTGGGCTTTGATCACGGTCGTGTCGGTGCTGGACATCTCGATGGATGCAAAGAACCTGCTCGTGTTCTGCTGCGCCTGCCCCATGCTCCCCATTTCCTGGATCGTGGGAAAGATGCTGAAGGTCGATATATTTGCCAAACAGAACCCGCTGGGAGAGCTGGGCTTTTTGTTTACGATCAACCAGCTTCTCTACCTGCTGATCGTCATGTGGGTGTTCAACGCCGTCCCAGACAAGATGATCATGGTCTACGCGATGGTGTTCGGCGCCCATCTACTGCCGTATTCGTGGCTGTACCGGTCGACCGGATATAAGGTATGTGCAATAGCCATCCCTATCGTCTCGTTGGCCTTGGGGCTGCTTCTCGGCGGGTCGGCGGTGGCTGCCGCCCTGACTGTCCTGGAGGTCCTGTTCGCGGTCATCCTGCTGCGGGAAACCAAGCGCAAGCCACGGCAATAGGGAGAGGCAGGGGCCGACGAGGCCCGTCTTCGGATGAGAACCCCAATGGCCGAGTCTATCAGCCGGCGGAGTCTGCCCGCCCCACCCTTCGCGCATGGGGCTTGATGCAATTCCCGCATTAAAGGATGCCACCGCCTGCTAAAGCAGTGTAGAGGGATGGGCTGGATGGGCTGCTCCCACTCAATCGTTTGCATAGCCTGTTTCCATGTAGTCAGCACCCCATTTGACCTGCGGTTCTTGTCATTCTTCAGTCGTCAAAACCATGTAGTCACCATGTAGTCAGGCGTGACTACATGGTGCGTAGTCACTTGCAAAGAGTATTTTTGCCCGGCTCAAGAGTGATGATTCCCGAGTGAAGAGTGATGGCGTTGAGCTGGGAAGACGTAATCACACGCGCGAGAAGTGACTACATGCAGCTAGATATCTCTATGGCTATGCCTTCGCATCTTCCGGATGTTCTGCAGCTTCCACTGGGCTTCCGGGCTAGCGATCGCCGCACGCGCCATCTCCTCGTCTTCGAACAGCAGACCGGGATCGAGCACCCCCTGCGAAAACTGTCTGAGATATTCTTTCTCGACATCCGTCTGCGGCAAAACGTAGGCGGAAACGAACTCGCGCGCAGTGCCGATCAGCCCATCGAGGGTAGGTGCCTTTTCGTTTCTCCTGAGCATGGGCAGGAGTTGCTCCTCGAGTTCGCGCCCCCTGTCGACAAAGCGTCCGGGGCGATCCTCGAACCCGTGCGGGAACATCGCCGAAAGCGATGCGTAGAAGAGGATCGCCTTGTGGGCGACGGCGCGCTCGGCAGCGCCTCTTTCGTCGAGCACGCGCTTGAGATTTGCAACGTCGTAGAGGTCCCGCACCTTCACGCGATCGAAGAAGGCCTTGACCTTTCCTCCAGCAAGTTCGGCATCAGTGAAGAGCGGAACACCCAACTCTGGTCTGAGGATTGAGGATCTGCGCTCGATCGGCATCAGCGGGGAACGGTTCATGTAGATGCAGTCGATCTTGACGTGGTCTGGACCCCATTGCGACCTGTAGCTGAGGACGAACGTCCTGCCGGCATGCCCGCCTTGCGCCCCAGAGACGGAGTATCCCTGAGAGCGGGCCACCTCGCCAATCGCCCTCTCGACGATTGGCCTGTCGGCGCGCATCGCGTCCCTGTCGAGCGCCCCGATGTACGAGAGGTCGATGTCAACGGAGAGCCTCGGCGCGGCGAGCATGAACAGGTTGATCGCGGTCCCGCCATGGAGCGCCAGCTTGCCCCTCAGCATCGGGTGCTCGCCGAGCTCGGCGAGCAGGTCGAGGAGCCTCTCCACCTTGTCGAGCGTGCGCGGCGGGAACTCCCTCACGAGCGCGTTATCCACGATTCGACCTCCTTGCCCTCCTCGGGCAAGACGAGCTTCCATCTGGCAACCCAGCCCGCCGATCCCGCGCTCGCGGGCCCCAGACGGTAGGGGCCCGATCCGAGCCGGCCTTCGAGCAGCGATAGGCTCTCCTCGCCCACGTGCCATTCGTCCCTCTTCTCTGACAGCAGCCACCCGACGCGGGAGGCCATCGAAGGGCCCGCTTCGGCGGCGAGCCCGGCCAGCTCTTCCACGTCGAGATACACGAATGCGGTCAGGCTGCGCACCGCCTCCTCGACCCCTCCCGCCAGAGCGGGTCTCCCCAGGCAGTCGACCACCGTCTGCTCCCTGGTCGTGGCAAGGTACGTGCCTGCGGGCAGTCTCATGGCCCTCGATCTTGCATTCCCCACCGGGCCGCAGGGGCGGTAGGCGACACCGCGGAAGTCAAACCCTGTCCTCACCACATCCGAGCGGAAGCGGCACACGAACCCTGCGTTGTGCGCGACGCCGTGCGCCTCGAGGGCTGAGTGGTACGAGACGACCGCGCCGGCGTCGAGCGCTGCGACAACCTCGAACTGGTCCACGGGGGCGTCCTCGAACCGCCCGCGGTTGGAGACGAGGAGGCCGCGGCGTACGCGCTCCACAGCTCCGGACCTCACGGCGCGGCGCAGCTGCTCCTCGGCCGCAGCCGCGGAGTCCATGGCCTCGAGGAGCGAGGGCGTGGTGAACACGTGGTGGCTGTCTATATAGTCAGAGAACTTCATACTGCTGAGTATATCATGAAACCCCAATCAATGATTGGGGTTTCATGATATACTCAGCAGCAAATCGCATTGCAAGACCTCGAACAAGCGGCAGCGTGCTTCTCTGTGGACGGGTCGCGTTGCCTCGCCACGCAGTTAGGTCAACGAAATCTACCCCTTTGGCTTCGCCCCTTTGATATCGGTGAACGGGTCGACTCCGTACCCGATTACCTTCCACGCACCCGGCTCCCACTCTGCTGCCGGGTCAGCTCCGTCGAACCGCGAAAAGCGAATTGCTGCGCTCCACGATTCATTCTGGAAACGGAGCCTTATTCTCGCAAGAGCTACCGCAGCAGCAGGCCTGTCTATCTCCTCGATCTCGTATTCTTCGATCGGATGGGGCGAGTAAAGCTCCCTCGCCTGTCCTGCAAGCGTGCCGGGCGACATATTCACAATGTTTGGGAAAAACGATCCCAAGACTCCGTAGTTCTTCGCCCTCCAAGCCTCCAAGAAGCCGTTGCAGCTTCTCAGGACCTCATCGTCCGGGCTGGCGGGGTGCTCAAGATTTACCCGGTGCTTCTTCCAGGCCTTCAACCTCATGTCATTCTCGGCGTTTCGGGGCTGTATCAGAAGCCCCTTGCCCCCTGCGTTAGGCTTACAGGTACAGCAATCCTCTCAAAGCCACAAAAAAGCGCCGCGGAACCATGTCCGGAGCGCCTCTCTATTCAAGCGTTTTCGCAGCTAGAAGGCCTAACGGTTACTCCCGCTCGATTGTTGCAGGTGGTTGTTATGACGTAGGCAAAAGAGCGCCAATACTTGTAAATCGATGCAGTTGTAACGCCCGCCAAGGCATGCTGGCACCTGCTAAAACCGCGCAAGAGAATGCACTCTATAGACGGCATTCCCATCTCATCAAAGCATATCTAGCGCTCCGACATGTACCTCTCGATTTCGCCAGGGGTCAGCTTCCGTATCTGCGTGCCTGCGTACTCCCTGTATTCGTCGACGATGAAGACGGGGGACATGCCGTGGCACGCTTTTCCCCTGTTCCTTTTCAGATAAAGCCGCACGTCCCCGTCGTCTGCGAAGATCTTGTACGAAAGCCTACCGCTCTCACCCTCTATCTCGTAGATGCCGCATGGCCTCTTCATGCTGTAGTCGGCAGTGCGCAGGTACAGCTTCGCGATCTCCAATGACTTGAAGGGGAAGTTCCACCGTTGCAGCCCGCGCTTGGGGTCATGCTCGATGCAGATGCACCTGCCGCACGTCCCGCAGATGTATTGCATGTGGTTCTCCAAACAATCCAACGGATTCAGCAGCGGGGTTGCCCTGCTCTCGTCGACATAGCACTCTACGCACATCCGATGCCTCCTCCCGGCATCTCCCCATGCACCGTCATCTCGTCTCCACCAGCTTATGCGAATAAACTGCTCCTGTCGAAAGTCCTGGCTCGACACCGCACCGACAAACGTGCGCTTCCCGAATCTCGGCCGGAGGTGTCCAGCGACAAGGTCATCCGCCACAGGTTCAACCGCGGGGACAGCCAACAGGCGAACACTGCCCTTTGCCAAATAGCCGTCGTGCACCCGCACCACAACGGGTGGACGCGCGAATATGCGGAGAAGAAGCAGTCGGATGGCAAACCGGAGGAGGAAACCAACTTTTGACAAAAAGCAACCGAAAGGTGGTTGAGCTCTTCTGTCCTCTTTGCTTACCCTCGACACATGCATGTTGGTACTGGTCCTTTTAAGAGAACAAGCGGGGTGCCTATGGGTTTTCGCGAAAATCTGCAGCATTTGCGCACTACGCGCAACATGACCCAGGAGCAGCTGGCAATGCTTCTCGGCGTGAGCCGCCAAGCTGTTTCCAAGTGGGAATCCGAACGGACCTACCCTGAAATGGACAAGCTGCTGAGGATCTGCAGCTTGTTCGAATGCAAGCTCGATGACCTGGTTATGGGGGATTTGACGCATCGTCAAGTTGATAGGATTATGAGCATCCCCCAAGGACAATCGCCGCAAGATATCACCGGCTATGACAAGTCCACATGTGGGTATGCCCTTAAATTGCCAGCCGGGATTCTCTCCATCCTTCTGGGTGCGGCTCTGGCCGTCCTGTGGGCCGCCCTTTCCACGGCATTGGGAAACGGGCTTTCAGACTATGCCGTGGTGATTGCGTGCATCGGCACCACAGTTGGAATCGTCTTCATCCTGTCGGCGGCGTCCGCCCGCAACGGGTTTCAAAAGGCGCATCCTTTCATCGAGGATTTCTACACCGCCGAGCAGAAGAGTGGGGCGAGAGCGGAGATGCTCAAGGGAGCTGTCCTTGGTGCTGTCCTAATTGCTGCAGGCATTGCAGGCGCTGTCCTGCTTCGCTCCTTCGAATTGTTTGCATGGGCTGCGTTTCTGTCTCTTTTCGCCGCCGCTGTCTTCTGCATCCTCCGCGGATACTTGCTGTGGCTGCGCATGGACGTTGAAAGATACAACCAAAGGTCTTTCAGCTTGATGACAGAAAGGGAGATTGCCGCGCTCGATGACGTTGAGCTGCGGAGAATCGCCCGCAAAGCCAAACGCAAGCGCAGCGTCTGCGTCATCATCATGTCCCTGGCGACGATCGTCGGCCTATGCCTCCTGTTCATCCCCCAGCTTGGCGCTTATAGGTGGTTCTGGCTGGCGTGGGCAATCGGCGGCATGTTATGCGTAGCCGCCAACTTGTATCTCGATATAAGAGGAGAAGAATAGTGAAGGCGATCGTCGCACGGGATATAAGCAAGTCGTTTCGCAGCGGGCGGGGAAGCAAAACGAGGGTCACCAAGGTGTTGAAGGGAGTAAGCCTCGACATCAGCCTCGGAGAGATGGTCAGCATCGTCGGGCCGAGCGGATCGGGCAAATCCACCCTGTTGTATTGCCTTTCCGGCCTCGAAGCCGCCGATAGCGGCTCTGCCGAGATAATGGGGAAGCAGATCGTGAACGCAGACCGGAACTCTCTTTTCAGGATACGGAGGGAGCACATCGGTTTTATCTTCCAGTCCTACAATCTCATTCCCTCGCTGAACGTATTGGAAAACATATCCCTTCCGGCCCGCCTGGCGGGACGTCCCATAAACACCGAGCAGATAAACGAGATCTTGAACCACATCGGACTTGACGGCAGGGGGAAAGACTCTCCGACCGACATGTCCGGCGGGGAGCAGCAACGCGTGGCCATCGCCCGCACGTTGGCAGACAGTTCCGACATAGTGTTCGCCGATGAGCCCACCGGCGCGCTCGATACGGAAAACGGAAGAGAGGTACTGAAGGTCCTCAGAAAGATAGGCAGCAACCCTGAAAGAGCCGTGGTGATGGTCACCCACAATCTGGAAGCCGCCGCACGTGCCGACCGTGTTCTGGTGTTGAAAGACGGCATGGTCATCCGAGAGCTGGCTTCTTGCACTGCCGCTCAGATCTTAGAGGCGATGGAGCACTAGAATGCTTAAGCTCATATTCTCTGATTTGAGAGCCAACAAAGCGACATGGGTAGGGGCATTCCTAGTTGCGATGACCTGCGGCTATATCGGGGGCTGGGTGGTCTCCATTCTGGCAACCGCCCAGTTCTACACCGACTCTGTCTACAGAAACGTCAACCAAGCAGGAACGATATTGTTCCTGTTCTCTGTCGTGGCGGGGCTTACCGTGATTGCCGCGGTAGCCAACCTTACGGTGGCCGCTCAGAGAAGATCCTACGCTTTATGGCAATTGGTGAATGTAAGCTCCCGCACGGTGACCGCAGTCGTCCTTGCCCAATTGGCTGTCGTGGCCGTTTTGGGGGCGATATGCGGGACATTGCTGTCGGGAATAACCTTCGCTCCCCTATTCCCGCTCGTGTTCAGCGCAAGAACGATATTCGAGCAGGTCGTACCCCAAGTCAGGTTCTCTTCAATGCCCGTGGTGTGGTTTGGGGTATCCCTCGTCTTCTTGTCAGGCGGCTTTAAAGCCGCCCGCAGCGCAGGTCGCACCGCCCCGTTGCAGGCCTTGACCGCCCAGCCTTTGAAGAAGTTCGGCATGACGTGGATCCGGCTTTTGCTTTTTACCGTATTGCTCGCTGCCACGAGCTGGTTTTCCCATTCCATCATCAGCGGCGGCCCGAATAACGGAATGGACAGGTCGGTTTACCTGCCGATATTGATCATCGCCACCCTCGTCCCCATCGCCCCCGTCCTTTTCCTGGCTTTGATGAAGCTGTGGACCTCGATTGTTCCGCAAAGCTGCGTGACATGGTTTTTGGCAAGGCGCATGGCCCTTTACAATTTTTCCCTCAGCACCTCGGTGCAAACCCCCATCATGGTCGGATTTGGCCTGGTATCCGGCATCTTGACCATTTTGAACACGATGAGGCACTATGCCGTGAACATCGGAGTCACCGATTTCAACGGCCTTGACATGACCTCGACGATCCTGGTGATGGGCGGGCCTATACTTCTTTCCGCGGTCGGGTCTGCGGCAAGCATCGGCATGACCGCCCGCTCTCGGGTTGGCGATGTCAAGCTGCTCGCGATCAGCGGCGCAAGCCCAAAGACGCTGATCTCAGCTGCTATATGCGAAGCGTTCATCCATTCGGCAAATGCCACTTTAATCGGTGTTATCGCCGTCGCCGCTTCGAATTTCGTGGTATCCAAGGGACTTGCGTTGCCTCCCTTTGTCGACATGACGGTTGCAGACGGCTTGATCGTCTCCCTGCTGGGTTTCATCATGATTCTGATCACCGTGCTCGTTCCCACGTCATTCGCCCTTTCTCGCAAGGATGTGGTTTGAGGGGACGTCGGTTAACCCCCCCGTGCAACCCAGGCCCACAGCCGGCCTCTGCGCAATAGCCGAAACGGGGCGCGGAAACCGCTCCGCAATGTCTCCATAGCGTGATAGCTGCAGATGCTCGCCATGTGGAAAGAGGGCAGGTCCTGCGAGAGGCGTGGACCGGTTTGGGTAGCGCATGAAAACGGTAGCACTGGTCGAGTGACTGAGGGAGTCGGCCCGCATCGCGGGGCGGATCACCACACTCCCCTTCGGTGAGGAAAGCCCTTGACGTCATTTAGCTGGCCTCGATAAAAGCAATTCACAGGAAAGCGTGCTCCAAGCACGATAGAGCCAGCGGTGTATGCTACCGGTCCACGAGCATCGCCCGCTTGACAGCACCCGTCAATCTAACGAGCCCCGACTTCATGTCGTTCGTGACGGGAGGTGCGGTGCTGCTTGCCGTCGGGCTGTGCATGGTACCGGGGTTGCCGCCCGCTATCCGCGTCGCAAGCATCTGGCTGGCAGCGATCGCAACGGCAGCCTACCTCTGGAGCCTACCCGATCCTGACATGGTCGTGAAGCTCATCGGCCTCGTGCCCCTAGCCGCGCTCACCGTGTGGCTGACCACCAGATTCTGGAGATAGCAGCAGGAAGGAGAAGCTATGTGGCTCACGAAGAAGATGACGGTTAAGGCGTGCAGGCGCTGCTCGAACGTCGATGCGGAGCGTCTCAAGACGTGCGGCAGGCAGGAGGGGTTCAGGGTCAAAGTGGGTTGTATAGGTGGATGCCGGCAGAACCACCTGGAACTCACGGGTCTGTCCTTCGGACTCGTCGACGACAAGCTCGCGACATATCCCGACGAGGATACGTTTGTCGGTATGCTGCGACAGATGAGGGAGGCCTAGCGCCGTGGGCAGGATGTTGAGGATCGTCGGCGTCATTCTGGCGGTTGTGGCCGTAGTCGTAGTCGGATACTACGCGTTCTTCCCGAAAAGCTCCGGGAATTCCGGGAGCGCCGAGGAGAGGCTTACACATGAGCTGACGCCCGAGGAACAGGCGCTCGTGGAGGGCAACGTGTTCACACGCCCGATACTCTGGCGGAGTTCGACGGAAAGGACGGAAGGGCCTCCTACGTAGCGGTGAACGGCATCGTCTATGACGTCACTGATCGATGGGAGGACGGTGAGCACCGCGGGCTCTCCGCCGGACGCGGCGAGACGGAGGGGTTCCTCCGCCCGTCTCGCGGCCATACCGTCCTGCAGGGACTCGAAGTCGTAGGAGGCTATGAGGAAGGTGGGTCCGAAAGCGACGGCAAAGTAGATGGGGCATAAGAGCACTACATCCTGCCCCTATCTGAGATCCGGACAGAGCGGGCAGAGGAAATGCGCCCCCTTTCACAACGAGCAGAACGGACGGGCGAGAAGCTGCCCATCTCCATGTGCTTTCACATCGCAGGCTGCGAAATAGCCATCCCCCTCTTGGGTCCCCGCACTCGCAGTGATATTCATTAAGGTAGTTTTGGTTGCTTTTTTGATCTACGGTGGGAGGAGTAGTTGTAGCTCGGATTCACTACTCTCCCCATGAATTACTTTATTCATACCTAATAAAGAGTATAATAAAGACCGTTATTCAGTATTAAATTACGTTCATCTTAGGAGACAGCAATGCCTGCAATTTACCCTTCTACTGCTCTGAAGAACCAGCAGCGAGAGATCAAGGCAATAGCCGACAACGAGATCGTCCATATCACCGAAAATGGATGGGGTAAGTATGTCTTCATGTCAGAGGACGTGCTTAAGCGTACTGTCGAGCAGGCTGTTGAGGATGCCCTTTACGAAAAGCGTCTTGCCGGCGCGCTGGCAGAATCGCGAAAGGACTTCGAGGAAGGGCGCTTCTATTCCTCCCGTGATGAGATGCTGGCAGCCGTAGCAGAAAGGCGCGAGGCTCTCCATGCCTAGGCTAGAGTTCTCCGGGCGTTTCGCCGAGGATCTTGCACATATCGAATCCCCTAGGTTGGAGGCGCGAATCCTCGCGGCTTTGGACAATATCGAACTTTTCGGCGAGTTCGGAAGCCCCAACATTCCCGATTCGATAGGGCTTGAATTTGGTGAAGGGGTACGCAAGGTCGCTGTCAACCCCTTTGATCTCATCTATACCTTCCATGCCGATCAAGATCTTGTAAGGATAGAGGCGCTCGTACATCAGAAATCGGCATGGTGATATGGGTAGGCCAGAAGGGATGCTGACTTCGAAGCTCAGCCGGACAACACAAATGGCGTAACAGCACGGTTCGCGGACGGCGCAGCCGGCCCACCGCGGAAACCGGAGGCCCGTCGGGGTCTCGAAGGAGGGGGGCGACTCCGGGCCACGACCTGGACGCCACCGAAAACGGCGACACGGAGGGCCTTGGGGCGAGAGCGCTAATTGCTCAGCGTTTCCCTAGGTTCGGATGCCGTCATTCGGACTACTGGCAAAGGTTGAGGAGCTTCTTATTCTATCTTCCAATACCGTAGGAAATCATAAATACGAACACATCGTCCAGCTCGGCGAACTCATCTGCGGAATATAGAACCATCCTCTTGTTTTCCTTGTCGAAGCTCATACGGCTACCGCATCCTTTGCGAAATGCGTCTCGGCTATAGCGTCTAGTTGGGCGCGAATGTTCTCGAATGGCTGGTTCAGGTCGAGCGTCTTCACACTGATTCGGTTGCCACTCATCCGATAGGTACCGTCCGGCTGGATCTCCTCGTCGGTCTTGGCATAGAGCAACATACCGGAGACCTCGTGCGACCTGCCCGTCGCGGCAAGTTCGGCCTCCTTGTTTTTCACGTAGGTGAAGATCTGGTACAGGTTGCCGGAGTGGATGGTGCGCTTGTCGAACTGTTGCTGCATCGTATGACCGTAGTACTTCGCATCGATAATGAGCACGCGGTGGTGCTGCGTAAGCATGATGTCACTCTTCATGGTCGGAAGCATGTCCGAAAAGCCGCCGTCCAATGCCCAGCCGATGTAGCTCGCACTCGCATCCAGCTCTGGATGCTCTCTGCGATAGTACTCGAGCAGGAACTTCTCGTACAGACGGCACATACGCTGTTCGTCAAGGAAATCCATCATGCGCACGCCACCGTCGGCTTGAGTCTGAAGCAGCCCTTTGGCGATAAGCCAGCACACCGCTATAAGCATGCGATAGGTGCGGTTGCTGCGATCGTAGCGCATACTCCAGATCACATGCTGCAGATCGATCTGCTCAACATCAGCAAAGTAGACCATAAGTTTTTTCAGACTTTTCTTCCGCGCCTTGGAGATGTCCGAGCGCACGAGCGCGGCCACGGTAGCCTTGATTATACGGTTCATCCGCGAATCGACAGAGAACTCGTCATAGCTGCACACCGTCTGTCGGCGCAGCAACGCTTGGGTCTTCACCGATTCGGTAATCTCCACCTTGCCGCGTAGACTGGAGAGCGCCTCTATCCTGCTAGTGTATTCGCGCCCTAAACCGCGCTTCACCTGGCTCGTAATGCCGCGCTCAAGTATCGCTGCGCACAGTTCGGCAGCATTTTCGAAGTCTTCGGTCGCAATGTCACGGTAACCCTGCTCGGACAGTATCGAGAATGCGTAGGCCAGCATGTGATATATGTTCTGTATGCAGATCAACGCAGCACTCCACGCAGCCGATCAGACCACTCACGGACTTTTATCGGCTCATCGAACCAGTATTCCTTGAGCATCGGCACCAGCTCATAGTCCACAATAGAGGAGAGTTTCGCGTCATCACACTCGGCAGCGTCCATGTTGCAGAAGTAACTGTGCCCGATGCAAAAACCTTCGCCCAGCGACTCATCACCAGCAATGTCCTCATTCAGCCGCTCCACTACTTGCACAAGCGCATCGAGTTTGGAGTTGTAGAGCCCTATTCTATACTCGCGAAAACCATCGGATGTGAAGGCGGGTTTCAGGTCGAAGAACGCGAAGCGACGACGGAGCGCATAGTCAAGCATGGCGAGACTACGGTCGGCAGTATTCATCATGCCGATAAGATAAACGTTGCTCGGTACATAGAAGAGCTCGCGAGAATAAAGCAGCTGCAGCTTATTCTTTGCTCCGCGTTTGTCGTTCTCGATGAGCATGAAAAGCTCACCGAATATCTTGGAGAGGTTGCCACGGTTGATCTCGTCGATGACGAAGACGTAGTCGTTGTCCTCATCCTCGGCGGCACGCTTGCAGAAGGTGTAGAATGCGCCCCTCGCCAGCTCGAAGCCATCGGCGCTCGGGCGGTAGCCCTCGATGAAGTCCTCGTAGGAGTAGCTCTGGTGGAACTGCACCATCATCACGCGAGACGCGTCCCTCATACCCATCATCGAGTACGCAAGGCGCTTTGCCACGAAGGTCTTTCCCACACCCGGAGCGCCCTGCAAGATGATGTTCTTTTTTGAGCGCAGCACACCGATAAGCGTGTCATAGGATGCCTCGTCTATATAAACCTCCGAGAGGAACTGTTCCTTCGAGTACTCCGGGTACTCTACCGTACGCTCCTCAGCTTCATCCGCCTCCTCACCGCCCTCGAAGAATGCCTCGATCTTAGCAACGAGTTCCGGGTAGTCGGTCACATCAGTGAGGGCCTTTCCAGCAAACATCTTGTCATTGTGCCAGCTTCCCTTGTAGTCCCACGTTACGCTGCGAATGTGCGGATATTGGCCATTCGCCTCGTCGTACACGTAGCCCCCCTCGACTACGCCACGCCCCAGTATCTCGGTAAAGCCTTGCTTGGCAAAAACGACGTCGCCTGGTTTGAGACTATGCGTGAACTGCCAGACGGCGAGCACCGAGTTGACGAAAGAAGATGAGCTGCCATGAATCTCCTGCAGCTTTGATCTAATGTCCTTCTTAGTGGCGTATGAGTTGAGGTCGCCCAGCTTGTCCCAGCCTAAGCACATGACTCCACGCTCGTAGAACTCGTCCCACATGCTCGCATTATCACCGGGCGTGTAGAGCCAGTAATGGACAATCTCGACATCTGCATCGCCAAGTGCATTGTCCTGCACGGCTTTCTCTTTCTCGCGACTCTTGCTATTTGTCTCACGCTCGCTGCGGATGATCTCGACGATCAGCTCGTCAGTCAGCTCCACGGTCTTGCCATAGTCGGTAAGCGCCCAAACACCCCGGATGCTGTTGTCGAGGATGCCTCCTGAGACGAGCGTGTTCCTCGCGAAGTCTATCTCGTTCTGAACACGACCTTGCCTGTTTTTCCCACGAACCTCATTCAGCTCTTCCTCAGTTATGCCCTCGTTCTCGACGACACGCTGGGTCGCTTCCGGACGCGTTGCGGAGCCTCCCAGCTCGCGCAGCGCCTGTACGAGAGGCTTGAACCACCTCATGTACGCCGAACTCAGCTGATGATTATCTGCCATGGAAACCTCGCATTACGACTCGTCAAACAAAACTATCTTTTTATTATCACACTTTCACGAAGACCGTTTGGTAGGCTCGTCGTAACAGTTAGCCGCTGCTCATAAGGCAAACGATAGCCATCCTCCTCGTCCTCTATCTCTGCGCTTTGAAGATCAAGACGTCTCCTTCCCCGCAAAGGTCGCATGTCTTGGTCTCCTCAAGCAGCGCTGTCTTGCCCCTCCCCCAGAAACTGACGTTAACACCTTACCGTCTTGCCGTATAGAAGCCCCCTCAATGCAACCGCGTGCCTCGGCCCCTGTGAAGTCCTCAAGGCACAATCTACCCTGCAAGAACTAGCTATCTCTCGTATCATATTATTAGGTAATATCTAATTAATCGAAGGTATGGCGTGGAAGAAGCGACGGTTCCTCCGCGTGTTTTTTCAACGACATCCCCAGCTCACGGAGGATGAGGTGTGCTCTGCTTGGAACAATACCATTCGCTGGATTGAAAGAGCACGGAGCGTCTTCGATGAGACCGTCGCCGTTGGAGTATCTGACAATGGGAAGGTTCTGGAGATGGTTGGAGTCTTCCGTTCAGATGGCACATAGCCTATCTACCATGCGATGTGTCCGCCGACACAAGGCGCCATGAGGGAGATGGGGCTACGGTGAGGAATAACGATATGGCAGGAAAAGCCTACGACGGCACGGGGCTGACCGATGAGTTGCTCGATTCCATGGCCAAGGGATATGAGGACGGTACTTGGCCGGGACATGTAGGTGAGGTCCACGCTGGCAGACCCCGCTTCGGCGCGGAGCGGCTGGTGCCGGTCACCATCAAGATCGCCCCATCGGTATTGTCCGCCATCGACCAGTTCGCAGCCAATAGCGACGAGACGCGCTCGGAGGCAATGAGACAGATTATCGATAGGGGTCTTGCAAAAGCGTAAGCCGCCCGCGTCTCCCACTCCGCAAAGGTCACGGCGTCCCTACAGTTCCTTCTCCATGACCTCGTACACGAGGGTGGCTGCAGGAAGGTCGTCGCATGGCCCGATCTCCCACGTTTGAGTTCCAGTCACACGATAGCCCCTGTTAAGGTAGAAAGCTCTAGCTGGAACCGACGCCTCGAGGACAGCTGCCGAGTGCGAACGGGCCGCAATGGCCTCGAGCTCGTCCATGATTCGCGTCCCATATCCCTTACCCTGCTCCTCGGGCGGGACGAATACGCGCATGATGTGGTTTCCCTCAACCGTCCCGGTTCCCAAGATACGGTCGCCAACCTTTAGGATGAAAATCTTGCCCGCAGCGATATCAGCCTCGATCACGTCGAGGCTGTGCAGGCGGGAGAATGCCGCCACTACCGCCGGACCGTAGCAATCGGGATAGACCGCACGTAATGTCGCCTGAACGAGGTGATAGATCACGTCAGCGGAGTCGGGCGTCGCGATGCTGATCTCATAGCCGCAGAGGTTTCGCACCATGAGCCACTCGGTCTCATCCGCACCGTCACCGACGATGCGGAAGCCCATGCGCTTGTATAGGCGCAGCGCCGGGTTTTCCTTCTGCACCGAGAGCGATGCGCGGGTATAGCCGGCCTCAAGCAGCTCGTCGAGCATGCGGCTCATCATCGCGGTGCCGATCCCCCAGCCTCGATACGGCCTGTAGATCGAGATGGAGAACGACGGGGTCGCGGAGTCGATATGCCCGTACCCGTCGGTGGTGCGCACCCAGCAAGCCCCGATGACCTCGCCGTCGACCTCGGCGACCAGCGCCCGATCGTCCGGCAGCGTGCCGAACCCCTCGAAGGCGGCACGGCACTTGGGATCGTTGTAGATGACGGAGCGCGGGAGCTTTCCCTCGAAGCCCTCCGGAATAAAGATCGCCTCGTAGAGGAAGTCCTCGAGCAGCGGCCACTCGTCCTGTCTGATAGGCCTCACGATGTAGCTCATACACTGCAGCCTTTCGTAGCAAGCGTTAATAGCTGGTACCCCTTTGGTGCCTGCGCATGCTCCCAAAACTCACGACGGTTTGGACAAGTCGAGGTTCATCGCATGCGCTCCCCTACTTCGGGAATCTCAATACGAGATGCGGAAGTAGTCGAGCATAGCTTTGAAGCGGTCTTGAGCGGCAAGGCAGGTATCGGTCAGGTACCCCTTTTCCCTATCCCACTCCTTGAGCCCGCGATAGTAGAGCGCCTTCATATCGTCGTAGATAATGAACGGCACGACCCCGCAGCGCAGGCATTCCTTGAACATGACCAGCCTGCCAACGCGCCCGTTGCCGTCTTGGAACGGATGGATTCGCTCGAAGGCGACATGGAAATCGACGATGTCGTCGATATCCTGCCGTAAGCTCGTCCCGTACGACTTAAGGAGGCGCTCTATCTCTCCGGCTACTTCCTCGGGAGACGTCGTTTCGCGCCCGTCGACCTCATTGGGAACGCGCTTATAATCGCCGACGGCAAACCAATCCTTCGATGCGTCGCTCGTCGAGGATTTCAATATCCCGTGCAGATCCTTGATCATGCCCTGTGTGATGGGACTCTCGGCGTTGTCCAGCACGTAGTCGATCGCGCGGAAGTGGTTTGCCGTCTCCACGATGTCGTCTACCCGGACAGGCTCGCCCTCGATGCCGAAAGACAACGTCTCGAAGATCAGGCGCGTCTGGTCGAGCGAGAGCCTGCTGCCTTCGATGCGGTTGGAGTTGTAAGTGAGCTCGACTTGGACCTTGTGGTAGATCCCACCGGACACGCGCGATGCCTTCTCGTCACGCAACCGCTCGAGAAGGGGCGAGGCTTTCCCCATCCGGCTCTTCAATCTCCCGGGCTTTGCAGCGTCCTCCGGTATATTCCATGTTTTCCCGGTCAGGAACGCGCCGGGGACGCGCCCCTGCGCACAGTAGTTGCGCACGCTCCTCTCGGATACGCCCCATTTCTCGGCTATTCTCGAGGCAGAGAGAAACCCCATCGCTCCTCGCTTTCTATCGGCAAGAGCTGATAGGGCTATTTTAGCAAAATGCTCCAATAATATTGCCGATATCGGCAATATTATTGGGCTCGCTCGATAGTGGCGCATGTCATTATATGTTCACCGGATGCCGCCTGGTTCAAAATCATCCGTTTCGTGCCATCTCGTACAAATCACTCCAAAATCAACCTAAGGCCAACGAGCGTTTGCGAAAACGGCTTCGTCTAACCGCTTGCTATCTCGGCAAGAATCATAGTGATGGCAACGATATCTCTCTCAGTCAGGGTCCCGATGTAGCCGGTAGTACCGAGGTATCCTGACGGGATCTCGGCAATCCTGTCCGCCCGCGCTATCGAAGCCTTCTCGAGTCCGGCTTCTCTCCAGTCACGAATAAGATAGTCGTGCTCGAACTGCAGCTTGTTCGTTGCGGATGTCACCATCATGACGAGCAACCCGTAGCTACACATATCAACCACGATGACGGGACGGTACTTGTGTCCCTTGCCTTCAGAATAGTCAAACCGTGCGTGCCAAATCTCCCAGACTTGGGGCGCACGATCATTCATCTTCGTCGTCCCAGTCAGCGGGAAGCACCGCAACGCCCTCGGCATTCAGCGCTGCATGGTAGGCCTTGGCCGAGATTGCTTCGTAGGAGGGTTTCTCCACGCGCAGGTTGAAGGGCAGTCCCCCGACTTCGATCGACTTGATGAGAAACATATTGATTGCATCCGACAGACTGAGGCCCCAGCGTGAGTAGACACTCGTCGCCTCCGCTTTCACCTGGTCGGTGGTCCTAGTTTTGATCTCGGCTTTCCGCGCCGTAGTAGTAGCCACATGTACCCCTCCCATCTAATGTACCCATAGTGTACCCTAAATGGGTATACCACGCAAGTAAGCTTGAAGGCATAGCATGCCGGATAGTGTAATCCGAGCGTGAAGATCTTTGGGAAATATAAACGGCTCCTGAAAGAAACGCGGTGAATCCCTCGAAAGCGGCACAGCACTTGGGGTCATCGTGGATGCCGTCGCGTCGATCGTCCTGTAGTACGCCACTCGTCACAGTAACGCGACTTCCAATCCCCATCGTTCGCGGAGAGGGCACCCTGCTAGCGCCTCCTCTTCGGCTTCGGCAGCTGTGGAACCATGGCGGCAACCACCTCGGCGATGAGGGCCGGGTCCTCGCTATCCACGAGCATCATGGGCTTGGCGCTCTCGTAGGGGATCTGCTCCAGCGGAAACGAATCACGAGCGGCCGGCACATCCTTCAGCAAGAACCTGTCGTCGTAGATGCCCCCGAAGAGGACTCCCTCGTTGTAGAGCAGGTATTCTCCCATCATCTCCCCATACGTAACGGAAGGCACGTCCCGGAGCAGGTCGATCACATACTCCAAATAATCCTTGCTGCTGGCCATAGATCCTTCTTCCGCGCGAATCCGACGATGCTCTCTGCGGCCCTCCGTCATCCGCCATGAAACCGACTGTGCTCAGTATGCCGTATCGTCCATGTAGGATCTCGTGGCATCCTTGACAGCCGCTATTCTCCCGTTCGGCCACGGATCGAACGCACCATCAGGCTTTGCGCCCATCCCTCACTGATCTTGGAGCGAGATGCGCATCGCAGCCCTTCCGGCAAACACAGCAGAAACGAGAACTGCCAGCGCGATGGCTATACCCACCGCAGGGCCTGCATCACCCGCAAGCAACGTCGCCGCGGCCCCCGCAAGCGTCGCAAGCAAGCCCGCACTGATGCAGATGCCCACGCTCGCTGAGCGCTTGACCGGCTCGTACTCGCTCGACCAGTCGTAATGAGGACGTCGCACGTCCAAGAAAGCGCCTAGACATGAGGCCAGAGCCCCCATCGCCAACGGAGCAATGATGAGCAAGATAGCATCCGGCAACGTCTTTGCGATCCCGGCAGCGGCAATCGCCCCGGCAATCACGGAAACGGGTGCAGTGACGAGCAGGTTCAGCGCTATCCTTGCGCCGACTATCGTGGAGGAGGGCACCGGCGCGGTCTGCGCGATCCAGCGCGCGCTCCCCTCGAGCGAGGTCGATGCGGCGGTGAGCGACGTCATCGCCATGCAGAATGCCAAAGCCCAAGGAAGCGTTCCCGCCATCAGGGCACCGATCGTATCCCCGTCTGTTCCCGGAACGTTCATCGCGGATGCGACGACCTCGGGCCCGGCCACGGCAGCCGCGATAGCGGCAGCAAGCGCGAAAACGGGGCCGGGCGCGGTGTTCATGAAATATATCGGAGTCCCAAGCCATAGCCTGAACTCCTTGCGGATAAGGGCGGTCAGGGGCTTTCGAGGGGCGCCCGCCTTCATGGATGCGTCTCTGGCTTTCCGCAAGCCCCCAGAGGAGAGCAGGGAGTTCATGGGCACCAGGAAGATCGACAGCACGGCTACTGCGGCACCGCCAGATACGACCGAAGCGCCTGCATACAGCATGAGCGCGGGCACACTTCCCCCTATCGCATCTGCTGCCCACGCGGCGGGCGGCCAAAACGTAGACACGGACTCCTTCACCTGCCCTCCCAGCGCGGCGAAGGCAGAAAGGTCTCCCTGATCGGACATGCCCGCGCCTCCCGTAGCGAGCATGATCCCCACCACGAGTGCGACCGTGGAGAGCACGCCGACGATGCCGAGCGCACGGTCGGCGAAGGGCATGCGCGATGCCACCCAAGCCGCGCAAAACGAAACGGCGAGGGCGAGCGCCAAAGGGATTGCCGGAGCCAGCAGCAGAACCAACGAGGAGACGATGATGCTTGCGGGCACAGCGCCGACCGCAAGCAGGTACGCGGTCATAAGCGGCGTGCCCAGGACAAGGGAGCACACGAGGCCCATGCCGTAGAGCGGGGCGATGCGCGAGACGACCACAGTCCAAAGAGGAACGGGCATCGTGACGACGAGATCGAAGTCCTTGAGCCTGAACAGAAGCCCATTCGCCTTGATAAGCGTGGAGAACATGCAGCCCACACCTGCCGTCGCGACGGCGAGGCAGGGTAGCGCCTCCTCAGCGCCAAGCGCAACGAACGCCTGCCCGATCGCCCACATATACGCTACGGCATACACGGTAAGCAGGACGATGCCTATGGCAGCGAGCACGAGCTTCCGCTTCGCCTTCGGGTCATGCTCGTTCATCAGGCGGCCCACGCCGAACGCACCGAGTGCCTGGACTTTGAGCAGGGGCACGAGGCTAGCCATTGCGCGCCTCCCTCGCGAGCTCGAGGAACACCTGCTCGAGGCTCTCATCCCTGCGGACCTCATCGGTCGTCCCCAAACGGATGATGCTGCCCTGGCGGATGATCGCGATCGTGTCGCAGAGCTTCTCCACGGTGTCGAGCACGTGGCTCGAGAGGAAGATGGCGCTACCGCGCGACGTGAGCTCATGCATCATGGTGCGCAGCTCGTATGCCGCCTCGGGATCGAGCCCGACGAAGGGCTCGTCGAGCACGAGCAGCCGCGGCTCGTGGAGGAAAGCCCCGATCATGACGAGCTTTTGCCTCATGCCGTGCGAATACGCAGAAACCATCTCGCCGAGCCTGTCTTCTATCCCCAAGCGCTTGGCGTAGCCGTCTATGCGCCGTGCCCGCTCGTCGGAACCAACGCAGAACAGGTCCGCCACGTAGTCGAGGTATTGCATACCGGTGAGAAACCCGTAGACGTCCGGGCTGTCGGGCACGTAGGCGGTCACCTGCTTGCAGGCGACGGGATCCGTGCGGACCGATTTCCCGCAGATCCGGATATCGCCCTCATCGAAGGAAAGGGCGCCTGCGATAGAGCGGATGAGCGTCGTCTTGCCTGCGCCGTTGTGCCCCACAAAACCGAAGATGCTGCCGGGGAAGACTGAGAGCGAAACGTCTTCGACAACCCGCTTTCCCCCGTAGCTCTTCGAGTAGCTCTCGACGACGAGAATCGGGGGATCCGGCTGACGCGCGCTGTCTGCGATCATCGATTGGCCTCCTCGGGTCCTGCCCTCGTTAGATAATCCGATTCTATTATATCTGTTCTATTACAGATAGAGCAAGAATTAGAGATGGGTCTGCTGAAGTTCGCTTCTGTTCAACTGTCGGATCCTTGCGCACCGCCATCATTTGGCATCTCGTACGATTGGGGCAAAGTGCCCCAGATTATCCGCTTTCCTTTATACGTCGTTCAATGCCGAATCAAAGCTCGAGCTTAGCCTGCATGCGAGACTACAGCAGGGTTCGGCTCTGAACCACGCATTAGAAATGCACATCCTCGTTAAGAAAAGAGGAGGTCTTCGATGAAGTATCCGTTCGCAAAACGAGTGTACATGCACGAACCACGCCTCATGAGCTCGGCATTCAGCCTATAGCACCAGTTGAGAACTACCTCAGATGACAACAGCTGTTCAAGTCCACTCAGAGATCTGAAAGAGGCACTGACCACATGGTTGGCGGCTCGGTATTTTATGGAGCGGAAGTTCCATCTCCTGAGGCCTTTGCAGCACCACGACTTGCTTCCGTCTCTAGAATCCTTCATGTTCAAATAGCCGAACACATCATGCTCGCCCTCTGAGAGAAAGCAGGTTAGCACCTCGAGGTTCCCACATGAGATACAGGAAATCGGACCGCCGCTTCCCCTGTCCGGCATTGCCGTTGCAGTCCAGAGTCGGCAAACAGTATCGCTCGGAGCTGGAATTGTCTCAGAAATGTAATGGCAAGTGAGACGCCGCAGCTCTCCGTAGAGGGGAAGCGCGTCAAGGTCACGGAACTTTTCCGCGCTGTGAGGCCGTCACGCTGTGTCTGTTTCCTCTCAACCGTGCAGAATTCCAGCGGTGTCGGACCAATCTCTCCGAGCTGCTGCAGCCACGCCGCGGCTGCCCCCATGGCAACGGACATGTGGGATACATCCGTCGGCGAGCCTGATCCGCGTGAAGGGTCGAGCGAAAGCCATGCGGCGAGGACTTCCTCCTCGCACGGGCTCGGTGCACCCATGCGGTACACGCCCCTAGCCATCTGCTTGACGGAGCCCCCCGAGGAGCGACAAAACATACTGCTCTACGCCCAGCCTCTGCATCTAGGAGGTGGTAAACAGGCCCTTTTGGCAAGCCGAGATGCCGTTAAGCCTCTTTATCACCTCAATTTTCTCCATGCTTGAATTGTAACAACATGCGCAACAAACCAAGATTATGAATAAAGTCTTGAGCTGAGAAGCATCGCAGTCGGTAGATCTTCATATGACTGATATCAGTAGAGTCGCAGTTGTACACCCATACGCTCAGAAAGACAGGGGCGGGCAGGAATGCTCAGCGGTTTGCCCCGCCGCTTAAGACCTCCTGCCATTACGGACAGATCCGAAAGATGCCTGCGCCGATCGCACAGCAAGGACATATGCCCATTCGCATCGCCTCCTGGGAAAACCATGTCCCAGGTACCCACGGCAGTCAATCGACGCCTCGTTTACCTTTAAAAACCGCCATGGACGCGATGTCTTTCGAAGTCATCAAGGCGCACCCGCATAACAAGCAGATGGATCGGACGATTGAAGACGTGGATAGTTGCGAATATTGGAGATAAGCGAGCAGGACGTGCTGTCACACGCGCCCTCCCGTGCCATGGCCTCAGCAGACGGGACACCGTCGGTATCGTGCGCGGTGCTGCAGTATAATCTGCGCAGGTGCGTTTTGGTATCGGGAAGTTGGGACGTATGGACATCCGTAAGGTGCGGTTCATAGAGCCGGGGGCACCGCCGTACCGACGCACGCCGCTGAACCTGTTCGTGTACGACCGCTACATCCGCAACCCATCCATCGGGCTCATGACGCTCGCCACCATCGTGCACCGCCGCATCGCCGACACGCTCATGTACAGCGAGTCCATCTCGAAGGTGCGCTGGGATGACTGCTTTGACGCCGACGTCGTGTTCATCGGGATGTTCACATTCGCCGCACCGCGCGGCTATGAGATCGCCGACGAGATCCGCCGGCAATCCGGGGCGGTGGTGGTGATAGGCGGGCTTCACGCCACCATGTGCCCGGAGGAGGCCGCCGCGCACGCCGACTACGTCCTTTTGGGCGAGGGGGACGAGACGATACTCCGTCTCCTGGATGCGCTGCAGGCAGACGAAGAGCCTGCATTCGCTGGCGTGGCACACATGGACACCGATGGAACGTTCCACAGCACGGGCATGCCTGCCCCGCCGCACGACATCGACACGATACCCGACCGCTACCTGGTGTGGAACTACCGCAAGATGGCCGGCCACAATACGCTGTGGGGGCAGGTGCACGCCTCGCGCGGATGCCCGCACAACTGCGACTACTGCTCGCTCGTGCGCCTGTACGGGCACCGCGTGCGCACGCGCAGCCCGCAGAACGTGGTGGAGGACATCAGGCGCTGCATCGCCTTCCACGACGAGGGGCGCCACCGCATCTCCACGGTGCTCTGGCTCACCGACGACAACTTCTTCGCCGACCGCCCCTGGGCGCTGGCGGTGCTGGACGCCATCATCGAAAGCGGCATCGACTACCGCTTCACCATCCAAGCGCGCTACGAGGTGGGCTTCGATGACGAGATGCTGGAGCGCCTTGCCCGAGCGGGCTTCGTGGAGCTGGCGCTGGGCATCGAATTCATCGATGATGATGCGTTCCGGGAGTTTCACAAGCGCAGCACGAAAAGCGGCATAGAGCGCGCGATCGCCAACATCCGGGCACACGGGCTGCGCGTACGTGGGCTGTTCATATTCGGAGCACAGAGCAACCGCCCCGGAGTGGGAAAGGCAGTCGCGCGTTTCGCTATGGACAACGGCATCCAGGGCATATTGCTGCAATCCATGTACTTCATCCCGGGAACGCCCGCCTTCGAGCAGTACAAGGACGAGCTGCTGCACACGGACTGGGAGAAGTGCGTGGGCAACGTGGTGCACCGCCCACGCAACATATCGGCGCGCCAGCTTCAGCGCGAGATCATCGAGTGCAGCAAGACGTACTACTCGTGGCGACGTCTGCTCTCCGCGCTCGTACACGAGCGCGGTATAGACCGCGTGCTGTTTCTCGGCGAGTTCTTCTGGCAGATGAGCGAGCGAGCCCGCATGCGCCGCGAACTGCCCGCCCTGCCGGATGACTAGCCCGCACGTCTGGTTGCCAAACCGAATTGGATACGACTGGACGAGATAGCACCTAGCCGAGAGGTTTTTGTAATCTTAAAGGGGCTTGCTTAGTTTAGGGGCCTCTCTCGGAACTCCTTGAGCAGAAATCTGTACATATCCCGACCGCGCATGTTGAACCTGAGCTCGCATTCCTTGAGGTGGAGGTAGGAGTCCTCCCCGGCCACTCCCCGATATTTTACCAAGCGGTTCTAGGCATATCCCCAGAAGCTCTCGATCCCGTTGATGCGGTCGCGGGAGCTGCCGCGCTCGACAAGCTTGTCCTCGCCGCAGTGCACGCGGTGGCGGCCGCGCCCGCCCCTCCGCACGCCGCAAGCGGACACCCTAAAGGTCATCGAAAGCCATGAAGGTGAGCTCGGCCACCGTCGGCTCAGCCCAGGAGTAATCCCCCATATAGGATCCCCGGAACTCAGGCCTCTCACCAGGCGCGCAGGCGAGGAAGTCGAACAGGTCGCACCTCACCTTGCCCATATCGAGACGCCTAGCGGAGCCGTCGTTATCAACTATCGATCCAATCCCGTGCTTCTTGAGCGTCCCATTCATCATATGCGCCGCCTTGCGGGCGGCGGCTAGGCCGGCCTCGTCCGCCGCCCGTCCCTCCCACAGGGCCGAGACAGCCTCCCGCGAGGATACGAAGGCGCCCCGTCTGTCCACGAGCAGGGCTAGGTACTCCTTCGCCTTCTCGCTCCTGAAAAGGACGGGCTCTCCGTCCTTGAACACCTCGAAGTCGCCAAACGTCCTGATGTAGACGCCCGACGGCGGGATGATGGAAGAGTTTGCCCCGACGCTGGCACCATCCAGGCATTTGAGAAGGAGCGCCGCTTCGCCGCAATCGTTGAGATAGAATGCCCCGAGATGGACGGAGGTGGTGCCCTTTACGACATCGAAACGCATGGTCCTCATCGCACTGCCGGTGACGATGGGTTCGACGGGGAAGCGGCATATGTCGGCGAGATCTTCCCTCTGGTGCTCGGGAACGAATTCGGAGATCCACGACTCGAGCACGTCGGGGGCATGCATCGTCAGGCCAACCTTTATGTCGAAGTCATCGCCCAACGAGTTCTTAAGGCAGACCATACCCCCTGTATCCATGCTGATCCTGAAGACTATGTCTGCCGCAGCGCAGCCGAAATCGAGGGCGTCTTCGACGATTCCGCGCGCCCCTCGCGCACCTACCACCCATTCGGGATCCAGCACCAGGAAGATGCTGCACACCCCGCTGTCACCGTCCCCGCCGCAGCTCCTCCAGAACGTTCCCCTGCGGTAAGCTCCGTCGAAGCACCGGATCAGGCACGAATTCTTCTCGGGGCAGGCACGTCGCTTCCCCTCGGAGCGACAAGGGCATCCGCACGCGCGGAAGGCGGGGTTCTCCGAGAAGGAGATGCTTGCCGCCGCCAGCAACTCTCCGCGTCGGCTGGCGATATCCTCGTCAGCCGCTCCGAACGCCCTGAGGAGGCGGTCATCTATCGAGAGGACCCTCCTGGGGCGCCCGAAATCGACTCGGACAAGCCCGTGAGGCGGGGTGCTGTCGGCTCCTTCCGTCACGGCTCCCGCAATCACGCTCGCGGTCATACTCTCCTCCTCGTCCATGAATCCGCCCATGCCCCCTCATCGGCAGGGCGCCCCTTGCTGTCTCCTCCTCCGCCCGACGCGGATCAGCAGCGAGAGGGCAAGCGCCACTAGGAGAGCTGCCCCCGCCGTCCTCAGGGCGTCCTCAGGAAACGTGGTCTTGCCCACGTCGAGCGACGGGAAACGAGAGAGCCAGCTCACGGCATCCGAGCGCGATGTCTCGGCAGCGTCTCCGGACGGCTCCCTCTCGAAGTACACGACGTACCTCTCGTAGTTGCGCCCGTAGGGATGGCACGTGACCAGCGTGACCAAGTCCCGCCCCTTCTGGATGGCGACGGCATCCGTGTCGGAAGGGCCTATCACACGCATTTCGACCGCCCTGTAGCTCAGAACGTCCCAGGGCGTCCTCAAGATGAGCTCGTCGCCGATCTGGACATCTTCGATGTTGCGGAACATCAACGCACCTCCCCAGCTCCTGTGCGCGGCAATCACGCAGTTCGAGGAGGCTTCCCCCAGAGGGATGGATGTCCCCGAGACCACGACGGCCCCAGCGGCCATGTGCTCGTAGGAGGCGCCGTAGCGTAGCGGCAGGTCGCAACCCATCGCGGGAATAGACACGCTGCCGATGAGGCCGTCCAGCATAGAGATTCCGGAGAGCATCTGAATCCCCTCTTGGTCGGCAAAGGGGTCGTTGATCTTCTGACCTTCGACCAGCAGGCTCTCGTTATACTCCTTGAGGACAGGGTATGCCTGCAGGTATAGAGTAGCAGCCCGAGAAGCCCCGTCATCCCCATCGGTCTCCCGGATCGTACTCGAATCGCTTTCCGTCCAACTCATGTCCTCCTGCGCAATCAGATCCCGCGCAGCGTCGACCAGCTCCTTCTCCCCTTCCGAGGAGAGGCTGAAGGACGCCTCGAGAAGATAGGGGAGCGCTAGGACGAGCAGTCCGAGGATGAGGAGCACCGTGCCAACGGCGAGTCCCGCCCGGGACGTGTACCTGCTTCTCTCGACCGCATGCCTCATCGGTCCCTCCCCCCATGCTTGGGCTTTGATACGTAATCTCGGCGTGCGCGGCGCGCGACGAGCCGCCAAGCGAGCGCCGCGAAGAAGACGATAGCGGCGATAACCAGCGGTCTCTTCCATATGGGAGGCGAGGCAACCAGCTGTCCGGCGGGGGCGGAGGCGAGCTCGGCAGGCAGCTCGCACCTCTCGGCATGGACCAGCAACCTATGCGAGTTAACGCCGTAGGGCGTGCACGTGACCAGGGTAAGGAGGTCCCTGCCCTCGGCAATCGCGAGGGAGTCGGTTTCGTCGGGCTCGACGACCTCGATGCCGTAGACCTCATACCCGAGGCGTTTTCCAAGAACGTTGATGATGATGGATCCCTCGTGCATCCGATCGAGGTCATCGAATATCCTGACGGAGGGCAGACCGGTGTGCCCGGCGACAACGCAGTGCGTGGACGCACCTCCGACGGGAAGCGAAGTCTGGGGGAGATGTCCCGCCCCCTTGGCCAGCGCCCCGTCCGACGTCCCGTGGTAGAGAGGGACGAAGATGCCTATCTCGGGTATCTCGATCGAGGCCATCACCCCGTCCCCGGCGATATCGAGGATGCTGTCGTACTCACCGAGCACGCTATTGCTCGCATCGGGGTCGAACGGGTCGGTGACGATGGTCCTCGAGTTGCTCAGGGCATCGTTGTACTCATCAGCGGCGGCAGCCTCCTCGGCCAGCCTCCCGTCGTCCGTCGATGTGGCAATGACGATGTTCTCCTTGGCAACCTTCTCCTGCGCCGCCCGAATGATGGCATTGCTTACGAAAGGGTACGCCACGAACGCAATCCCTACTGCCAACGCCACGAATGCGGCTACGCGCGAAAACCTCCTGAGCATCCGGTGCCGTCGTTCCCTTCATACGCCGGATGCAGCCCCGTCTCCGAGGGCCGCATCCGGAAAGTCGCTATCCTATACGGTTCAGGAGCTCAGCCCTGCATGCTGTCGTTGCGCCTGAACCTCCTGATGGCCAAGGCACCTGCGGCGATGAGGACGACGCCTGCGGCGGTCACCGCCATCGTGCCAGCGCCGCCCGTGACGGGCAGGGTCGGCTGGTCGGGATCGACAACGTCAACTGTGGAAACAAGGTAGTTGTTCTCGACCACCTCAGCTGTCGCCGGATTGTCACCGGTGCAGGCATCGGCGCTGAGCGTGAATGTCTGATTGGGCGCGGCTAGGTGACCCGCGGGCACCGTGGTCTCCTTGGCAGTGTAGGTGCCGGACGCCAGATCCTCGAAGTAAACGTAGGCAACGCCATTCACAATCGTGGAGGTGCTGGTGAGCGGGGTCTCGCCGTCGTCGCCGAAGACCGGCTGGGTGCAATCGGCATCGTGATAGAGGGTGAAGACGGCGCCAGCGAGCGGGTTGCCGGAGGCGTCGGTCTTGGGGAAGACGTAGCCGTAGGTCTGGACGACCGTGGTGTCATCGGGTTTGACGGTAGTATCGATGTAGGGGTTGGGGTTGAACTCGACGGCGGCGGTGTTGCCGGTCACATCGGTATCGCTGTGCGAGAACGCGGCCGAGGTAAGCTTTGCCTGATAGGTCACCACGATTCCGACTCCAGGATTGGCAAGGATGTAGTCCTTGGCGAACACGATGGTGTATCCGGTCGCGCTCGCCGTGAGCGTGTAATCGTCGCAGGTGGCCGCAGTCACGTCGTTGATCTTGATGCTCTCGGTGTCGATCTCGAGGCCGGGCGTGGGCACATCGGAGATGACGAAGGTGGCGTTGAGCGAGTCGATCGGGTAGCTGGGGATGGCGGTTGTAACCCTGAAGGGGACCATCTGACCGATATAGTAGGCGTCCGTGCGATCCTCGTAGTTCTCGCCGACGCCCTTGGTCACCATGACGGGGGTCGACTTGACGGTGAGCGACTGCTCGGCCTTGGGGGCATAGGTGCCGTCATCCTGGGCGACAGGCGACACATCGACCACCATGTTCTGGTAGACGCGGGCCTTGCCGCTGGTGGAGGTCACGCGAACCAAGTAGTAGCCGCTGCCGAGGGTAAGGTCGACGCTATCGCCGGTGGCCGTCGCCTGGGTGTAGGCGTTCCCGGAGGCAAAAGCAGCGGCTATCGCGCCCGCAGCCTTCTGCATGTCGGAGCCCTGCACGAACGCGCTGCCGTCGCTCTCGATGGCGGTGAGGCCTTCGATGGTGTTGTACGGGGCAGGAACGTCCTCCTCGAACACATAGGACAGGTTGTTCTCGGCATTGATGTCGGCATCGGCGATACGGTAGGCGGTCACGGTG
>JAKPQM010000102.1 GCA_029546925.1 Actinomycetes bacterium
CGCTCAACCGACTTCGCGGTCGCCACCAACCGCTTCGACAAGGCGAGCGAGGGCGACGGCAACATCGGTGCCGCCATCCCTTGGATGACCCGTGCTGATTTTGCGGGCACCAACCCCGAGAAGACCATGGGCGGCAAGCACATCACCGAGCTGGACGTGGCGCTGGGCTATGACATGGTCGAGTACATGAACACATCCCTCGGCGGCTCCGACGTGGCTTGGGAGGATGACGACGACTACGTATGCGCGTCGCTCGTGCCGGTGGCGCAGGGCGAGAACAACGGGATCAGCTGCGATGACCTCGCCGGGTACACGACTTGGGACGATCCGATCTGGGACCAGCTCGTCAACGAGATGAGCGTCGAAGAGCAGAATACCCTCATCTCCGATTGCGGCTACGGCACGCCCGAGATCGAGTCCATCGGCAAGCGCCTCTGCACCGATATCGATGGCCCGGCCGGCATCTCCTCGCAGAACCTCAACTACTACGGCCACGAGCACTGCGGCGAGCCCGTCACGGCCGCGACTTGGAACGTGGACCTCGCCAACCAGATGGGCATCTGCGTGGCCAACGAAGCTATGGCGGCCGGCGTCAACGGTTGGTACGCTCCGGCCATCAACCTGCACCGCACACCCTTCGGTGGGCGCTGCGCCGAGTACTACTCCGAGGACCCGCTGCTCTCCGGCAAGATCTGCGCAGCGCAGATCCAGGGCGTCAAGACCAAGGGAATCTACGTCTACCTCAAGCACTTCGCCCTCAACGACCAGGACGCGAAGCGCGGGGGCATGTACACCTGGGCCACCGAGCAGGCCGTGCGCGAGATCTACCTGCGCGGCTTCGAGATCGGCTTCAAGGAGGGCGGCGCCCAGGCTGCCATGATGGGCTACAACCGCATCGGGCCGGTTGAGAACGCCGTCAATCGCGGGCTCATCACCAACGTGCTGCAACAGGAGTGGGGCACCCACGCCCACTGCCTGACCGACGGCTATGCGGTGATGATCGGCTGCGACAAATACGAGAACCCCGACATCCAGCTCCGCGCCGGCGGCGGGCAGCTGCTCAACATCATGGGCTTCGACGGCACCAACGGCCTCTCCGAGAAGTCCACCGAGTCCGACAAGGGCCTCGAGATGATGCACGACATGTGCAAGCGCATGCTCTACGTCTACTGCAACTCCAACGCCATGACCACCACGCGCGACTACACGCCATATTGGAAGTGGATTCTCGGCGGCGTCGATGTGCTGCTCGTCGGAGGCGTCGGCTTGGCGTGGTGGAAGGAGCACCGCCGCATGAAGGCCGCCGAGGAGGGCGACGTCAAGGTGATTCCGGGCGATGGCAAGGCGGCTGGCGAGAAGACCGAGTAGTCCGGACAGCCCGCAAGTTCCCATCATCCCATGTGCGACCCCTTTCCCGCGGGGCGCCTCCTGAAGGCGCCCCGTTTGCGTGCGGATCGTGATGCTCGAGGCGCCTTTCTGCGGCGCGTGATACAGAACGGGTCTTCGCAACGACAGATTGCGACGGCAGGCGGCCTTCGAGGGCGAAAAGGTGCGTCAATACAGGTGGCGGCGGGCTTCTCCTCACGCTCCCGCCCGTCGTCTGCGGTGCCGAAGCCTCCTCTCCTTCCCCTCAGTCTTTAGGCACCCGCATAGGCCCGCTCCTCTCCGCGGGTCACCTTAGGATCCGCCCCCGTCTCTTGCGGTGGGGGCGGATTCCCTGCAAATCAGCACGTCTGAGCGGCGGGTTACGTCGTATCGTCGGCGAGTCGGCTTCCCGGATGGTAAGGTAGATGTCGGAGGATCGCGAAGGGGGAGCCATGTACAGGGTGCTCGTCATCGAGGACAAACCCGGTGAGGCGGACAGGCTCCGCCAGATGATCTCCGAGTACGGAGAGGATCGCGACCTCGAGTTCCAGGTGGTCTGGGCGCGGACTGCCGTGGAGCTCCCCGAGGAGAGGCGCGCATTCGACCTCATCTTCATGGACATCGGCCTTCCCGGTATCAACGGCATGGAGGCCGCCGAGATGCTGCGCACGTTCGACAGCGAGACGCCGCTCATCTTCGTGACCGATCTGGCCCAGTATGCCGTCAAGGGCTATCAGGTAGATGCCCTCGATTTCATCATCAAGCCGGTCCAGTACTACGACTTCGCCCTGCGCATGGACCGTGCCATGCGCTTTGTGAAGAGAAACGATCGAGGCAGGCTGAGCATTATGACGCGCGAGGGCATCAGGATCTTCTCGCTCTCTGACCTCGTGTACGTGGACGTCCTCGACCACAACCTCAACTACCATCTGGCCGGGGGAGAGACCCTGAGCCTGCGCGGCTCGCTCTCCAAAGTCGGGGGAGAGCTCTTGAGCCAGGACTTCGTCCGGATCTCGGTCAGCTGCCTCGTCAACATGGCGCATATCCAGTCCGTGCAGCGCGACGCCGTGCGGGTCTCCAACGGAGACGTGCTCTACTTCAGCAGGCCCAAGCGCAAGGCGGCCCTTACCCGCATCACCGACTATCTCGGAGGGAGCTTCTGATGTCCTTCTTCGGCATCGACCTCGCGTACCTTCTGAGCCCCGTTCTCACGACGATCCAGATTGCCGTGGCCATCTGGCTGTTCACACGTGCGCTTCCAAGGAGGGAGGGGCTCTGCGGTCGCGTTATCGTTGTCGTGGCGATGGTGCTCGCCTTCGTGCTGTCCGCCTCTCGCTTCGGAAGCCGCCTCTCCGAGTCGCCGATCGTCGATCTCTTCCCCAGCTTTGCCGACCTGATCTTCGTATCGCAGTTCGTCACCTTCCTTGCGGTTATCGTGCTGTGCTTGGTTTCGGTGCTCATCATCTACGATACGACGGTTTGGGTGGCGCTCTTCTGCGTCTCGTCCGGCTACGTCATGCAGAACATCGCGAGCGGCCTCGACGGCCTTCTCCGCGTGGCCTTCGGCTCGGTCGGGGTGGATATCGAGAGCGCGTGGTTCGCCGCGATTGGCATGGTGGGTCTCTGCGTGGTGGTGTATGTCATGTGCTACCAGCTGTTTGTCGTGGTGATCGAGCGCAACGGCTACGAGGCGGTCGAGGGCGGCAGCATGCTCGTAGTCATGCTCATGGTCGTCATCATCTGCATAGCCTTCGATTTGGCGAACAAATGCGCACTCATGTCCTCCGAAGTGCCCCTGCGCTATGTGGCGCTCTACCGCGCCGTTCATCTCGCGATGTGCGCGTTCACGCTCTGGATGGAGTTCGAGCTGCTCTTCAACAGGCATCTCGAGCGCGACATGGCGACGATGGAGCGCATACGCGAGGACGAGGCGCGGCAGTATAGGCTCTCGCGGGAGAATATCGAGGCGATCAACGTCAAGTGCCACGATATCAGGCATCAGATCCGCAACCTTGAGGAACGCGGAGCCGTGGTCGACAAGAGCGTACTCGACGATCTGGCGCACGAGGTCAGGATCTACGACTCGAAGGTCAAGACCGGAAGCGATGCGCTCGACACCATCCTTACCGAGAAGAGCCTCGTCTGCGAGCGCGAGGGCATCCGCCTGACCTGCGTGGCAGATGGCGCAGCGCTCTCGTTCGTCTCGCCTGCCGATCTCTATGCGCTCTTTGGGAACCTCTTGGACAACGCGATCGAGGCGGTCCGCCAGCTGCCCGACGTGGGGAAGCGAACCATAAGCCTCGTGGTGCGGCGTACCGGCGAGATAGTCATCGTTCATGAGGAGAACTATTTCGCGGGCGAGGTCGACTTTGTGGACGGGCTGCCCCGCACGAGCAAGGACGACCGCTCCAACCATGGCTTCGGCACACGTTCCATGCGCCAGATCGTGGAGCGCTACGGCGGCGCGCTCACCATGAAGGCGCGCGCGGGCACCTTTGCCGTCAACATGATGATTCCCGTGCCGATGGGCTAGCTTTGCCTGAACGGGGGGACGGGGGCATGTTCACGCCGACGGGTGTGAACATGCCCCCGTCCCCCCGTTCAGACGGGTGTGAACATGCCCCCGTCCCCCCGTTCAGAGATGAAAGCAGCATAGCGCACTGCCCGCGCGCCGCCCCCTCTCTCCGGGCGGCGCGCGGCGCTTTTATCCCCGTCTCCCCGCTCACGCTTCCGGGATGGGGATGAGCATGTTCACGGCGAAGGTGGTGCCGCTGGCGTCGATGGTGAGCGTACCGCCGTAGCGCTCGCAGATCAGCTGCATCGAGCGTATGCCGAAGCCATGGCTGGAGGCATCATCCTTGCTGGTGAGCGGCCTGCCCGTATCGCCAAAGGTGACCGCGCCCCCATAGTAGTTCTCGATGTGTATCGACGCCATGTCGGCTACACGGTGCACGAGCAGCGATATGTTTCGCTGCTCTTCGTCCTTGAGCGAGCGCACGGCATCGAAGGCGTTCTCGATGGCGTTGCCGAAGAGCGAGTAGAGGTCGGTCGGCGACATGAAATCGAGCGCAGAACCGTCGGCGATGCAGGCGAGCGAGATATGCTCCTTCTGCCCGAGCAGGGTCTTCTCGGTGAGGATGGTATCGAGGGCGTCGTTGCCGGTTTTCACCGTCGCATCGTAGAGGTTGACCTCGCGTGCGATATCGTGCAGCACCCCCTTATCGAGCGCTCCTACACCCGTGCCGCTGCCCTCGAGATGGCGGATCTGGTGGCGGATATCGTGCATCTTGATGTTGATCGCCTCGATGGTGTCGCGTGAGAGCTCGTATTGCGCCTTCCAGTCGCGCATAAGGCGCTCGGTCGTGGCCATATCGATCTGCATCTGCCGTCGGAAGAGCAGCTCGAATTCGAGTGTGAACAGGGCCATGCACATGACGATCTCGGTAATGCGGAAGAGCAGGCAGTATCCGAAGGAGACGCCCAGCCCCGGCAAGCGCTTGACGCCCATGTCGAAGATGATGTTCACGAGGATGACCGCGAAGAACAGCGCGAGGGCCGCGCCTCCGGGCTCTGCCGATGGGGCACGATCAAGCCTATTGCGGACGATGAACCAATAGAAGGCCGTGTAGACGACAGCGCATCCGAGAGCCATATCGATGAGGGTCCCTTGAATATCCGGCCTGCTCCCGCTCCGGTAGATGAGCAGATCGGCGAGCGCCGCGATGCCCGCGCCGAAATTCTCCACGGTGTAGCCCACGACGGCGGTGAAGCAGGCGGTCAATACCGATACCCTATGGCAGAGCAGGACCAGAAGCATCATGCAGACAAGCGTGGCGGAGAAGAACAAAGCAATCGAGAGGAATTCCTGCATCCCGAGCGTCTCGGGAGAGGAGAGGTCGGTTTCGGGGGAGAACACAAGGAAGAATACGTAGAGCCCCGCGATGCCTGCGATTGTCCGCAGCTCGCAATGCCTGCGCCTCGGGAGGGCGCGCGCTGCCATGAGCGTTGGGATCCCGAACATGAGCGCGAACACGAATGGCCAGATGAATCCGGATGCCCTTATCATCGATGACCCCCTCCGAAGTAATTCGAGAGCGCCTCGAGCGCACCCTTCTTCTTCGTGCGCGAGATGGTGAGCTCGTCTCCCGTCGTCATGCGCACGATCGAGCCCTTGATCGAGCGGATGCGATCGGCGTTCACAAGGCAGCTGTTGGAGATGCGGATGAAGTGGGCGGCATCCATCTCGGCTTCCAATCTCGACATGGTCCCGCGCACGACGATGACCTCGTCCTCGAGATGATACTCGAGGTTATGCCCGCGCACCTCGGCATAGACGAGCGCGGCGGCGGGGAAGACGCGCGCCCCATAGCGCGTGGCGAGGTAGATGTTTTCGGTGCTGCGTTGGCCGAGGATCCTGAACGCCCGATCGAGACGCATGGAGAGGCTCTGGTAATTGACCGGCTTCACGACGAAATCGAGGGCGTCGACCTCGTAGCCCTTGACGGCATACTGGGCGAGGTCGGTCACGAAGATGAGGAGCGTCTCGCTATCGTGCTTGCGCAGCAGCTGGGCGGCTTCCATGCCGCTGATGCCGGGCAGGCCGATGTCCATGAACACGAGATCCCAGCGCTGCTTGAACTCGATGAAATCGAAGGCGGAGCGCATCCAATCCACGCGCGCCTCAACACCGTGCTCTGCAAGGTAGCGAGCGATGAGCTCCTGCATGGTCGCGGCTGCATCGGGCTCGTCCTCTATGATCAGGAAACGGTACATGGATCTCCTCGGCGAGCAGGTTGCGCAAGGGCATCGATTCCATCCTACTCCTCCTATGCGTGCACCAGGACGGGGAGCGAGAAGCGGGAGGTAATCCGTGACTTCAAAAAGACACGTTAGGACAGGGGGGAGGGCACGCCCCCTGCGAACGGCTACCATGCGGGATAAGTACCGTCGGCACGCATGTGCCGGCGTGAGGCATGCCTGCAGGTGCGGGCAGTACGAAGGAGAGAGAGAATATGGCACAACTCACCCGTAGGACCTTCCTTGCCGGCACTGCGGCAGCGGCCGCAGCGGCAGCCGGCCTCGCCGCCTGCGATGGCGGCGTGACCGACATCTTCGCTGCTCCCGATGCGGCCTCCTATCCCATCGATCCCGACGGCGAGGGCGTGGAGGCCCTCTGGACCGCCGAGGAGACCCGCGACGGCTGGGCCCGCGTCACCGCCGAAGGCGCACCCGAGCTGGGCGTCATGGACACCTCGAAGATCATCCAGGTGAACGGCCTGGCCTTCAAGGACCTCGACGGCGATGGCAAGCTCTCCCTCTGGGAGGACTGGCGCCAAACCGCCGAGGCCCGTTCCGAGGCCCTCGCCGCCATCATGGATCCCGCCACCGAGATCGGCCCGCTGCTGTTCCACGGCGGCACGCAGTCCAACCAGACCTCTACCGACACCTCCAGCTTCGATCTGGTCGAGCGGGGCTCGCGCGCGGGCGTCTCCCGCCTCTCCGCCGATCCCGACTCCTACGCCTCCGCCGTGGCGTGGATCAACGAGGTCCAGAAGGTCTGCGAGGCCAGCACGTACGGCATCCCGTACATGAACTCGTCCGACCCCTACTCGCTCTTCAACGTGCCGTCCAGCATCGGCCTGGCCGCCACCATGGACAAGGACATCTGGCGCAAGGCCGGCATGTGGCAGGCCCGCGCTTGGCGTGCCTCCGGCGTGAGCATCGAGCTCGGTCCGCAGGTCGACGTCTACTCCAACCCCATCGGTACCCGCACCTCCGGTTCCGTCTGCGAGGACCCCGCGCTCAACCGCGACTTCACCGCAGCCTTCGGCGGCGGCATGCAGTCCACGTGGGGCGATGACGAGGCCACCGACGACCAGGGCTGGGGCAAGGACTCCGTCGCCGTCATGCTCAAGCACTTCGTGGGCGAGGGCTCCAACGAGGGCGGCCGCGACGACCACTCCGACATGGGCAAGTGGGATGTCTTCCCCGGCTCCAACTTCGAGGCCCATCTCATCCCGTTCCTCGATGGCGGCCTCAACCTCGACTCCAAGACCGGGCAGATGGCCGCCGTCATGCCGTGCTACGGCATCGCCTACGACCCCAACGACCCCGAGGGCCTCGGCGAGCATGTGGGCTCCGCCTACTCCGAGCGCAACATGAACATCCTGCGCTCCACCGGCTGGGACGGCATGCTCTGCACCGACTGGATGATCCTCACCGGCATCGCGCACGGCGTCAGGGATCTCACCGAGGTCGAGCGCCTAGCCAAGATGTACAAGAACACCATCTCCCAGTACGGCGGCGGCTTCGAGCCCGAGATGGCCGCAGAGGCCTACGCCCTCCTCACCGACGAGCTCGGTGCCGAGGAGGCCGAGGCCCTGTACCGCGAGGGTGCGCGCCGCAACTTCACGATCCTCAACCGCCTCAACATGTTCGACAACCCCTACAGCGACCGTACCGTCGCCAAGGAGATCTTCGAGAACCAGGCCGCATGGGACTTCGGCATGGAAGCTGCCACCAAGTCCATCATCATGCTGAAGAACAAGGACAACACCATCTCCTCCGCCGGTCTTTCAGGCAAGGTGTACGTGCCCGCCAACTTCAATACCCCGAGCCCCGGCTTCTTCGGCCCCAATCCCGCATCCATCGATCCCGGCTTCACCGCCATCGATGGTTGGGATGTTATCGCCGATGCCATCGGCGAGGCTTCGGGCGAGGCAGATGAGGAAGGCAATGCAACCTGGCAGGAAAGCGATATCACCCGCCTTACCAAGGAGGAGCTGGCCGATGTCGCGTACGCCGTCGTCAAGGTCAACAATCCCTCCGACATCTATCAGGGTGTCGACGGCGGTGCCAAGTTCGTGAACGTCATCTTCGGCATGCCCGCCGAGAAGGAGGCCGAGTGGAAGCCGCTGTCGCTGCAGTATCGCCCCTACACCGCTGACGGCGACTACGTCCGCGATCCGTCCCTCAACCCGGAAGACGAGTTCGGCGTGCTCGAGAACCGCTCCGTCAAGGGCGCTTCCACCTATGCCACCAACGAGAACGACCTCGACCTCGTGATCGCCGTGCGCGAGGCGCTGCCCGAGGATGCCAAGCTCATCCTCTGCGTCGATGCCGACCGCCCGATGTGCTTCCACGAGATCGAGCCCTATGCCGACGTCATCCTCCTCGGTTTCGCCGGCATCACCGACGCTGCCTATGCCAATATCATCAACGGCACCGCAGAGCCCTCCGGCCTGCTCCCGTTCCAGATGCCCTCCAGCATGGAGACGGTCATGACCCAGCTCGAGGACGTCCCGCGCGACATGGACTGCTACACCGACTCCGAGGGCAACGTCTACGACTTCACCTTCGGCCTCGACTGGTCCGGTAAGATCGACGATGACCGCGTCAAGACCTACAACGCGGCCCCGCTCACCAAGACCGAGACGACATGGGCTCCCACCGTCTAAGCCCCTGCAGCTAGATTGCCGCCAGAGCAGCTGGCGGAATAGGAGTGGACGCGCCGTCCCGCAGTCGCGGGGCGGCGCGTCTGCGGGTGTGCAGGGCAGGCTATTGCTCTCGTCGGACGGTGCGTGCCTTACCATTTGCGTCGCCGATGCGACAACCTGTGCTGTTTCGCCACGATGCGATTTTCCTTCATGGTATCCTCACAAATGGAGAAAAGTCATTCGGGTCCTGCTGGAAGGCGGCTCGGGGGCGAACAGGATTCTCCCGTATCGGATAGGAGGAGAAATGAGCAAGACAGGAGGACGCAGCAAGGTCCTGCCGATCATCCTCGCGATTCTCGCGATCGTGGTCATCGGTGCCAATATCGCTGCAGTCAAGTTCGATGCTACGCTCGACAAGTACGCCCCGGGTGGCGGCAACCCTGCCACCATCCACATTGCCGAGGGTTCCGAGAACTGGGATTCCCAGTACTACACGTCCGAGTACCGCGGCCGCGTGCAGGCCACCGCAGCCGCCGAGGAGCTTGTGGCCGAGGTCGAGGGCGAGGGCATCGTCCTCATGAAGAACGACAACGGGGCCTTGCCCTTGGCTTCCGGCACCACCGTGTCGCTCATCGGCCGCTACGCTGCCGACCCCATCTACGGCGGCGCCGGTTCGGGCACCGTCGATCCCGCATCGTGCATCGATTTTCTCGCCGGCCTCACCAATGCCGGTCTTGCGGTCAACGATTCCCTGTACCAGTTCGCGCTGGCCAACTATGCCAACTACCCCAAGGCGAACATCGTCATGGACAGCCCCCAGACCTCGACCTACTATGCGGGCGAGATCCCTTGGGCCGACTACCCCGCTGACGCCCAGAGCTCCATCGCCGGCACCACCGCGGTCGTCGTGATCGGCCGTGGCGGCGGCGAGGGCGGCGACCTCAGCCAGGATCTCCTGGGCACCCTCAACTCCGGTGTGTCCTCTAATTTCACCGCCAACTCCGAGACGGCCAACTACGTCGAGGGCCAGCACCAGCTCGAGCTCACCCAGGAGGAGAAGGATCTGATCGCCGCTGCCAAGGCTGGCGCCGATCAGGTCGTCGTCGTCCTGAACCTCTCGACCAGCATGGAGGTCGGCCCCCTCATGGCGGGCGAGTACGAGGTCGACGCCATCATCGAGGTCGGCTCCCTCGGCGCCACCGGTGCCACCGCCGTCGGCCAGGTCCTCGCCGGCCAGATCAACCCCTCCGGCCGCACCACCGACCTCTGGGCCGCCGACTTCACGATGGATCCCACCTTCAACAATTTCGGCAGCTTCCAGTACACCGATGTCTCGGGCTACTACACCCAGGCCGGTGACGGCGCCTACTTCGTCGAGTACGAGGAGGGCATCTACTACGGCTACCGTTACTACGAGACCGCTGCCGTCGAGGGCTTCATCGACTATGACGAGGCGGTTGTCTTCCCGTTCGGCTACGGTCTGTCCTACACCACCTTCGAGCAGACCCTCGACTCCGTTGCCATCAACGGCGACGACGTCGTTGCCAAGGTGACCGTCACCAACACCGGTTCCGTTGCCGGCAAGGACGTCGTCGAGATCTACTACAGCGCCCCCTATACCCCCGGCGGCCTCGAGAAGAGCGCTGTCGTCCTCGGCAGCTTCGACAAGACCAGGCTGCTCGAGCCCGGTGCCTCCCAGACCATCGAGATCCGCTTCCCCGTCCGCAACATGGCCAGCTGGGACAGCTCCAAGGGCGCTTACGTCCAGGATGCGGGCGACTATGTGATCTCGCTCCGCGCCAACTCGCACGACGTCATCGCCGAGGAGACCCTTGCCCTTGGGGCCGAGGTCTACAACACCGATTCCGCTACCGGCAATCCGACCTCCAACAAGTTCGAGGACACCACCGCCTATATGCAGGCCAACACCACGACCTTCTCGCGTGCCGACTTCGCGGGCACCTTCCCCGATGGCGCATCCGACAAGACCACGGCTGAGGCGGGCATCACCGTCGAGATGTTCGACGCCGCCGCCTACGCTGCCGAGCATTCCGATGTCGAGAGGCCCACTACCGGCGCCTCCAACGGCCTGTCCCTCATCGACATGCGCGGCGCCGACAAGGATGACGAGCGCTGGGATCTCCTCCTCGATCAGATCACCGTCGACGAGATGATCGCGGTCTTGAACGAGGGTGCCTACAACACCGCCGAGATCCCGTCCATCTCCAAGCCCGCCACCTCCGACCCCGACGGCCCCGCCGGCTTCACCAGCCTCATGGGCTCCACCGGCAATTGCGCTTGGTGCTCCGAGGTCGTCATGGCCCAGACGTGGAACAAGGAGCTCATGTACCGCGTCGGCCAGATGATCGGCCAAGAGGCCCTCGCCTCCGGCTACAACGGCTGGTACGCGCCCGCCATGAACACGCACCGCAGCCCCTTCGCCGGCCGTAACTTCGAGTACTACTCCGAGGATCCCGTCCTCGGCGGCGAGATCGCAGCCCAGGTTGTGCGCGGTGCCGCCTCCAACGGCTGCTATGGCTACATCAAGCACTTCGCGCTGAACGATCAGGAGACCAACCGTACCGCGCACCTCATGACCTGGGCAACCGAGCAGACCATCCGCGAGATCTACCTGCGTCCGTTCGAGTACTGCGTCAAGGCAGACCCCATCGAGATGAAGTACATCTCCGATGATCAGGGCACCGTCTCCACCAAGGAGATGCCGGCCTGCACCGCCGTCATGTCCTCGTTCAACTACATCGGCACCGAATGGGCCGGCGGCCGCTCGTCCCTCATGACCGGGATCCTCCGCGACGAGTGGGGATTCGAGGGCTTCGCCATCACCGACTTCAACCTGTACGATTACATGAACAAGAACCAGGGCTTCTACGCGGGCACCGACCACATGCTCACGATGGCCGCCATCTCGGGCAACATCCCCGACACCACGAGCGCCCCGGCTATCGCCTCCATGCGCAATTCCCTGCGCAACATGCTCTACACCGTTGCGAACTCCAACGCCATGAACGGCATCGCCCCGGGCACCACCGTCACCTACGGCCTCGCTCCATGGCAGATGGTCCTCTACGCCGTCTCCGCCGTCATCGGCCTCGGCGTGGCGTTCGGCTTCTACAAGTGGTTCAAGTCCGGCAAGACGGAGTAGCTTCTCAGCACTGCAGCATCATCTCGGGCACATCCCTGCCCGCACGGCCCCGGAGTACTTGCCTCGCTCCGGGGCCGTTTTCTGTTTCTTGACGGGATCCAGCCTCTCCCGCACCGCGTAAGCCTGAATCCACCACATATCTGTTCTTATCAAAAATTGAATGATCGTCTTACCTGCCGAAATGCAAATTCACCACAAAAATGAGGAGGCTTATGTGGTGAGCCGGGGGTAGAGGGACGGGGGCGTTGTTCACGAGGGGCACCTCTCTTCGGAGAGATGCCCCGTCTCGCGGTATCATAGGGAAGCGAGGAGGTCGCAGGCCGTGCTCAAGCGAACGCTTCCCTATATGCAACGCATCCCCGAGATCTTGGTCTTTCGCGGGCTCGTCTCGCTTCTGCTTGCAATCGTGCTTGCGGGACTCCGCTGGCTTGCCGCTTGGGCGCTTGCCTCGCAGGGTCGCGTGGCCGTGACCAGCGGAGACTTCCTCTTTATCCTCACCTCGTGGCAGGGGTGGCTCCTCATCTTGGTGGCGCTTGCGGCTCTCTACATCTATGTCGCGCTCGATCTCAACGTCATGATCGCCTATGCGGGACACGTGGTCCGCGGCGAGAAGCGCACCATCTCGGGCACGATCCGCGCGGGTCTTGCCGCCACACGCGCCCTCTTCTGCCCCGAGGGCGCGGCGGTGATCGTCTACATCGCCCTGCTCGCACCCATCTGCGGCGTGGGCCTGTCCATCTCGCTCACCGAGGGCCTCAAGATCCCCAATTTCATCTCGTCGGTCATCACTGCGACACCGCTCTACAGCATCGCCTACGATATCGTGGCTGCGGTGTTCGCGCTGATCGGCTTCCTCGGCATCTTCTGCCTGCATGGGGTGGTGCTCGACGGCCTCGGTGTGCGTGAGGCGCGGGTGCGCTCGCGTGCCATCATCCGCGCCAATTGGAAGGATTATCTGCTCAAGACCTCCCTCTTCGCTCTGGGCGCGGCGCTTTTGGTGCTGCTGGCAGCTGTGGTGCTGTTGTCGCTCCCGCTTGCGCTGGTCGAAGACATAGCGGTATCCGGCGAGTCCCGCCGCTTCCTCATGCTCTCCATCTGCCTTCTCGGATCTCTCGGCACGGCGCTCGCCTCGCTTGTCATGACGCCGTTCACCATCATCAAGATGACGCAGCTCTATCTGGGATATTCCACGGGCGAGCCGGTCGAGATCCCCCTGCGCGAGAAAAAGCTCCCGCGCGCTTTTGCTGCGGTCATCGCGTTTGCCGTCCTCGCGTGTTTGGGTGGCGCAGCGCTTTTGAACGGCTTCTTCGACGAGGCCTTTCCCGTCCGGATCTCCGTGGACGTGATCGCGCATCGAGGCGGCGGCAACGAGGGTGCCGAGAATACCGTTTCGGGACTTGGGGCGGCCATCGAGCTGGGCGCATGGGGGAGTGAGATCGACATCCAGCGCACCGCCGACGGTGCGTATGTGGTCGTCCATGACAATGACTTCGAGCGCGTGGCCGGTGTGGCGGCACGACCTCAGGAGCTGACCCTTGCCGAGGTACGCCAGCTTTCCGTCGCGGGCGAGCCGGTGCCCACGCTCGAGGAGATGCTCGAGGCCGCGCGCGGGAACATCATCCTCTTCGTGGAGCTCAAGGGCGCGACCGCCGACCGGCAGATGGCCGATGACGTGGTCCGCATCATCCGCGAGGCGGGCATGCTCGACCAGTGCGTGCTCATCTCGCTCTCCTACGAGATCATCGACTACATCGAGACAAACTATCCCGAGGTTCAGACCGGTTTTCTCGCGTTCGCGTCCTACGGCGATCTCGGGGAGCTCAACTGCGATTACATTGCGCTCGAGGAGCTCTCGGCAACGGCCGACGCCATGGCCGCCATCCATCTGCAGGGTAGAGGCGTGCTCGTGTGGACGGTGAACGGTGAGGAGTCGCAGCGGCATTTCCTCCGCTCCGAGGCCGATGCGATCATCACCGATGATATCGTGCAGGCTGAGCGCGTGCGTCGGGAGCTCGAGAATCGAAGCGACCTCGAGCGCGTTGTCGACGCCCTTCTCACCGGGCTCTCGTGAACAGGGGACGCGTGAACAGGGGACGGGGGCGCTGTTCACGTCTGCGAGAATCCGTGTTGCTATATAAGCTATCCGATGATATGCTAGCATAGATAGCAACAGGAGGCATTATGGAAACAGTCCAGCTCAATGTGCGTTTGAAACGTTCGATAAAAGATCAGGGCGATGCAACGCTGGCGATGGCCGGAAGCTCTCCTGCGAAGATCATCCGCAAGCTTTGGATCAAGCTTGCCCAAGGCGGGGAGGCCTACGAGCGCATATCTCAGGTCCTTTCCGATGGGCCTGAGGCAGACGGGCCAAGCGGCTCCTCCTCCGTCGATCACGCCGCGCATCTCTTCGAGAACCTAGGTTCATCCCTCGGGCTCGATATCTCGGGCTTCACGCCTTATGGCAGATCAGAAGACGAGCTTATGGAAGAGATCGAGTGGGAGCATCTGATCGAGCGGGGGCAAGTATGAGTGAAAAGCCCCTGCTCATCATGGTGGACACCAATGTTTGGATAGACCTTTACGTGCCCAACCGACCTAGAAGAGAAGAGTCCCTTGCCTTTTTCAGAGCATCGCAGCGCGATGGTATCGAGCTTGTGTTCACTCTGGAGATAGCCCGCGCGGTGTTCCGCATCGTCTCCTTCGAGGCGAAAAACTGGGTTCGCCATGAGAAGGGCGAGCTTCCCGAGTCTTTTGCGCGAGCCATCGCCCGGCATTCTTGGGACTTCATCGAGAACATGCAGGAACATGGCACGCCCGTTGGATCGTCTCCCGCAGATCTCTGGCTGGCTTCCAAGCTCCAAGACGACCACGCCGAGATCGAGGATGACCTTATCGTCGCGGCATGCATGCGCATCAAGGCCGATTATCTTGTGACTAACGACGAGCAGCTCATGCGCCATGCACCGGTGGCTGCAGTCACCCCTCAGATGATGGCTAAGCTGATAGAGACGGGCATTCGTACATGAACGCGGGGACGGAGGCTTGTTCATTATGAGGGCACCTCGCAAAGACAGCGAGTCTGGCATATACCACGCAATCAGCAAGGGGACTGGCGGGCAGATCATCTTTGAAGATGACGAGGACAGAGAAACATTCCTTGCGCTTCTGAAAGCCGGGCTCCAACGAACATCCGGTACGTTGCTTGCATGGTGCCTCATGGACAACCATGTCCATCTTCTGTTGAGTATGTCCAAGGATAATCTTTCGAATTGCATGAGGCGCGTTCTCTCCGCTTATGCGCAAGGATTCAACCGGAAGCACCGCCGGTCAGGATACCTATTCCAAGACAGGTTCATGAGCGAGCCGGTTGAAGATGACGAATATCTGCTGACCGCAATCCGTTATATTCATCAAAATCCCGTTAAGGCTGAGATGACGCAAACGTGCGAGTATCGCTGGAGCAGTTATGGGGAGTATTGCGGCACGCCATGGATCTCCAGCACCGATATGGTCATGGATCTATTTGACGGGCTTGAACAGTTCGTCTCATTCCATCTGATCTATGATGAGTCGGACGAGATTCTCGATGTCATGAATCCGAGAAGGCGGATGACCGATGGCGAGGCCCTCGAGCTCGCTCTCGATCTAATCGGAAACTCGGGGCTTGGCGCAATCAAGGCACTTCCTAGGGATGAGCGCGATGTCTTGCTGAGAAAGCTGAAGGGCCACGGCTGTACCGTGCGACAAATCCAGCGTCTGACCGGAGTTTCCCTAGGGAGCATATCGAAAGCTTGAACAAAGCCCCCGTCCCCTTGTTCAGAAAGCTTGAACAAAGCCCCCGTCCCCTTGTTCATGAACAAAGCCCCCGTCCCCTTGTTCACGCGCACGGTGGGAGTTTTGGGAGTTGGAAGCCTGTAGGTTCCCGTGAATTCCATGGCAACTTGCGCAACGTGTACGAGATGCCGGATACACTCCCATCCCAAAAAATCCTCGAATGGCGCTTCGGCATCGATCCCATGGGATGCGAGCAGCTCCTTTTCAACGAGGTACTGATCGATGCATTTATCGAGCAGAGGGATATGCCTGATGTGACGGTGCGCCAGCTGCAGTATCACGAATTCTGGCGTGCTGACAATAACATTCTTATGAACACGCCGCATCGAACCGGGAGGGATCATGGAAAGCCAGCTGTGCGTGCGCGCCTGTTTACTGCGTGAACGGACGGACGGGGAGGGTACGAGGATGTCGATCGGTTTGCTGACGATGCCGAGCTCCCTGAGATCGACGCTCTGCTCGAGTTTTGCAAGATCGCGTTGGAGACGGATGCAGCCCCCGCGATGAGGAAGCATGCGGTTGGTTTCAGGCCAAGGGTTTCCCACAAGTCCGTTGATACGGAGCGCCTCGCATGCGGACGTGTGGCTGATGAATGCGTAGGGCACCGCCGCTCCTTCTCTCCAGCCCGTATCTTTAGAGCTACCACACTATCAAAATTACGCATTGGTTTTCTCCACAGCGATAACCGGTTCAGTTAACGGGTCTTTTTCGACCAGTTTTTCTCTGAGAGAGAACCAATGCGTAGTTTTCAAGCATGGCCGTAAGCGGGAGACGTGAACAGAGGGCGTAGCAGAGGCCATGAACGGAGGATCCGTGGACGAGAGCGTAAACAACGAACCCATGAGCGAGGATGGGAAACGTCTACTCGGCCTTGGCGGCAGCCTCCTCGGGTCTGTAGTCCTTGTTCATGAAGCCCGGGGCGAAGATGGTCTTGTCGATAGCGAAGATGATGATCATGGCCACGCCTCCGGTGACGATGGTGGTGGCGATGTTGCGCACGGCGTCAGGCACGCCGAGCGCGGCGGTGACGGGGTTCCAGATGCAGGTGAAGAGGTTCATGACCAGCATGACTCCGATGGTGCCGGCAAGATGGCAGAGAATCTGCGGAATCACGGGACCATGGCTGCGGAACGTGACGTTGCGCTGCAGGGGGAAGTTGATGCACTCGCCGAGGAAGATCGTGGTGAAGTTGGCGAGCGTGAAAGCAAGGCCGCCATCGGCGAGGCTGTTGCCGATGATAGCCAGCGTGAGGGGAACCCCTAGGACCTCGACCTGTATGCCGGGCCACGTCCACTCGACATCGCCCACGATGTTGACGAAGAGCGCCGGCAGGAAGGTGAGCAGAAGGTACTTGATGAAGGTGACCACGTAGCTGAAGAGGACGAACAGGCCGCCCTCGCGGATCCACTGGGCCGCCTTGGGGTGCTTTTCGGCGAAGTTGCTCATGAAGCTCATGTCATGTCCTTTCGAATCGGGCGGCTACTTGGAAAGCTTGGCGGCGAGCTGGTTGTTCTTGACGAGGCTGATGACGAGCTCGTAGAGGATGGGCGCAAGCACCCAGAGAATCCAGACGAGCACGGCGAGGCCCCAGCCCCAGCCGAGCAGGCCGATTGCGAGGAAGGGGATGGCGCCGAGGAGGCCCCAGCCCTTCGCCTCGCGCACGAGCGCGTCGACGAGGCCCATCGAGACGAACTGCCCGGCGTTCTTGGCAAGCGCGCGCAGGGGCATGTTGTAGATGAACAGGGCATTCAGATCGGGCGCACCCTTCTTGTAGGAGCCCTTCACGAGCGCGGTCACGATGGTTGAGATGAGCATGAGCAAAGGCGAGCGGCTCTTATTGAGGTCGCGGAAGCAGACGTTGCGGTCGATCTTGGTCGTGGCGCTCGGGATGGCGTGGCCGAGCAGGGCGGCGAACTGGGCGTCGGGGACATCCTTCACCGCGCCCGTCTCGTAGGCGGAAATGTTGAGGCCCTCGTAGGGGTTGGGGGCGCCCGTGCCCTCGACCGCGAGGCGCACGCCCAGGCGGATATCGTCGGAAGCCGCACCTATGCGGAGCTCGTATGTGCCGCCCTCGATCTCCCACGCGTTCGTCTTGACGTTGAAGTAGCGGAAGGCCTTGTCATCGATCTTGATGAGGACGCGCTTGGATGCGCCGGGCTCGAGCGTGGTCTTGGCGAAGCCCTTGAGCTCCTGCTCGGGACGGAAGATCTGGTGCTCGGGCAGCGAGACGTAGAGCTGGCTGATCTCGGTTCCGGCCACGCTGCCGATATTGGTGAGCGTGAACTCGACGCCCTCGTTCACGATGGCGAGGTCGGAATAGGAGAAGTCCGTGTAGGAGAGGCCGAAGCCGAAGGGATAGGCCGTCGGGATGCGGTTGGTGAGGAAGTAGCGGTAGCCCACGTAGATGCCCTCGCGGTATTCGGAGGTGAGCTCCTCGCTGGGGAATCTGCCGGCGGTGGGGACATCCGCATAGCGCACCGGCCAGGTTTCCGCCAACTTGCCGGAGGGATTCACGCGGCCGGTGAGCACGTCGGCAACGGCCAAGGCACCCGCCTGCCCGCCGAGTGCGCAGTAGACGACGGACTGGGCGTTGTTGGCCCAATCGGTCTCGATCGAGCTGCCGCAGAAGAGCAGCACCACCACGTTGGGGTTGACGTTGCGCACCTTGGAGAGGAGCTCGGTCTGGTTGGGTTCGAGGGCCATGCGCATGCGCTCGGCACCCTCGGACTCGTTGGCCTCGGAGAGGCCGAGGCACATGATCACGACATCCGCTTGGCGGGCGAGATCGATGGCGGCGTCGGCCATCGCGGCATTCGCACCTCCGTCGCGCTCGAAGCCGCGCTCGTAGCCGATGAGCTTGATGCCCTCGTCGGCTTGGGCCACGTCGAGGAGCGTGTCGAGCTTGGTGCAGTTGACGAGCGAGGAGCCGGCACCCTGGTAGCGGGGGGTCTCGGCGTAGTCGCCGATCAGCGCGACGGTCTTCTTGGGATCGAGCGGCAGGAGCGGTGTGGCTTCGACCGCCTCGTTCTTGAGGAGCACGATGCCTTGGGCCGCGATAGCGCGCGCGAGCTCGTGATGCGCGTCCTTATCGAAGGTTTTGGGATAGGCGCGCTTGGCCTCGTCGGTGGTGATGATGAGCGAGAGGGCCTCCTCGACGCGGGCGTCGACATCGTCGATGGAGAGCTTGCCGGTGTTGACGGCATCGATGAGCTCGCGCGCGGAGTTGAGGCAGGGCCCGGGCATCTCGAAGGCGGAGCCGGCGGCGACGCCGGCCACATGGTCGTTGGAACCGCCCCAATCGGTTATGACGGCCCCGTTGAAGCCCCATTCATCGAAGAGTATGTCTTTCAGGAGGTGCTCGTTCTCGTTGGCGTAGACGCCGTTCACGAGGTTGTAGCTTGACATGATGGACTTGGGGTCGGACTCCTTGACGGCGATCTCGAAGCCCGTGAGGTAGATCTCGCGCAGCGTACGCTCGTCGACCACGGAGTCGCTTGCCTGGCGGCGCGTCTCCTGCTGGTTAGCGGCGTAGTGCTTGGGACAGGCGGCGAGGCCCTTGCCCTGGATGCCGCGCACGTATCCGGCGGCCATCTTGCCGGCAAGATAGGGATCCTCGGAGATGTACTCGAAGTTGCGGCCGCAGAGCGGGTCGCGCTTGATGCAGAGGCCGGGGCCGAGAACCACGTTGTTGTCCATGGATGCGGACTCCTCGGCTAGCGCCTCGCCTATGCTCTCGGCGAGCGCGGGATCCCAGGTGTTGGAGACGGTCACGGCCGTGGGGAAGCAGGTCGCGGGGATGGACCCGCCGATACCCAGGTGGTTGGCACCTTCCCCCTGTACGCGCATGCCATGCGGTCCGTCGGAGAAGTGCAGGACGGGCACGCCCTTGCTGGGATAGCCGTGCGTGCCGAAGGCGGTGTCGCCCGAGAGCAGCGCGCATTTCTCCTCGAGGGTGAGGCTGGCGATGATGTTCTCGTAGGCCATGGGGGTCCTTTCTCGCAGGATAATCCACCTCATAAGATATGCTATTTCAATCGTGGAGAATGCGCGATGACACAATCGGTTGCATTGCTGTCGCAAACAGCGGGGGAAGGGGTGCGGGGCACTCTCCGTAGGTGAACGGGGGGACGGGGGCTTTGTTCACGCCGTGAACAAAGCCCCCGTCCCCCCGTTCACGTCCCCCCGTTCACGTCCC
>JAKPQM010000107.1 GCA_029546925.1 Actinomycetes bacterium
AGACGCATGAACAGGGGGACGGGGGCGTTGTTCACGTCCCACAGCGCTGCTTCGACATCTGGTGAACAGGGGGACGTGAACAGGGGGACGGGGGCGTTGTTCACGTCACAAGATATTGGCACGGCAACGCCCCTGTCCGCAGGTTTTCCGTGGACAGGGGCGTTTTCGTGCCATGCCCGTCTCGTGAACAGGGAACGGGAACGCGTTCGCGCCCGTCTGCAGGCGCGACAAGGGAGCAGGGCTTGTCGCGCGCGGTGCTATCTGCGCGGCAGGATCGCGTTGAGCAGGATGCCCACGATCGAGCCGACGGCAAGGCCCGAGAGCGAGATCATCACCGAGCCCACGGGGATGACGATGGCACCGTCGGGGCTGTAGGCGATGCCGATGGACAGGACGAGGATGAGCGCGGCGATGAGGATGTTGCGCGTGATGGTGAAGTCCACCTTGTTCTCGATGAGATTGCGGATACCCACGGCGGAGATCATGCCGTAGAGCACGAGCGACACGCCGCCGATGACGCTGGCCGGCATGGCGCCGATGACCGCCGCGAACTTCGGGCTGAAGGAGAGCAGGATGGAGAAACCGGCGGCGATGCGGATGACGCGCGGGTCGAACACCCTAGTGAGGGCGAGCACGCCGGTGTTCTCGCCGTAGGTGGTGTTGGCCGGCGCGCCGAAGAGCGAGGCGGCGATGGTGGCGATGCCGTCGCCGAGCAGGGTGCGGTGCAGGCCGGGTTCTTTGATGAAGTTGCGGTTGCAGGTGGAGCTGATGGCGGAGATATCGCCGATATGCTCGATCATGGTCGCGAGGGCGATGGGCATGATGGTGACGATGGCCGTGATGGCAAGGCCGGCATCCATGGCTCCGCCGGTGAAGAGGCCGAAGACGGTGTTGTTCCAATCAATGGGAAGGCCGACCCAGGGGGCAGACGCGATCTTGGCGAAATCGATGTCTCCGAGGGCGGCGGCGAGCACGAACGAGGCGATGACGCCGAGCAGGATGGGCACGACCTTCACCATGCCCTTGCCGAACACATTGCAGAGGATGATGACGATGATGGCCACGAGGGCGACGCGCCAGTCGGTCGAGCAGTTGGCGACGGCCGAGCTCGACAGGATGAGGCCGATGCAGATGACGATGGGGCCCGTGACCACAGGCGGGAAGTAACGCATGACGCGTTCGGTGCCGAACGATTTGAAGAGTGCCGCGAGCAGCAGGTAGAGCAGGCCTGCGCAGGCAACGCCAAGGCAGGCGTAGGGCAGCAGGGCGGCTTCGCCGTTGGGGGCGATGGCGGCATAACCCGCGATGAACGCGAAGGAGGATCCGAGGAATGCCGGCACCTTGCCCTTGGCCAGGAGATGGAAGAGCAGGGTTCCAAGGCCCGCGAACAGAAGCGTGGCCTGGACGGAGAGGCCCGTCAGCGCAGGCACGAGGATGGTTGCACCGAACATGGCGAAGAGGTGCTGGAGGCCGAACAGCACCATCTTGGGCATACCGAGCGTCGTCGCATCGTAGATGGCATCGGAAGAATCGGCAGCACCCATGGTCTCGACATCGTCTTGAGGCATAGCATCTCCTTAATCGGGGGGGACAGATTCCAAGAGAACACTCTACGCTAAGATGGGCCCGCGCCGTGGGGGGTCTCGGCGAGTTTTTTATCCCGCAACGTTACGTGCGGCAAGAACAGAACAGGGATCCGAGACGAGGAGGGCGGATCGGCTGCCGCGCCCCTTCTGGAAGACGCATGGCATCAGAGCGCCCCCGTCCACGCAGCTCGGCCTGTTTTGTGCCGCCAGAGCGCCCCTGTCCACGGTATTTTGCGGGCAGGGCCTTCCCGTGGCATGACTCGCGTGGGCACGGGCGATTTGGCGCCATGCCCCTCTCGTGCCATGGGGTCAGATGGCACCGGGGCGCGGAGGGGCCACGGGGATGGCCCTCCCCTATCCTGCAAACGGATTCTTGCCCGCCGCAAGGGCGAGCATGACAGCCGCAACGGACTCATCGGCGCAATCGCCGATACGGTAGCGTGCCGCCGCAAGGACCTCGGGGGCGGCATTCGCCACGGCAACCGAGTTCTCGACATGCTGGAGCATCTCGAGGTCGTTGCCTCCATCGCCGAAGACCATGACCTCGTCGAGTCCTACGCCCAAGGCCGTGCAGAGATGATCGATGCCGGTGGCCTTGCTATAGCCGAGCGGGACGACATTCAGAAAAGCCGGCATGGGAAGGTTGAATCCGATGCCGGGGACCTTCTCGCGCAGATAGTCGATAAGAGCCCGGGTGGCTGCCATATCTCCCGCCACGAAGACGTTTGCCTTCACGATGGGAAAATCGGGCACCGCCGCAGCGGGCTGCGCCTTCTCGGCGTACGCCGGAAAAGCGATGGCGAGGTCTTCCACCACGCCCGAGACGAGGTGCACCTCATCCACCTGTGAACCGCCGAAGCAGATGAAGCCGGCGCGCGGCACCGCGCGCACCGCCTCGGCGATACGGACGAGCTGGTCGTGGTCGAGGCGTTCCTCGTGGATGAGCGCACCATCCAGATAGACCTGCATGCCGTTGACGGCGAGCGCGGTCTGGATGTAGGTGGCATCGCCGCCGAATGTGGGGAGCGCGCCCGATAGGGCACGCCCGGTGGCGACGCCCACGCGGATACCGGCATCGAGCGCGGTGCGGATGGCCATGCGCGTATGCTCGGAGACGACCTTCTGGCCGAGCGGCAGGATGGTACCGTCGATGTCGGTGAGGATGAGCTTGATGGGCTTCATACGCGGAACCTTTCGTGTGCACAGGAGGGACCGTCCTCTGGTGTGCATTTTTTGCACACCGGGGACGGTCCCTCCTGTGCAACATATCAGAGCTGGGCGGCGAGCTCGCTGGCGAGCGTCGTGAGGATTATACAGCAGGAGGTGGCTCCGGCATCGAGGTGGCCGATGCTGCGCTCGCCCAGACGGGCTGCACGGCCGATCTTGGCCTGCATGCCGCGGGTGCTCTCGAGGCCGTCGGCGGCGCCGGTGGCCAACGCGTCGAGCGCCTCGGAGAGGGGCGCGCCCTCCGCAACGGAAGTCGAGAAGGCGCGGGCAGCGGGAGCCGCGGTGTCGATGAGGGTCTTGTCGCCCTCCTTGGCACCGGCGAGGTCCTTGAGCGCTGCAACGACATCGTCGAGCGCCTCGGCAAGATCGATGGCATCGAATTCATCCACGTCGAGGCCATCGGCAAGGGCCTCGAAGAAGGTACCGTAGATCGGACCCATGGAGCCGCCGATATCCTTCACGAGGGTGCTGCCGATGGTCTTGAGCGCCTCGGCAAGGGTCATATCGCCGGTGATGCGGTCCTTCGACATGAGAAAGCCCTTGTTCATGTTGATGCCATGGTCCCCATCGCCGGTCTCCCCGTCGATCTGGCTGAGATAGGCGGCGTTCTCGTGGATCGCGTCGCAGATGGCGAGGGCGACGCCGGCGTTACCGGCATTCCCGATGGTGGCGCCAACGCGCTCGCGGACGGCCTTGGCCCTCGCAGGGGCGGCGGCGTCGCGTGCGGCAACCCTGACGGCAGAAGCCGCAACGGGAGCGGCGGCGGCAGAAGGGGCGGCAGCAGGCTCGGAACCGAGCTGGGTGAGCCCATCGCACTCGACGGGCATGTCGATGCAGGCCTTGAGCTCATCATCGAGCTTCATGACCGAGAGGGTGATGCCGTTCATCTCGAGCGAGGTGAAGTAATTGCCCACGTAGGACTTATACACCCCGATGCCCTTCTCCTCGAGAAGGTCGTAGACCTTGGAGAAGAGGATGTACTGCTCCATGATGGGGGTGGCGCCGAGACCGGAGATGAGGACGACGACCTCGTCGCCCGCCGCAAACGGCAGGTCGGGGATGACGATGTCGACCATCTCGGCCGCCATATCGTCCGCCGACGTGAGCGGCTCGATGCGGATGCCTGGCTCGCCATGATGGCCGATGCCGACCTCCATAGTACCCGGCTCGATGAAGAAGTTGGGTTTGCCGTTTGCGGGAATGGTGCAGGGGCCGAGGCCGATGCCCACGGAGCGTGTGTTGTCGACGGCTTTCTGGGCACAGGCGATGACTTCATCGAGCGTTCCGCCCAGAGCGGCCCGCGCGCCGCCGCACTTCCACATCATGATCTCGCCGGCAACGCCGCGGCGCTTGCCGCGCTCGGAAGGCGCAGCGCTCGGGACATCGTCGTTGGCGACGACGAGGCCGACCTCGATGCCGTCCTTCTCGACAGCGCGTTTGGCCATCTTGACGTTCATGTTGTCGCCCGCATAATTGCCGTAGAGCACGGCAACGCCCAAGCCCTGGTCGACGGCGCGGATGCACTGCTCGAAAGCCTCCGCCGTGGGTGACGAGAAGATCTCGCCCACGGCGACCGCATCGACCATGTTGCGGCCGCAGTAGCCGATAAAGGCGGGCTTATGGCCCGAGCCGCCACCGGTGACGATGCCGACCTTGGGCTTCTCATCGAAGCAGTTCGATACGATCGCCCGAGGGTTGGCGGGATCGGCGTGGAGCCTATCCTTGTGGCACTTCAGAAAACCCTTGAGCATATCCTCGACGACGAGATTGGGATCATTGATGATTCTCTGCATAGCTATCGCCCCGCATACTTGTCTTCAACATGGGTAATGCACTTGATCTTGGGCGTGGAAGGTCCGTCGATATAGCTGAGCTCGAGGAACTTGTCCACCAGGCGGGTCACGTACTGGAACGCGACGATGCGCGCGCCGAAGCAGATGACCTGCGCATCATTGGAGAGGACGGCGCGTTCGACAGAGAAGATGTCGTGACCCACCGCAGCGCGGATGCCGGGCATCTTGTTGGCGCTTATAGCCATGCCGATGCCGGTGCCGCAGACGAGGATCCCGCGCTCGCACTCCCCCTCTATGATCTTCTTGCAGGCGGCCTCCGCCATGAGGGGGTAGAGAACCGGCTCTGTGCTGTAGCACCCCGCATCGACGGCCTCATGGCCCTTTGACTCGATGTATTCCCGTATCTGATTCTTGAGGTCGAAACCGGCCTCATCGCTTCCCAGTGCGATCTTCATGGCCACGCCCTTTCAGTATGAGAAAGGGGCGCCGGCATATCCCAGCGCCCCTTGCCCGCAACCTGTGACTTAGAGCTTCGTGATGGCGAAGACGCAGGTGATGGGCTTCGCCTCGAAGTTGACGAGCTGGTAGGAGGTGCCTGCGGGCAGGAAGAAGCTATCTCCCGGCTCGAGGACGAAGCTTTCCTGGAGCTCGTTGAGGTTGATGGTCACGGGTCCATCGACGCAGTAGATCGCGCCATCGCCCTCATGCTTGTCCGGCTCGGAGTAGCGCGGACCGTAGCCGCCGGCAGGAAGGATCATCTCGCCGAAGTTGCCGAAGTCGTTGGACGTGATGAAGCGGAGAAGCATGGGGTGCTTGGTGCCGTGGATGTTATTCAGCTTGTCGAGATGGCGGACCGGGTAGATAGCGCCGGTCTTCGCATCTCGGGGCCGTCGACCGGGAAGTGGCCGAGATCATCCGTGCAGTGCTCGCGGGAGATGGTCTCGATGGCGCCGCGCATATTGGGCAGCGTCTCGTTGTTGGCTCCCTTGTAGTACTTGGTCTCCTCATCCGAGGGAATGACTGCGGGCGGGATGTGCTCATCCCAAGCCTTCGGGGCGATGAAGTAGAGGATGCGGGACTTCTTATCGGTGAAGTTATGGCCGGAATGCCATGCGCCCCTAGGCATGACCAGGCCGTCGCCGGTCTCGAGCCAGCAGAACTGGCCGTTGCCGCTCCTCTGGACCACGGGACCCTGAAGGATGTAATAGGACTCATCGCCGGGATGGATGTCCAGCGGCATGAAGCACGAACCGGGAGCAAGCTCGTAGATACCCAGCATGAACGTGTCGGTGGTGATGATCGTGAACGTATTGTCCGAAGTGGACGCGTCGTTAGGCGGGTACAGGGCTGTGGAGTAGTCCTGCTTCCTGATCAGCATCGGCACTTTCTTATCGGGGTCGAACGGGAAGTGCTCGAGAATATCCATGAGCTTTGCCATGGTGCGGTTCCTTTCGCGAAGATTCCATCAGATGCGCGACTCGACTCGTGAGCGCAGCGGGGCAGATTTTAGGCCGGCTTCACGCCGGCCCGGGAACGATGGGGGGCTTGGGGGCTTACGCCCAACCATCCTCGTCCTCCACGATCTCCTCGTCCTCGACGTCCTTCTTGAGGGCGAGCAGGCAGGCTGCGGTCACGCAGGAACCGGCGAGCAGGGCGATGAAGTACCCGAGGATGTTGGAGCACGCGAAGAAGATGACGAAGACGCCGCCGTGAGGCGCGATGATGCCGACGTTCATGATGTAGGCGAGAACGGCACCCACTGCAGAACCGGCCATGAGGGACGGGATGACGCGCAGGGGATCGGCAACGGCATACGGGATGGCGAACTCGGTGATCATGCAGGCGGCACCGACGAAGCAGCCGGCAACGGAGCCGGTCGAGCGCTCCTCGGTCGTGAACTTCTTCTTGCCTATAGCGTTGGCAGCGAGAACGGCGATGGCGATGCCCAGAGGAGGCGTGCAGCAGGCGACGAAGTTGGCGCCCATGGGCATGCAGGCCGCATCGGCCGGGTTGGAGGCCTCGGCGAGCATGCCGACTGCGAAGGCATAGGCGATCTTGTTGACGGTACCGCCCATGTCGAAGGCGAGCATGCAGCCTTGGACGATGCCCAAAAGGATCATGGAGCCCTGGCTGAGGCCGGCAAGGAAGCCGGTGAGGGCGGAGTTGAGGGCAGCAAGCGGCGCACCCACGACGTAGTACATGAGATAGCACACGGCGCCGACGCCGACGAGCGGGATGATGAGCGTGGTCAGCAGGGAGCGGAGCATGCCGGCCAGCGGGATCTTCTTCAGCAGGTTGACGATGTAACCAGCGAGAAGACCGGCGACGATGCCGCCGATGAAGCCGGACGGACCATAGCTGCCGAGCGCGGAAGCGCCCCACGGGTCGAGGGCGAGCCAGCCACCGAACATGCCGGGGGCGATGCCGGGCTTATCGGCGATGCCATAGGCAACGAAGCCGGCCATGATGGGCACCATGAAGGTGTCGAGGCCGATCTTGCCGATCCAAAACGTGGTCGAGGCGAAGTTCCCGCCTGCGGCGATGGTGCTCGGGATGTCGTATCCACCGAAAAGGAAGCCGAGGGCGATGTAGATGCCGCCGGCAACGACGAACGGAAGCATGTAGGAGACGCCCGTCATGAGGGCGCCTTGAATCTGGCGACCGATGCTCTTGTTCTCGTCCATTAAAAAATCCCCTCCAAAGACGTATTCGTACAGAAATGCTTGGAAAATGCTTGGAATGCCGAATAGGTAAAGCTACTTCTCGCACTCGCTGAAGATCAAGTCGGGCTTGGCGATCACGTCGCCGGGGCGGCACGTGAAGAGGATGTCCTCCTTGCCGCGGAAGCGCTCGGCGTTCTTGACCTGGACATCGTTTGCAAAGACGATCAGGTCGGCCATGTCGATATCGGAAGGCTTGAGCTCGTTCTCGACGCCTATGGCGCCCTGGGTCTCGACCTTGACCTTGATGCCGTGCTTCTTGCACGCCTTCTTTATGGCGTCTGCCGCCATATAGGTATGGGCGATACCGGTAGCGCACGAGGTAACGCCAACGCAAACCTTGATCTCGGAAAGCTTCTTCATGCTGTTTCACCTCCTCGGTCCTGTACTCGATACGATGGATGCGGATTTGTACGAGTCGCGTACCGTGGAGCCGTCCGGATCAATCCCGAACGACTCCACAAATTATACATAATTACTTGCCGTTTTTGAAGAGCCTGAGCACGTCCTTCGTGTACTCCTTGATGAAGTCGACCTGCGCCTCCTGGACGTCATGCCACTGCTTGTCGGCGTACGCGCCCTTGAGCAGCTCGACCATGTTCTGCGTGGCAGCCTGACCGAGGTAGCTGTAGTAGTTGAGCTTGGAGACACCGGCGGTGATGGCCTCGCGGATCTGGTTCTCGTCCACGCCGGAGCCGCCGTGCATGACAACGCGGCAGGATGCGGGCATGGCGGCGCGGATATCGCGGACGCGCTGGATGTCGAGCTCGGGCGCCTCGGCATAGATGCCGTGGGCGGTGCCGAAGCAGACGGCCAGGGCGTCGACGCCGGAGCGCTCTGCGAAGTCGGCGGCCTCGGCGGGATCGGTGAAGGTGGTCTTGATGGTCTCGCGGGTCCAGCCCTCGCCCATGGCGAGCGTCATGATGCCCAGCTCGGCCTCGACGCTGATGCCCATCCTGTGCGCGAATTCGGTGAACTCTTTGACCTTGGAGAGGTTCTCCTCGTAGGGAAGGTGCGAGAGGTCGTACATGACGGAGGAGAAACCGGCCTTGATGCAGCGGAGGACGAAGGTGAAGTCCGCACCGTGGTCAACGTGGACGCACACGGGAACCTTGGCCTTCTTGGCATACTCGACCATAAGGGGGCCGACGACCTCGACCTTGATGCCGTGCTCGTCGTGGACCTGGGCGTGGTCGATGATGATGGGGACGTTGACCTCCTCGGCAGCGGCGATGACGCCGCGGACCGTCTCGAGATTCGGGGTATTGATGCAACCGATGCAATACCCGCCGTCCTCGGCATCCTTGAGCATTTGGCACATGTTGGCAAGCATTTCGAACTCCTTCTTTCTCAGAAGACAATAAAGGCGATGGGAATCGAGGCGAGGGCGCTAATCAGCCAGCTGGAGGCCGGGTGCGGGCTCGCGGCGGGAGTCAACCTCGTCGGCGATGCGCGCGAGGTTCTCAAGGCCGCGAACGGCGAGCTCCTCGCCCGTCTCGCAGAAGCGGCGCCAGATAGCGCAGTTGCCCGCAAGCTCCTCGAAATTAGGATCGAAGGACTCGATGACGCAGTACCCGTCATAATCGATATCCTCGAGCGCATTGAAGAAAGCGTGGAAGTCGACCATGCCGGTACCGGGGATACCGCGCTGGTTCTCGTTGACGTGGACGTAGCCCAGGTACTTTTTGCCGCAGAGCTTAACCGGGTCGACGAAGTTGTTCTCCTCATGGCTCATGTGGAAGCAGTCGAGGTGGACCTTGATGTTGTCGGTGCCGACGGCTTTGCAGAACTCGACGGCCTCGAGGGCAGTATTCAGGAAATGGGTCTCGAAGCGATTCACGCACTCGACGACGATGGTGAGCTCGGGGTAGGTCTCCTCGGCGTAGGCGCAGACCTCGCGCATGTTCTCGACGCCCCATGCCCATTCCTGCTTGGTCTTCATCTTGCGGGTGATGTAGCCCCAGCCGGCGTAGTTGACACCGCCGGAGATCTTGGCGCCGATCTTCTTGGAGACGTCGACCATGAGCTTCATATGCGCAAGAGCGGCAGCACGGATGGCGGGATCGGGAGAGATGGGATTGGTCTCGAGACCGAGGGTGGTGGTGGTGACGGGAATCAGCTTGGTCTTGGCGAGCTCCGCCTTGACCTGCTCTACCGGAAACGTATCGGGATGGGCGACGGCGAAGTCGATGACCTCGAAGCCGAGCTCATCCGCCTTGGCGATGACCCACAGGTCCTTCTCGGTGAACACCTCGCTCCAGATGAACGTGTCGACGCCGAACTTGAATTTCCTCACGGCACTTCTCCTTCCAGCACAGCTATCTGCCAACGCGAGCCGCACGTTGTCCGGGCGAATCAGAGGGCTCGAGGACGTTCCCCTCAACATCGTCTCCATTATATCGAAAGCTAGTGTAAGCGATACGTAAGTTAGGCGCAAGGTATAAACGGTATTTTTTTCACCATAAACGGTAGATTCCTACATATAACTTTCGTTTCGCTTTCGTTTTAGGCAATCACGAGGTGCGTGTCGTTCTCGGCCCGGGAGACCGCCCGGCGCATATAGCCTTCCGGGTCGCGGTCTATGATGATCCGATCGATATCCTCGAGGGTTGCGAACCGTACGAAGTTATGCAGGCCCACCTTGGAATAGTCCATGAGCATGATGCGCTGCCGCGCATGGCTGAGAAGCGTGGACTTGATCTCCCCCGCCGCCTCGCTCTCGGTCATGAAGCCTTGCTCCTCAGTGAAGCTGTTGGCGGCGAAGAACGCCTTGTCGGCATAGATCTTCCGCACGAGCTCGAGCGAGAGCGCGCCGCAGAAGTAGTGGTGGTTGTAGCGGAGCGTCCCGCCGAGGAGGACGAGGGTGGCGTTGGGCAGGCGCTTGTTGACGAAGTTCGCGATGACAAGATCGTGCGTGACGATGGTGATGTTCTCCTTGCCCTCGAGCTGGGTCACGAATTCGAAGGTGGTGGAGCCCGAGTCGATGATGATGGAGTCGCCATCGCGGACCATGCCGGCGGCGGCCCGCGCGATCTTGCGCTTTGCGGAGACATTCACCCCCATGCGATCGTTGATGTCGGCAACGACGAGGGTGTGGTCGAGCGGCAGCGCACCGCCGTGCACGCGCTGGAGATGGCCGCGGCGTTCGAGCTCGTTGAGATCGCCGCGGGCAGTGACGGCGGAAACCTCGAACTGATCGCAGATGCGGTCGACGGTGATCGAGCCCTCCGCCTCGAGGATGCGTGCGATCTCGGCGCGGCGCTCCTTTACGCGGAACACGCGCGGGATGTCCTTCTCGTCATCTTGGACCATGACACTCCAACCTACGAATGACTTTCGTATATGCGCATTATTATACCAAAGCGAAAGAAATACCGCGCACAATCCTTTCGTTTGCACAGGAGGGACCGTCCCCGGTGTGCATTTCTGCATTTCCGGTATGTTGCACAGGAGGGACCGTCCCCGGTGTGCATTTTTTGCACACCGGGGACGGTCCCTCCTGTGCAAACGAAACAGCCCGGCATCTGCGTGCCGGGCTGTGAGCGCGTGGGAAACCGGAGCCTAGGCCGCAGCCTACTCCTCCTCGAGTTTGGTGTTGATGAGGTCGGCGATCTCCTCGGCGTCGGAGGATGCCCTGACGGTCTCGCGGAAGTCCTCCTGCATCAGCATGACGGCGACCTTGGAGAGGAGCTTGAGATGGGTGGTGCCCGCCTCGGCACCGGGAACGAGCAGGGAGATGGCGCAGGTGATCTTGTCCTCGTCCATGGTCTCCCAGTCGGCGATCTCGTTGGCGTACTTCACGACGATGACGGCGGCTTGCTTGATGGCATCGTCCTTGGCGTGCGGGATGGCGAAGCCGTTGACCATGCCCGTGGAGCCCTCCTCCTCGCGCTTGCGGTATGCGTCGAGGACGGCGGCCGCATCGTCGGCGAGACCGAGCTCGACGGCCTTCCCGGACAAGAAGGCGAGCGCTTCCTCGATGGTGGTTGCGGGGTTATCAAGGAACACGTGGGATGCTTGCATGAAGCCGCTCATAGTCAATCCTCTCTTTTGGGTGCGACCCAAACAGTCCAGTCCATCGGCATGCGGTATGCCATAATACGATTAGTTTAGCGCATGGCTCGCTGTCAAAGCGCATGCACGCCGGAGAGGGCCGAAAATGACCCTGCGCGGTTCTCCTCGCATGCCCTGTGTCGATGAGCCGTAAGGTGGGGCCAGCTCAGGCGGCCCTGCGCAGCACGAGGAAGGACACCCGCACCATGCCGGATCTCAGCCCCATCATCATCGGAGACATCATCCTCGCGACCGTCCTTGTCCTCTGGATCGTCTTTTACGTGTTCGTGCAACGCAAGGAGATGGCCTTTGCAGGCGACCTCAACGTCCTCACCATGATCCCGCCTGCCGTGCTGGTGGCCTACGGCATCTGGTACCTGTGGAGCAACCCCTCCCCCGAGGGCGTCTCGATTCTCTTGATCGCGCTCATCTTCTTCGTCTTCTTCGGGATCGGCAGCGGCGGCCTCACCGAAAAGGGCATCGTCGGCAGCGGCGGCTTCACCACCGGGTGGGACCGCATCAAGGACATCTGGTTCCAATCGACGCGCGACAACAAGAACGTCGCCGTCATGTACAAGATCAGCGGCATGCCCGGCACGCGCCACTTCTACGTCCCCGGCAACGACCGCAAGAACCTCTCGAAGTACATCAAGAAGCACTGGGGCAAGGCTCCGAGCGATCGCAAGCCCGAATAGCGGGGCAGCGCACCGGCCTGCCCGCAAGCGATCTCCTGCGCTGTACCGAGAAGCCCGAACGCTATGGATTGTAACGAGCGAGGAGATCCTCGACCTCGGCGCGCGTCGCCAGGTTGGGCGAGAACGCGCTCGCCGAGCCCGTGCAGACACCGCAGCGGAACGCCTTGGCATAGTCTCCCTCGAACTCGATAAGACCCGAAATGAAGCCCGCGACCATGGAATCGCCCGCACCGACGGAGTTGACGAGCACGCCGGCGGGAGCGGGCCCCTCGTGGACGGAGCCATCCTCGGCAACGAGCACGGCACCCTCCCCCGCCATGGAGACGAGGACGTTGCGCGCGCCGAGCTCGAGCATCTTCTGGGCGTACGGAACGACCTCCTCGCGCGTCTCGAGCGTGACGCCGAAGATCTCGCCCAGCTCATGGTTGTTGGGCTTGACGAAGAAGGGCTTGTAGGGAAGGACGCGCATGAGAAGGTCGCGCGTGGCATCCACGACGATATCGACGCCGCGCCCCTCCATGTGGGCCATGATCCGCTCGTACATGTCGTCGGGCAGCATCGAGGGGATGGAGCCCGAGATGACGAGGATATCGCCCGCCTCGAGCTCGTCGAGCTTGCCGAAGAGGGCATCGATGTCGGCGGGCTGGATGTTGGGGCCGATGCCGTTGATCTCCGTCTCCTCGCGCGCCTTGGCCTTGAGGTTGATGCGGGTCATGCCCGCCTCGACTTGGATGAAATCGCAGGTCACGCCATATTCCTTGAGAAGAGCTTCGAGCTCGACGCCGGTAAATCCCGCAGCAAAGCCCAGTGCGCGGTTGGCATGGCCGAGATTGCCCAGCACGATGGAGACGTTGACGCCCTTGCCCCCGGGAAGGATCTGCTCGTAGCTGACGCGATTGATCGTCCCCAGCACCAGCTCGTCAAGACGGACGATGTAATCGAGGGAGGGATTGAACGTTACGGTATGGATCATGCGGCCACCTCCACAGGGCTTGCAAATCGACGATGAGCCCATCATACGACACTTGCCCGGCGATGGATCCGCACGTGTGGGAGAAACCCGCCTAGCGATTGCGGAAGAGCTTCGAGAGACCGTCGACGACCCTATGGAGCCGTGCGGCAAGATACGCGCCCTGCTCCTCGATGAAATAGCATCCGACCTCGGTCACGTTCGTGTTCATGGTGCGCTTCCTTTCGGCTCGTGCCTGGTACGACTAGAGACAGCATAGGGAAGACGCAGGATGCGCGTGGTCCCACAATCGGAGCGCTCCAGTTTTTGGACCATGGATACGCGCAGGCCAGAACCCTACTCGAAGACGCCGAGCTCCTCATCGTAGAGGAATACATAGCGGTAGTAGAGGCTCAAGAAGAAGTACGGCACCCCGAACTCGATGTAGAGATGATGCTTCGCGCCGTGCTCCTCGGCGCTCGTTCCCAGATAGCAGGTCTCATCGAACAGGTTGTCGAGGCCCGCATCGGGATACGCGGAGATGAGCAGCTTGTGGGATGCGGGCATCTCGATCAGGGAGAGGTTGCCCTGGGCGGAGCTTCCCGAGAGGGACACGACCATCATGATGTCGTTTTCGCCGAGCTCGCGCAGGATCGCCTCGCTCGGGGCGACATCGGTGACGATGCGCACCAGACGATGCTCGAGCGCCATGGCCGCCTGGAAGTTGCGCAGCGACATGCCGCTCATGGCGTTCGTGAAGATGACGATGCGCTGCGCCTCATGCATCGCGATGGCGATCTGGTCGAGCACGCCCTCGACGACGAGACGGTCTATGTTGGCCCCGATCGAGCCCAGCTCGCGCGAAAGCTCCCTGCCCTCCCCGAGCATGGCCTTGGGAAAGGCCAGATAATGGCTGCGGAATGTCGCCCATTCGGATGCGCGGGCTTTGAGCTCGGTGAAGTTCGCCAGGCCGATCGACTGGCAGAAGCGCCTCACCCCGGTCCGCGAGACATAGCACTCGTTCATGACATCGTAGATGTTGAGCGCGGAGAGATCGTCGAAGCGCTCGAGGAAGTACCGCGCGAGCGCATGGGAGGTGTTGTCCGTCTCGTTGGAGTCGAGCACATCCAGAAGCGAGGTGAGGAGGCTGAGGCGTCCTTGGCGCATGATCGTATCCCTCCGGCTCGTGGATGAGGTCCGTCAGCCCTCGAGGAAGGCCAGGACCTTGAGAAGAAGCGTGTCGAGCTTCTCCTGGAAGTCCTCGGTGTTGCCGATGATGTGGTGGTTGGGATGCCGCTCCCATGCCGCGATGAGGCGATCGTCCACATCGACCGCCTGCTCGGGCGTCTCGACGCGGGCGGTGTTGTTGTCGAGGATATAGGCGCCCTCCAAGCCCTTCGCCGCGCTCACCAGATGGAAGACCGCATCGTAGCGCTCGTAGACGCCCTCCTGCGTGAGACCGTAGGCGGCGAGCGTCTCGGCGAGGCAGCCCTCCGTCATGTACCCGCCGTTATCCATGAGGCCTCGGTCGTGTATGAGGATGACCTCCCGCGCATCCATCTCCTCGGCGGCATGGCGGAAGACGCGCTCCTTGACGAGCTGCATCTCGAAGACGCTCCGCTGGAAATGGTCGTAGGAACGGCAGGTCCACGGAGCGACGCCGCCCAAGATGAGCTCGGTCGCGACCTCGGGCACGAATAGGAGGCGCAAGCCCCGCCCCTCGAGCTCCGTCCGCAGGAAGTGCAGGGCGCTCGTCTTGCCCGAGCAGGGACCGCCCGTGATGACGATCGATCTGATGCGCGGCAGCTCGCCCATCAGCTGTTCCAGCTGATGGGTTGGCCGTTCTCGGCAAGGAAATCGATGACGTCATGGTAGCCGGGCATCGCTTGCTGGGCGCCGTCCTTGGTGGTCGCGAGCGCGCCGGCGGCGGAAGCGACGATCATGGCCTCCTCGAAGGGACGATCGGCGGCGAACTCGGTGACGAGCGCACCCAGGTAGGCGTCGCCGGCGCCCGTGGTGTCCTCGGTCTTGACGTAGAAGGATGGGACGACGTGGACCTTGTCGTCGATAAGGGTGGCAGAGCCCTTGGGGCCCAGCGTGATGATGGTACGGCCGACACCGCGCTCGGCGAAGAAGGCGAGCGCGCGGCGCATGGAGGTCGAGTCTGCGGGATTGATGCCGCAGAGCTCCTCGCACTCGGTCTCGTTGATGCAGAGGATATCGAGCGCGGCATAGAGCTCGTCGGGGAGCTCGACGGCGGGCGCAGCGTTCATGACCGTCACGAGGCCCATCTCCTTGGCGAAGATGACCGAGGCGACGGTGGTCTCGAAGTCGCATTCGAGCTGCGTCAGGAAGATATCGCCGGGCTCGGCGAGGCCGCGCAGCGTGGTGCGCACGGTGTCGAAGTCGGTGCGGAGGTTGGCGCCCGGATCGATGATGATGCGCTTGTCGCTCTCGGTGCGTATGATGATGGCGGTGCCGGTGG
>JAKPQM010000110.1 GCA_029546925.1 Actinomycetes bacterium
ATCAGCACGATATATAATGTAAAATGTTCTTGACATTCTTCTCCTCCACCCTATACTAAATGTAAAGAGTTCTTAACATATTGAACGTGATATGGAGGCGGGGCATGAAGAACTGCGATGAGATGGACAGATCTATTCAACTGCGGTCGGAGGAGATAGGATACAAAACGGCCCTGTCCGCACTGAGCCTGTGGACGATTCACAACATCTGGCAGACGCTTGCAGGCGGGGAAAGGTTCAACATCTTGCCCGTGCTTATCTCATGTGCTTCCATCTTTGCGCAGAGTTTCGCACACGCCACCATAAAGCAGCGGATGGTTGCGGGTGATGAAGAGTATCGGGAACCCAATACAGCCCTCCGAATGACCGTACTCGTCATCGCGATTGCCGGAATAGCAGTGGCCCTCGGCTCGTACTTCCTGATGAACAGGTAATTCTGTATGAGGAACGCAATCAAGGAATTAAGGAAGCAAGCTGGTTACCGCCAAGAGGATATGGCAAGGGAGCTGGGCGTTAGCCGGCAAACGATCATCGCGATCGAAAACGACAAGTACAATCCGACGCTTGAACTCGCCATGAAAACAGCGCGGCTGCTCAACCGCCGGGTAGAGGACATCTTCTTCTTGGACGGCTAGATTAGCGGCAGTATCCGCAACTAGCCGTACCCTGATCCTATCCGAGACGGGCTACGCCGCTTGCGCGGGCCGCCTCGGCTACGGCCTCGGCCACACGATAGGCGACCCCCTCCTCGAAGGGACCGGGGATGATGCGGTCGGGTGCAAGCCCCTCCCCTGCTGCGTCGGCTATGGCGTGAGCAGCCGCAATGAGCATCTCCTCGTTGATGTCGCTGGCCCGCACATCGAGCGCGCCGCGGAAGATGCCTGGGAACGCGAGCACATTGTTGATTTGGTTGGGATAGTCGGAACGGCCCGTTGCGGCCACAGCAGCACCCGCAGCACGTGCCTCTTCGGGCATGATCTCGGGCACGGGGTTCGCGCACGCGAACACGATAGGATCGGCGGCCATGCGTGCGACCATCTCGCCCGTGACGATTCCCGGAGCGGAAACGCCCACGAAGACATCGGCTCCCACGAGCGCATCGGCAAGCGCGCCGGAACGCTTTCTGCGATTGGTCCACGTGGCGAGCTCGGCCTTGGCGGAGTTCATGCCCCTGCGGCCCTCGTAGATGGCACCCGCGCGATCGCAGACGACGATATCGCTCACGCCCATCTTCGCCATGAGGTGGGCGATGGACGTGCCCGCAGCTCCGGCACCGGAGATAATCACGCGGATACCGCCGAGCTCACGGCCTGTAAGCCTGCATGCGTTGATGAGTGCCGCGGTCAATACCACCGCGGTACCGTGCTGGTCGTCGTGGAAGACGGGGATATCGCAGACCTGCTTCAGGCGCTGCTCGATCTCGAAGCAGCGCGGTGCGGCGATATCCTCGAGGTTGATGCCGCCGAACGAGCCTTGGAGCAGCTCGACCGTGCGCACGATCTCGTCAACGTCGTGGGAGCGGATGCAGAGGGGGAAGGCATCCACACCGCCGAAGGTCTTGAACAGGGCGCACTTTCCCTCCATGACGGGCATGCCCGCCTCGGGCCCGATGTCGCCGAGCCCGAGCACCGCCGAGCCGTCCGTGATCACGGCCACGAGATTCCACCGCCGCGTGTAGTCGTAGGAGAGCTGCAGGTCTTCGGCGATCTTGAGGCAGGGTTCGGCAACCCCGGGCGTATAGGCTACGGCAAGCTCTGCAGGATTGGTGATGGCCGCCCTGCTCACGACTTCTATCTTGCCTGCCCACGAGGCATGCGCATCAAGGGCCTGCTGCCTCTTATCGTCTGGCATTGTTCCTCCTTTGCGGATGGGATGATGCTCCTGTCTTATCAATCCGACAGAGCGCCGCCAAAGAGCCCAAGGAGGTTGCGGTCGGAGATCGACAGATGGATGCGTGGAGAAAGCCCCGGCATGCCACCGGGGCTTCCAAGGATATCCACCGCAAGACGGCTAGCCCCTCAGACGCAGGGCCTCGTAGGCGCAGCCGTACATGGCAGCTTGGTTGCCGAGGCTTGCGGCCTCGATACGCGCGCTCTGGCAGCCCTTGAGCGCATACTTGGCAAAGCAGGCGCGCAGATCAGGTGCGAAGGTGGCGAAACCTCCCGCCACACCGCCGCCGATGAGATAGAGAGCGGGGTCGCACACGCATGAGACCTGCGACATGGCAAGGCCCAGATACTCGCACATCTGGTGAACGGCAAGGCGTGCGCAGTCATCTCCCTCGGCGAGCGCTTTGAACACCGTGAGCGTATCGGTGGCATGCTCGACAGCTGCCGGCGTGACACCACGGACCGTGCATTCCTCGAGATAGAGGCGGACGATGCCCTTGGCGGAGGCGTACTGCTCAAGGCAGCCCTTGCGACCGCACCCGCATGTGCGCGTCTCATCGAGGTTGATCGTGATGTGGCCGATCTCGCCGCCGGCACCGAACGCACCTGCCACGAGGCGCTCGTTGGAGACCACACCGGCGCCCACGCCGGTGCCGAGCGCGATGAGCACGAAGTCGGAGACACCGCGGGCGGCCCCCTGCCACATCTCGCCCAGCGCAGCCGCGTTGGCGTCGTTGACGCATGCCACTTGGGCAACCGGAAGCGCATCTGCGAGGGCATGCACGAGACCGTCGGGGTCGAGCTCGACGTTGGCCGTCATACTGACCGAGCCGTCGGCCGCAACAGGAGCGGGGATATCCAAGCCGCAGGCGATGACGTCGTGGGCAGATGCGTCGTGGCCCTCGAGCATGCGTGTCAGCCCACTCGTCACCGTCGTGAAGCCCACCTCGTCGACGAGCGCGGGCGTGGGGATCTTGCGTTCCTCCAAAAGCTCTCCTGCGGGCGTGAAGAGACCCGCCTTGATGCTGGTTCCTCCGATATCGATGCCCAAAACGACTTCTGACATAGCCTTTATCCTCTCCTCATGCGGGTGGCTGCTGGGGCGGCGATGGTGTCAACCGAGTCTATTCTATAGGCCCTGCGCGCCGCCGGCACGGGAAAGTCCCACCCCGTTCGCCGAGCGATGCTCCCGGCATCGCGACCCGCCTCAATGCGCCGCCACGCACACGAGCTTTCCATGGCGCACACCCTTCACGCCCAAGAGCTGGTTGGAAAGATCGTGAACCTGAGCACTCTCTCCGCGCACGGCTATGGTCTCCAAGCACAGGCCATGGTCGAGATGCACGTGCATCTTCGAGACCACCACGTCGAGATGCTCGTGTTGGATCTCGTCGAGGCGCTGCGTGAGCCCGGTCCGGTGGTGGTCGTAGACCATCGTGATGGAGCCTACCACCTCAGCGTCGCCCTCGTCGAGGATCTCCTCGACGAGCTGCTCGCGGACGAGATCGCGTATCGCCTCGGAACGGTTCGGCGAGAGCCCGCGCCGTGCGGAGAACGCATCGAGCCAATCGAGCAGGTCCTTCGGCATCGCCACCGAGATCCTGACGAGATCGCTTGCCATCCTGCCTCCAATCCATCACCAGTAGAAGGCCATTGTCTCACTTCTCGCCCACGCACCGGAGCAACATTGCGGGGCGGGCTGTCCCGCAGCCGAGTGGTCTGGCCCTTCAATACACGGCTTCAATAGGGTATTATCTTTTTTGAATTCGTATTACCGTAGGGGAGGAAAGGGCAGCATGCACATTCCCGAGAACTATCTCAGCCCATCCACCTGCGCCGTCCTCGACGTCGCGATGATCCCCATCTGGGGGTATGCCATCAAGAAAGTCCGCGAGACCGTGCCGCGCGAGAAGATGCCCCTCGTCGGCATCGCCGCTGCATTCTGCTTCCTCTCGATGATGTTCAACATCCCACTGCCCGGCGGCACCACCGGCCATGCGGTCTGCGGCACCCTCATCGCCATCCTCTTCGGCCCGTGGACGGCCTGCCTCGCCGTGAGCATCGCCCTCGTCATCCAAGCGATCTTCTTCGGCGATGGCGGCATACTCGCCATCGGTGCCAACTGCTTCAACATGGCGTTCGTCCTGCCCATCGTGGGCTATGCCGTCTACCAAGCCATCAGCAGGCGTATCGAGGGTCGGCGCGGCGAGCTCATCGGCGCCGCCGTGGGCTCCTACCTCGGCCTCAATGCCGCAGCGCTGCTCGCTGCCATCGAGTTCGGCATACAGCCCCTGCTCTTCAGCGATGCCTCGGGCACCGCACTCTACTGCCCCTACCCGCTTTCGGTCTCCATCCCCGCGATGATGCTCGGCCACCTTACCGTCGCAGGCATCGCCGAGGCCGGCTTCACCGTGGGCATCCTTGCGTTCCTGCGCAGCTCCGCCCCCAGCTTCGGCATCGAGACGGATGAGACCAGCAGCGCATCTGCGCCGGCGATCGGTCTTGTGATCGCCCTCGTCGCAGCCACACCGCTCGGGCTGATCGCCACGGGCGACGCCTGGGGCGAGTGGGGGCTCGAGGATCTTGCCGAGATGGTCGGCTACGAGCCTGCGGGCATCAGCTCTGGTTGGGAATGGTCGGCATTCATGCCCGATTACACCGTAGGAACGCTTCCCGAGTGGTCCGGCTACATCATCTCCGCCGTCATCGGCGTGGCGCTGCTCGTGATCATCTTCCGTCTGGTCTCGGGTGCGATGAGGCCCTCTGTCGACTTCGACACGTAGGCATGTCGGACAATGCCGAGATACCCGACTGGCTCGCAGCCCCTCAAGACTACGAGCCGCGCTCCGATCGCAGCTCCTTCATCGCGAAGAGCATGCTCTCGCTTGCGTCCGTCCTCCGGCAACTGCGCCTCGATGACGGGCGCTCGTCGCCGCTCTCCCCCACCGCGCCCGTGAAACTCGCCCTTGCGCTCGGCGTCATCATCGTGAACTCGCTCGCGGCCAACCTCATGGTCACGCTCATATTGCTCGCCTTCGTGCTGGTACGGGCCGCATTCCTGCCGGGACGCGCCCTTGCGCGCGCAGCGGCGGTGGCGGGGATGGCGGCACTGCTCGCCTTCGTGCTGATGCTGCCCGCCGTCTTTCTCGGGCAGCCCGCCTCTGCGGCTAGGCTCTCTCTGAAGGCGCTCGTCTCGACAGGTCTCGCGATGGAGCTTGCGCTCACCACGCCGGCGGGCAAGCTCACCGGCGCCCTCCGCGCATTCCATGTTCCCAATCTCGTCATCATGACCATCGACTTGGCGCTCAAGAGCATCGTCCAGCTGGGCGACTGCGCGCTCGAGACGCTCACCGCCCTCAGCCTGCGCAGCGTGGGCCGCAATGACGATAAGCGCTCCTCGATGTCCGCTGTGGGCGGAACGCTTTTCGTGAGATCGTCTATCGCCGCGCAAGAGACCTATGACGCCATGCGATGCCGTTGCTTCACGGGCACCTACGATATTGTCGGCACGGTGGGCAGCCTTCACGGCGCGGATATTGTTTGGATCGTCGCGTTTTTCCTGGCAATCGTCCTAGCCGCCCATCTGGAAGGCGTCATCTGATATGGTCCACGAGCACGCTGAGCGCACACTTCATACCACGCAGGAAAAAAGCAGCGGAGAAGCGCTGATCGCCTTCGACGGCTTCTGTTTCGCCTACGACGAGGAGCCGACGCTGCGCCACATCACCCTGCGCATCGACGCCGGAGACTCCGTGGTGCTCATGGGCGACAACGGCTCGGGAAAATCGACGCTTCTGAAAGCCGTCTGCGGCCTCATCCACCCCCAACAGGGAAGCTATCGCTTCGACGGTGCGATCGTCGACGAGACGAGCATGCGCGACACGATCTTCTCAAAACGGCTGCATGCACGCGTGGGATTCATCTTCCAAGACAGCGACGCCCAGCTCTTCTGCGCAAGCGTCGTGGACGAGATCGCCTTCGGGCCGCGCCAGATGGGCCTTTCGGATGAAGAGGTCGCACGGCGCGTCGATGATGCGCTGGCGCTTCTCGGCATCGAGGGTTTGCGCATGCGTGCGCCCTGGACGCTCTCGGGCGGCGAGAAGAAACGCGTGGCCATCGCCTGCGTGCTCTCCATGAACCCCGATGTCTACTGCTTCGATGAGCCGCTGTCCGGCCTCGATGCCAAGGCGCGCGACCGGCTCATGGGGTTCCTCCGCCAGCTCAAGGCCGCCGGCAAGACGCTCATCATCGCCACGCACGACCAATCGCTCGCCGACGAGGTAGCCGACTGGTTCGCCTACATGGGCGAGTACCACGGCTACGAGAACCGGCCTCACGTGCATATCAACCTGTAGCAACGGCATTTGGGAATGGGGCTATCGGAGCGATTTACCACATTTCCGCTCGTATCAAAATTTTAATGAACCGCTGGCCTGCGGGAACGGAAATCCGCCACATTTTGGCCCCCCTAAATGTGGTAGGGTCCTAGATCCTGTCCCCTACTGCCGGTAGTACGTGAGGAAGTCGGCCAGCTTGTCGAGGGCGTCGCCGAGCACCGCCCGCCTGGGTAGGTAGACGATGCGGAAGTAGCCCGGCGTTTCCCAGTTGAAGCCCTTACCCGGCACGATGAGGACCTTCTTGTCCTGGAGCAGATCGAGTGCGAACTGGTCGTCATCGTGGATATTGAACTTTTTGGGATCGAGCCGGGGAAAGATGTAGAACGCCGCCTTGGGTTTGGCCACATGCACGCCATCGATCTCGCGCAGGCGCTCGTAGACGAAGTCGCGCTGCCTGCACACGCGCCCTTGGGGCACCACATAGTTCTTGACGCTCTGATAGCCGCCGAGCGCGGTCTGGACGATGGATTGCGCGGGGACGTTCGAGCACAAGCGCATGTTGCTCATCATGCTGATGCCCTCGACAAGGCCCCTGCCAAGGCGTTTGTTGCCTGAGATGGACATCCAGCCGATGCGCCAACCGGCGATCATGTGGCTCTTGGAGAGGCCGTTCAACGTGATGCAGAAGAGGTCGGGGGCGAGGTGTGCGATCGAGACGTGCTCTTCCCCGTCCATGACCAAGCGGTCGTAGATCTCGTCGGCGAGGATGATGAGCTGATGGGCCCGGGCCACCTCCACGATCTCCTCGAGCACGGCCTTGGGATAGAGGGCGCCCGTGGGGTTGTTGGGATTGATGACGACGATGGCCTTGGTTGCCGAGCTGATCTTGGAGCGGATGTCATCGAGGTCGGGCAGCCAATCAGCCTGCTCGTCGCAGAGATAGTGGACGGCCTTACCGCCCGCAAGCGTCACGCAGGCGGTCCAAAGCGGATAGTCGGGACTCGGCACGAGGATCTCGTCGCCCGTGTCGATCATGGCCTGCATGATGAGGTTGATGAGCTCAGAGACGCCGTTTCCGGTATAGATATCGTTCATCGAGACGTTGGGGATGCCCTTGAGCTGATCATACTGCATGATGGCCTTGCGTGCCGAGAAGAGCCCCCGGCTATCGGAATAACCCTCGGTCTCGGTGAGCTGGGAGGCCATGTCCTGCACGACCTCATCGGGCGTGCGGAAGCCGTAGGGGGCGGGATTTCCGATGTTGAGCTTCAGGATGTGGACGCCGTTCTCCTCCATGCGCATGGCTGCATCGACCACGGGGCCGCGGACGTCGTAGGACACGTGATCGAGTTTGCTGGACTTGTCGAAGGTGCGCATAGGGACCTCCTGCTTTGCCGCAGATGCGGGTTCAAGATCTGCCCCTAGGGCGGTGGAGAGGAACGCGAGCATGTCGCGGCGGGGCGCGGTCTTGCCGGAAAGATACTGGGAAAGCTGGGATTTCCCGAGCTTGACACCCTGTTCAGAGGCCAGACGGATAAGATCGACCTGCTTGAGGCCGCATGCTGCCATGGCATTTCCAAGCCGCTCCGCGAAGTTCGTATCTGCCATAGCCACCCCTTAGAAAGTTCAATTTTCGGGCAATCCGTAGTATAGGTTCAGATTATAGGCATAAAGTTCAGATTTAATGAGTACATAACTGATTTTTTGAACTATTCGCAGTAAGCAGATGAGAAAGATCTCTTGCGAACACACGTTCTCTTATGATATGCTTTCATCGCTGTAAGTCGGGAAGCTGTCTGGTGGACAGGCATCGCGGACATCGGGCTTCCCAGCGCTTTCGATGCGGAACGTGCGGCTATACGGTTCCGGCGGCTGGTCTGCTCGGCTTACAATCCGCAGTATGCATCACGCAGCATATATCCCCATACAAGGTGGTCATATCATGCCACGAAGGAGGACGCTATGTCTGCAACCGAGATCATCCTGTTCGAGTCGAGCGACGGCGTGGTCACGCTGCCCGTCGAGGTTGACGTGTCACACAACGAGGTGTGGCTCACGCAAGCACAAATGGGCATCTTGTTTGATACAACAAAACAAAACATCAGCCTTCACCTCAACAACTGTTTCAGAGATGGCGAGCTCGAGAGAACTTCAGTTGTCAAGGAATCCTTGACAACTGCGGGTGACGGAAAGGGGTACCGCACTGCAAGCTATTCGCTCGACGCCATCATCTCCGTCGGCTACCGCGTCAAATCGCAACGCGGCGTTGAGTTCAGACGTTGGGCAACCGACGTCTTGCGCCGCTATCTCATCGATGGGTATGCTGAGAACAGGCATCGTCTGCGCGAGCTCGGCAAGGTTGCCAACATCATTTCGCGCCTTCCTGAAGGAGACGTCTCCATGCGGCAGGTTCTCGATATCATGCAAAGTTACGCACGTGCGCTCGATCTGCTCGACGATTACGACCATCAGTCCATCAGCAAACCCGAGGGAAAGCACGAGGCATACGTGCTTTCCTATGAGGAGTGCTGCGACGTCATCGCCGGCATGCGCTTCGGCAACGAGTCCAGCCTCTTCGGCGTGGAAAAGGATGATTCGTTCCATGCCAGCATCGGCGATATCTATGCAGGGTTCGCAGGCCAAGAAGCCTATCCCTCCGTCGAGGAGAAGGCTGCCAATCTCCTCTATTTCGTCGTGAAGAACCACAGCTTTCTCGACGGCAATAAGCGCATCGCCGCCGCACTCTTCCTCTACTTCCTCGACCGCAACGGCATGCTCTTCAACGCTGCCGGAGAAAAGCTGCTGGCAGATGAGGTGCTTGTCGCCCTCACCATCATGCTCGCCGAGAGCAGGCCCGACGAGAAGGAGGCCATGGTGAGGCTCGTCATGAACTTCCTATGCGGCTAAATCTGCTCAAGGACGTGGCACGAGGGCGCCCCTGCCCACACGGAAGTTGGCGCCCGAGAGCCTATGTCCATAAAAACGTGTGGGCATAGGCCTCCCTGCAACATGAACCAGCGGAGAATCCGTGGACAAGCGCATTCTTGCATCACGCGCTGCTCGACGGTATAGGAAGACATGGCCAACCGTCGAACTGCCCATTGTCAGCACTTCGCATAGCGCCGACAAGCTAAACTCGAAAGGGTATATCCTCTGGACAGCATTCCGGGCACATGAAAGGACGGCAAGATGGATAAGGCAAAGAAGCACCAAGAGACCGCCTCCGAGCACAAGGCGACAGAGCAGGAATGCGCATCCGCGTCCGATAGCACCGCCGTGATGCCTGCTCTGAACACCGAGGAGCCGGCTGCATCGGCTACCGGCGCCCTCAATGCCGCCCTCCTCAATCCCAAAGCAGACATCGCCGTACTCGATGCGCTCGAGAACGAGCTCTTCGCGCTGAATTATGCCATAGGCGAGATCTACAGCTTCGCCGATGTCATCGACCCAGACGGCGCAACCGATGATCGCGGCGAGGCCCTCGCCTACCTCATACAGAAAAGCCAAGAGGCCCTCTGCGCACCGGAGATCGGTATCGTGCTCGATCGTCTCGAGGCCAACCCCGCCATCCTCAATGAGAAGCAGGCGGCCCAAGTCAAGATCCTGAAGCGCGGCCGCGCCCAACTTGTCGACGTGCCTGTGGAGGAGCAGGCCGCCCTGAGCAAGCTCCAGAACGAGTCGAGCGCCGTCTGGCACAAGGCCAAGCTCGCAGACGACTGGGAGAGCTTCGAGCCCTACCTCGATAAGATCATCGAAGCCCAGATCCGCATCGCCGGCTACAAGAATGCCGAGAAGGATCCTTACGATGTCTGGCTCGACGAGTACGAGCACGATACCGACCGTGCCTTTTACGATACGTTCTTCTCCGAGCTCAAAGATACTGTAGTCCCGCTGCTGGCAGACGTCGTAGCCGCAGACCAACCCACCGAGAGGGTCGAGGGCACCTTCGGCCAGAGCCGCCAATGGGCGCTCGCGCGCGAACTGGTGGAGATGGAGGGCCTCGATCTTAACCGCCTCTGGATCGGCGCCACCGAGCATCCCTTCACGGGCGGGCCCGGTCGCAACTTCGTCATCGTGACCGGCCACGTGCATGAGGATGACGTCCTCTCCAACGTCTACTCCATCCTTCACGAGGGGGGCCATGCCCTCTACGAGCAGAATGTCGACGAGAAGCTCAACCGCACCTGTCTCTGCGGAGGCTCCTCGACCGGCATGCACGAAGCTCAGTCGCGTTTCTTCGAGAACTACATCGGTCGATCCAAGGCCTTCGCACGCCCGCTGCTCGAGATCATGAAGCGCCATTTCCCCGGGCCGCTCGGGCGCCTCACGCCCAATCAGCTCTACATAGCCGTCAATCGCGTCGAGCCTTCCCTCATCCGCACCGAGGCCGACGAGCTCACCTATCCGCTCCACATCATCGTGCGCTACGAGATCGAGCAGCTGCTTTTCTCGGGCGAGGCGAAAGCCTCCGATGTGCCCAAGCTCTGGAAGGAGAGGTACAAGAGCTATCTCGGCGTGGACGTGTCCGATTACCAGCATGGCCCGCTCCAAGACGTGCATTGGTCGCAGGGAAGTTTCGGCTACTTCCCCACCTATGCGCTCGGCAGTGCCTACGGCGCACAGCTTAAGTGCAAGATGATCGAAGATGGCGTGGACTTCGACGGTGCCTGTGCAGACGGAGAGCTCGCGCCCATCCGCGCATGGCTCGGACGCACCATCTGGTGCCACGGCCGCTCCAAAGATCCTGCCGAGCTCATCCAGAGCGCTTGCGGCAAGCCCTTCTCGGCGCATTATTTCTGCGACTACCTGCGTGAGAAGTTCTCGTCAATCTATCGTCTGAAAGCCTAAAGGCCTATGCGCGCCCTCATACAACGCATCGAGAGCGCATCCGTCGAAGTCACAGGCGAGGTGGTCGGCTCCTGCGGGAGAGGCCACCTCATCCTTCTGGGCGTCGGTGCAGCCGATACCGAAGCGGCTGCCGATAAGCTCTGGAAGAAGATCTTGAACCTGCGCATCTTCACCGATGATGACGGCAAGACCAACCGCTCACTCGCCGATGTCAAGGGCTCGGCCCTCATCATCTCGCAGTTCACGCTGTTCGCAGATGCACGCCGCGGAAACCGCCCCTCGTTCACCGATGCCGCAGACGCAACGCTTGCAAACTCCCTCTACGAATATCTATGCTCCCTTGCAGAGCGCGACCTCGGAACAGATCGCGTGGGACGGGGCATCTTCGGTGCGGACATGCGCGTCTCGCTCATAAACGACGGGCCGTTCACCGTGATGCTCGATACAGACCATCTTTAAGGAGCTGCGAAAACAGCTTATCTAACGACGGGCGTTGAGTGCGACGAGGCGGTTGATAAGCTTGCTGCGGGCAGCTTTCTGCTGCTCGTCGCGGTTCTCGGCCGCGAACGGCGAGAGCTCGAACCGGATTCTCGCATCGCCCATCTCGACGATGAGCACCTTGCCGATGATGAGGCCGTCCTTGGCCTCCACGCGCGTGATCGAGGATAGCGGGATCGAGAAGCGATCCATGATCTGGCTGGGCTTGTAGGAATTCACCACCACGAGGTTCAGATGCTTGGCGGTAAGGCCGACATAGGCGTACGTATTTACGAGCGGCATCATATTGGGCTTCGAGTCGGGCAGGTCGGAGAGCTCGGCCAAGATGATGCGCGACGCGGAGTTGGCCGCGAAGATGGACCAGAGCATGCAGCTGTAGCCTTCACCCTCGGCAAGGATCTCGCCGAGCATCACTTCCATAGCGCGTTGATTCATCGAGGCCATGAAACCTCCCCCTTTCGGTAGCACGCGAAAAAGGATATCCTGTTTAAGGCGAAAAAGCCATGTGCGCCATATGCGGCAGCGGTTGGCGCAACAGTTTACGGGATCGTTCACTGCAGTATTCCCGTCGCAGGATGGCGGGAGCGAAAGGGGTTTCACATGAGCGGGTTTATGAAGGAGTTCAAGGAGTTCATCGCAAAGGGCAACGTCATGGATATGGCCGTCGGCGTCATCATCGGCGGCGCGTTCACGGCCATCGTCAACGCGCTGGTCGACAACGTCATCCAGCCGTTCATCACGCTCATCACGGGCGGCGGCACGGATGTGGGCGGCCTGCAGATCCGCGTGAACGCCGAGACCGTCATCGACTTCGGCGCGTTCATCTCGGCCATCATCAACTTCCTCATCGTTGCCCTCATCGTCTTTTTGCTGGTCAAGAGCCTCAACAAGATGATGGCCATGACCAACATCGCAACCGAGGAGTCCGAAGAGCCCGCACCCGTTTGCCCTCATTGCCTCGAAGAGGTCAAGGACGGCGCCACCAGGTGTCCTCACTGCGGCAGCGAGATCAAGTAGCTTATGCGTTCAGCCGTGTGGTCTCTCCACGCGACATCATGTCCTTATCAGAGAAGGGGCTTCGCGATAGCGCGGAGCCCCTTCTCTACGCTACGCTGAAGACCCGTCCGGGCAACCCACAGAGGACAAGGCAACGCGAAGTGCCGTCGGCGTGGATGCCGTGCGGCGTGGGCGGCGCTACCGTTTGTGCGAAATCCGGGACTCATGAGCCGTATTCGCCTCCCCGACTGGGATACTTGTCTCGACCCTGCATGCGAAAGGAATACCATGGCTGGAATCATCAGAGAGCCCATCTCGTTTGCAAGTGCCGACCGCGCCTCCCAGATCAAGGGCTGGCTCTGGCTTCCCGAAGGCACGCCCAAAGGCATCGTCCAGCTCACACACGGTATGGCGGAGCACATCGAGCGCTATGACGAATTTGCCCGCTTCCTCGCAGGGAGCGGCTTTGCCGTCTGCGGCCATGACCAAGTCGGACATGGTGCGAGCGCGCCTCTCGGCAAGCATGGATGCCTCCCTGCGGCCAACGGAGCCGATGTCCTCATCTCCGACGTGGATACCCTGCGCCATCTCATGCAGACGCATGCGGGCATCGGGACGCCGTACTTCCTCTTCGGCCACTCGCTCGGCAGCTTCATCGTACGTTCCTACATCTCCCGCCACGGGACGGGACTCGCCGGCGCTATCATCTGCGGTACGGGCCATGTCCCGCCGGCGACATCCAAGGCGGGCAATACGATTTGCCACCTCATCTGTCGCCTCAAGGGCGAGGATGCGGTATCCGGCCTCCTGAGCAGCATGGGGGTGGGCGCCTACGCCAAGGCCATCAAGGATGCCGCTGGTCCGCTCGACTGGCTCTCCTACAACCGGAAGAATATCGAGCGCTATGAGGCCGATCCGCTCTGCGGCTTCCCCTTCTCGGCGGGCGGCTATGCAACCGTCACGGCACTCACAGCCGAAGTCTGCGCCCCGGCATGCTTCGAGCGCATCCCGCATGATCTGCCGCTGCTCTTCATCGCCGGGGACGGCGACCCTGTGGGCAATAGCGGCGAGGGTGTGCGGACGGCCTTCCAGATGGCCCGCGATGCCGGATCGGTCGATGCCTACTGCATCATCTACGAGCACATGCGCCACGAGATCCTGAACGAGGACGAGCGCGGGCGCGTCATGGAGGACATCGATACCTGGCTGGAGGAGCACGTATGAGCGGAACGTACATCATCGCCCTCGATCAGGGAACCACCTCGTCCCGTGCCATCCTCGTCGATCGCACGGGAACGATGCTCGATACGGTGCAGCGCGAGTTCGAGCAGATCTACCCCAAACCGGGCTGGGTGGAGCACAATCCCCAAGATATCCTCTTCTCCCAACTCGGTTCTCTGGCCGAGCTGGTTGCCCGTCATGGGCTCACAGCCGACGATATCGTGGCCATCGGCATTGACAACCAGCGCGAGACCACCATCGTGTGGGATCCCACCACCGGCGAGCCCATCGCCAACGCCATCGTGTGGCAGTGCCGCCGCACGGCCGGCCTTGTGGACGAGCTCTGCGGCGATGCCGAGGTGACGGCCCAGATACGGGCGCGCACGGGCCTCATGCCCGACGCCTACTTCTCGGCGAGCAAGCTGCGCTGGCTGCTCGACAACGTGGACGGCGCACGGGCGCGGGCCGAGGCGGGAGGGCTGCTCTTCGGGACGGTCGACAGCTACCTGGTGTGGGTCCTCACGGGCGGCCTCGTGCATGCGACCGATGTCACCAACGCGAGCCGCACCATGCTCTACAACATCCACGAGGGTTGTTGGGACCCTTGGCTCCTGGAGCTCTTCGACATCCCCGAGAGCATGCTTCCCGAGGTGCGGGCTTCGAGCGGCTCCTTCGGCGAGACGAGCTATCCGGGGCTTCCTGCCGGCATCCCCATCGCAGGCGTCGCCGGCGACCAGCAGGCGGCCCTCTTCGGCCAGCGGTGCGTCCGTGCGGGCATGGCCAAGTGCACCTACGGAACGGGCTGCTTCCTGCTCATGAACACAGGCGGGCG
>JAKPQM010000119.1 GCA_029546925.1 Actinomycetes bacterium
CTGCGCGGCAAGATCTTGAACGTCGAGCGCGTCCAAGAGCACAAGGCGCTCTCCTCCGATACCATCACCTCGCTCATCACCGCTATCGGTACGGGCGTGGGCCCGGAGTTCGATATCACCAAGGCGCGCTACCACAAGATCGTCATCATGACCGACGCCGACGTCGACGGTGCGCACATCCGCATCCTTCTGCTCACCTTCTTCTATCGCTTCATGCGCCCGCTCATCGATGCAGGCTACATCTATGTGGCCCAGCCGCCGCTCTACCAGCTGCGTCCCAAGGGCCGCAAGGGTGGCAAGTACCTCTACACCGACGAAGAGCTCGCCCTCGAGGCGGCCAAGTACGAGGATTCCTCGAAATACGCCGTCCAGCGTTACAAGGGCTTGGGCGAGATGGATGCCAAGCAGCTCGCCGAGACCACCATGGAGCCTAAGAACAGGATCCTGCTCAAGGTGGGCATCGAGGACGCCTATGCGGCCGAGCGCGCCGTCTCGGACCTTATGGGCAACCAGGTCGAGAAGCGCAAGGAATTCATCCAGACGCACTCCAAAGACGTGCGCTTCCTAGACATCTAACGATACGCAGACGAGAGGGGCCCTACTGTGGCAGACGATCGTATGGATAACGATACCTTCGATACCGAGGATGACGCGGGCGCCGAGGATGTTCTCGGCGAGGTGGGATACGACGACGAGGAGAACGCCTCCGACGAATATGACGATTATGGAGAGGAGGATGCGGAGAGCCAGCCTGCCCTCTCGGGCAAGCACCTCTCCCACGCCCTCTCCGACGAGGCCGGCACACGCCTCTCCCTGACCGATATCCACGGCGGCACGCTGAAGCCCATCGATATGGGGCAGGAGATGAAGACCTCCTTCCTCGAGTATTCGATGTCGGTCATCGTCGCCCGCGCGCTTCCCGATGTCCGCGACGGATTGAAGCCGGTGCACCGCCGCATCCTCTACGCGATGTCCGAGGCGGGCATCACCCCCAACCGCCCGCATAAGAAGAGTGCGTGGACGGTCGGCGAGGTCATGGGCAAGTACCACCCGCACGGCGACGCCGCCATCTACGACTCGATGGTCCGCATGGCCCAGGATTGGTCCATGCGCCTGCCCCTCATCGACGGCCACGGCAACTTCGGCAACGTGGACGGCGACGGCGCGGCGGCCATGCGCTATACCGAGAGCCGTCTCGCACGGCCCGCCATGGAGCTGCTTTCCGACCTGAGCAAGGAGACGGTCGAACTGCAGCCCAACTACGACGAATCGCTCACCGAGCCCACGGTGCTGCCCGCCCGTTTCCCGAACCTGCTCGTGAACGGCAGCTCGGGCATCGCCGTCGGCATGGCGACCAACATCCCGCCGCACAACCTCGGCGAGGTCACCGATGCCGTGTGCATGATGATCGAGAACCCCGATGTCACCACCGACAAGCTGATGGAGGTGCTCCCCGGTCCCGACTTCCCCACGGGCGGCATCATCATGGGCACCGAGGGCATCCGCGATGCCTACGAAACCGGCCGGGGCTCGATAACCGTGCGCGCCAAGGTCCACGTCGAGCAGATCAAGAGCGGCCGCGGCCGCCTCGTCGTGACCGAGATCCCTTACCAGGTCAACAAGGGCCTTCTCCAGGAGAAGATCGCCCAAGCGGTCAATGAGAAGAAGATCGAGGGCATCTCGGACATGCGCGACGAGTCCAACCTCAAGGAGGGCGTACGCATCGTCATCGACCTCAAGCAGGGCGCGGTGCCCGAGGTCGTTCTCAACAACCTGTACAAGAAAACGCAGCTCCAGGCCACCTTCGGCGTTATCGACATCGCGCTTGTCGACGGCGTGCCCAAGACGCTGCCGCTGCGCGAGATGCTCAAGCACTACATCGACCACCAAATCGATGTGGTCACCCGCCGCACCCAGTTCGATCTCGACAAGGCCCGCGCCCGCGTGCATATCCTCGAGGGCCTGCTCATCGCCGTCGACAACATCGACGAGATCGTCCACATCATCCGCTCATCGCATGACGATAACGAGGCCAAGAAGCGCATGCTCGATGCCTTCGGCCTCGATGACGTGCAATCCGAGGCAATCCTCCAGATGCGCCTGCGCCGCCTCACCGGCCTCGCACGCCAAGAGCTCGTCGATGAGATCGCCGATCTGCACGAGCGCATCGCCTACTACGAGGATCTGCTCGCCCACGAGGAGAAGATCCTTGCGGTCATCAAGGACGAGCTGCGCGCCATCTCCGAGAAGTATGCCGACAAGCGCCGCACCGTCATCTCGAGCCAAGAAGCCCAGGACCTCGACGTCGAGGATCTTATCGCCGAGGAGGATATGGTCGTCACGGTCACCCATGCCGGCTACATCAAGCGGCTGCCCGTGGCCACCTACCGCCAGCAGAAGCGCGGCGGCAAGGGCATCTCGGGCCTCAACCTCAAAGAGCAGGACTTCGTGGAGAACATCTTCGTGGCATCCACCCACGATTACGTGCTCTTCTTCACGAATTTCGGCAAGGTCTACCGCCTGAAGGTCCATGAGCTTCCCATCGGCAGCCGCCAGGCCCGCGGCAACGCCATCGTCAACGTGCTGGCGCTCGCCGAGGGAGAGCATCCCACCGCGATCATCACCACGCGCGATTTCCCGGCTGACGAGCACCTTATGTTCGCCACCCGCGAGGGCGTGGTCAAGAAGACCCCCATGAGCGCTTACGACCGCACGCGCCGCGACGGCATGATCGCCATCAACCTCAAGAGGGGCGACGAGCTCATCAACGTCGCGAGGGTCAAAGAGGGCGACAAGGTCATCATCTGCTCGTCCGATGGCAAGGCCATCCTCTTCGACGAGTCCGACGTGCGTCCGACCGGCCGCGATACCACCGGCGTGCGCGGCATCACCCTGAAGGGCGACGCCGTCGCGCTCGGCATGGAGATCTCCAACGGTTTGGGGGATCTGTTCGTCATCACCGAGAACGGCTACGGCAAGCGCACCAAGGTCTCGGATTATCCCGAGCACCGGCGTGGCGGCCAGGGTGTCTTCACCATCGCCATGACCGAGAAGAAGGGCAGGCTCTGCGCCATGCGCGTCGTCGCGCCCCACCATGAGCTCATGATCGTCTCCGAGGAGGGTGTCGTGATCCGCGTCAAGGCCAGCGAGATCTCCCGACTCGGCCGCGCGACCCAGGGCGTCAAGGTCATGAACATGTCTGCCACCGACCACGTCTCGGCAGCCGCCCGCCTCAAGACGAGCAAGAAGAAGGCCCCCAAGCATGCCGATGGCCAGCTCGCCCTCGACCTTGCCGCTGCGGGCGCCCGCGACGCCGACGAGGAGGATCCTGTCGACATCGGCACCGACGAGATCGATGACGATGAGCTGCTCGATGACGAAGAATAGCCGGTCACGTCAATCGTACAGACCGGCAGCTCCTATTCGACGGCCTCGCTGAAATCGGAAGGGGAGAGGTTCTCCACGAACGAGTGGAACTCCTCGAGGGAATGTTGGCGTTCGCTCTCCTCGACGGCGCTGAAATCCGGCAGCGTTGCCGCATCCACCACATCCTCGCTCGCAAAGATGGGTGCGCCCGTGCGTACGGCAAGCGCAAGGGCATCGGATGGCCGTGCGTCGACGACCTGCAGGTCGTCGTTGGAAAGGCGGATGTTGAGGTGCGCGAAGAAGGTGGTGCCCTCAACCTCGGCGATAGTGATGGACTCGAGGGTCGCATCCAAGGCTTTGATGGTGGAGAGCAGCAGGTCGTGGGTCATGGGGCGCTTCGATGGCGCACCGTTGACACCCATGCTGATGGAGGTGGCCTCGATGGCTCCGATGCGGATGGGCAGCTGCACATCCTTATCTCCCGTACGGGTACGCAGGATGACAAGCGAGGCAACAGGACCTCCGCCTACGACAACCGTCTGTATGTCCATGCGTACAAGTGCCATGAGAACTCCTGTCCGTGTTGGATATCCTACCCAAGTTCGGGCCCTCTTTAAGCCGGGATTTCAAATCGTCGGGAAAACAGCCCCTTCCATACCATATGGTCCTCGAACTCAGGATGCGGGCTAGGCGCAGAGTTAAAAATGAGAATCACAGTTGACCTCGGCGGCATCGCGTTGTATCATTCTTTTTTGCGTTGGGCCTGTAGCTCAGTTGGTCAGAGCGTCCGGCTGATAACCGGGAGGTCACAAGTTCGAACCTTGTCAGGCCCACCATTTCTGGCAATAGTCGCCCCAGCGTGAGCCGAGTCGCCGCTGGGGCGTCTATTTTTAGGAACAACAGCATAAGGGGATGTAGCTCAGCTGGGAGAGCGCGGGCTTTGCAAGCCTGAGGCCGAGGGTTCGAGCCCCTTCATCTCCACCAACTTCCCCGAGCCGTATCCACGCGGCTCGTTTCGTATCGTAGGGGGCATGCCGTGGAAGAGCGCAAGACCGGTGTCTCACCCGAGCTCGACGAGCTTTCGGGCGGCCTGCTCGCCCAGGCTCTGGATATGCTTGCCGATGGCGAGGAGTTCGGTGTCCTCGTCGCGGTTGAGGATGGCAACGAGGAGGTTGAGACACTCGACTTCTCCGACGACGGCCCCGAGGAATGCCTTGACGCCGCACGCGAGTATGTGCGCGACTGCCGCGATGCCGTGCGCTACACCCTCTGCTACGTGGGTGCCGTTGCAGGCGAGACGGGCGCCTACGAGGAGGCCCTCATCTTCGAGTTCGGCGAGCGAGCCTATGAGCACTTCTCCGGTTACCTGTTCTTCGCGGGTAGGGGAGAGGGCGATGGGTTCGCGTGGACCGACCCTGCTCCCGCCGGCGAGATCGAGCCGCTCCTGTAGACCTCGTCACTCAGGCGGGCAGCACGGCCGTTCCTATCGAAGTGGAACCGGGTGAGGACATCCTCTCGGCCTCGTTGCACTCGTATGCGAGAAAATATGGAGGAGACGCCCCTTTGCGTGTAAGATTCTCATTGCGAAATCTTGCAAGGGATGGGGATATCCTCAACATCCCCCTCTGCCTTGCCGACCAGACCGCCCGGATCATCGGGACCCAGCTCTAAGGATATAGGGTATGCAGCAGCAAACCATCAGGAACATCGCCATCATCGCGCATGTCGACCACGGCAAGACCACCCTTGTCGACCAGATGCTCCGCGCGGCAGGAGCTTTCCACGAGCACCAGCAAGTGGCCGAGCGCGTGCTCGACTCCAACGATCAGGAGCGCGAACGCGGCATCACCATCCTCGCCAAGAACATCTCCATCGCCTACGGCGGGGTGAAGATCAACATCATCGATACCCCCGGTCACGCAGATTTCGGCGGCGAGGTCGAACGCGTGCTCAAGATGGCCGACGGAGCGTTGCTCCTCGTGGACGCCGCGGAGGGACCCATGCCGCAGACGCGCTTCGTGCTCTCCCATGCCATCGCCGCAGGCCTCTCCATCATGATGGTCATCAACAAGATAGATCGCGAGGGAGCGCATCCCGAGGATGTCGCCAACGATGCGCTCAACCTCATGATGGATCTCGGCGCTACCGATGAGCAGCTCGAATTCGCCATGGAGCACGTGGTCTATGCGAGCGCCGTGAACGGCATCGCCCGACTCTCACCCGACGATGGGGGAGAGGATATGCTGCCTTTGCTCGACATGATCGTGGAGGGTATCCCGGCGCCCGAGGTCGATGCGGACGCGCCGCTCGCCATGCAGTGCGTGACCGTCGACCATTCGAGCTACGTGGGACGTATCGGCATCGGGCGCGTCTTCTCCGGCACCATCCATGCGGGGGAGGACATCCTCGTGGTCAAAAACGACGGCAGCCGCTCGAAGGCCAAGGTAAAGCAGCTCTTCACCTTCGACTATCTGGGACGTAAGGAGTGCTCGGAGGTGATCGCCGGAGATATCGCCGCCGTGGTGGGCATCGACGGTACCGATATCGGCGATGTCTACACCGACCCCGAGCACCCTGTGGAGCTCGATCCCATCGAGATAGATCTCCCGACGCTTTCCGTCATCTTCTCCCCGTCCACCTCGCCGCTTGTCGGCCGCGAGGGCGATATCGTGGGCGGCCGCCAGCTCAAGGACCGTCTCATGGCCGAGCGCGAGAACAACGTGACCATGCGTATCGAGGAGCTCGAGGACAAGAGCGGCATCGAGGTGGCAGGCAGAGGCATCCTGCACCTATCGGTCCTCATGGAGCAGATGCGCCGCGAGGGCTTCGAATTCCAGGTGGGCCGCCCGCGCGTCCTGCTCGAGAAGGGGGCGGACGGCGAGCTGCTCGAGCCCATCGAGCAAGCTGCCGTCGAATGCGCGAGCGAGTATGCGGGCAAGGTGATCGAGGCGTTCGGCAATGTAGGCGGCATCATGGTCTCCATGGATGCCGGCGATACCCAGACCCACCTCGAGTTCAAGATCCCCACGCGCGGCGTCATGGGCCTCAAGAACCACATCCTGAACGTCACGCACGGCGAGGCGGTGTTCTACCACACCTTCCTCGAATACGGGCCCTTCGCCGGAGACATCGGCGGACGTGCCAACGGCGTCATGGTCTCCATGACCACCGAACCCGCCGTCGCCTATGCGCTCGGCACGCTGCAGGAGCGCGGCGCGCTCTTCGTGGCTCCCGGCGACGACTGCTACGAGGGCATGCTCGTGGGAGAGCGTCCGCAAGCGGGTGATATGGTCGTCAACATCGCCCGCACCAAGAACCTCGGCAACCAACGCTCGTCGACGGCAGACATCGCCGTGCAGCTTACGCCCCCGAGGACCTTCTCGCTCGAAGAGGCGCTCGAGTACATCATGGATGATGAGCTCGTGGAGATCACGCCTAAGAGCATCCGCATGCGCAAGCGCCTTCTCACCGAGACGGAGCGCCGCAAGTGGAACGTCCGCCATGGGCTGGTTGCCAAGCTCGAGCCGTAGCGTCCCGAAGGACGAAAAGTTTTCGCACGTATCCGCGCAAAACCGTGTATACTGTCCCTTGCGTTGCTTTGGAGAGTTGTCCGAGCTGGCCGAAGGAGCACGATTGGAAATCGTGTAGGCGCCTAAAGCGTCTCCGGGGTTCGAATCCCCGACTCTCCGCCAGGACTATCCGTGGCGCTCCATCTCAGGGGCGCCACGTTGCCACTCATGGAGAGGTGGCAGAGCGGTTGAATGCGGCGGTCTCGAAAACCGTTTGGCCCTTCACGGGTCACGGGGGTTCGAATCCCCCCCTCTCCGCCAGAGACGACGGCGCCCCCGACCCCGGGGGCGCTTCCCTGCACGCGGCCCTCGCAGGGATTCGGACCGTGCTCCATTGCGTGCCTGCACGAACATCCCAATGCGGACACGATCATCCCCGGGATGTTCATGAACACCTGCGGGATGATCGTGTTTTGGTTGGGATGTTCGTGGCCGAGGATCCGAGGATATAGATCCCTTTCTCTTTCCGCAGCAAGACGCCCAGCGACTGTGCAGTCGATAAGGGCCTTGCTGGGGAAACATGCTGAGAAGGACCTCCGCACGGTATACTTGATCAGTCGACCATCGCCGAAAGGATTCCGACATGGCCTCATATGTGAATACCGACGGTTTCCAGGAGAGCAGGTACTTTGCGCGTTCTTGGGCGCTGTGCACACGAGAACCTGGCTGGATCAAGCGTCTCTTCGTCCTATGGCTTGCCGGTTTGGTTCCCATTGCAGGGGCGCTCGGCATGCAGGGCTACTTTGCCGAATGGGCCCGCCTTATCGCCTGGGGAGCCTCGACGTCTCCCGCGCGCAACGGCGGAAGCGTGGGAGCCTATATCAGGAGCGGGTGGCGCATGTTCCTCGTTGCGTTCGTCTGGGGCCTCCTATGGGGTCTTATCGTTATCCTCATCTCCATCACCCCGCTTGTCAGCTCCTTTTTCGCGGTCGTGGCCCCGATCGTCTCCTTCGTGCTTGTGTTGATCATCCGTATAGCTGCGGTGCGCGCCACCATTTACCAGAGCACGGGAGCGGGCTTCAAATTCTCGACGATCGGCCAGATGGCCGAGCGCGATGCAGGGGGTCTCCTGCGGATCCTCGCCATCCAGTTTATCGGCAGCCTTATCCTGGGGCTCATCTCGGCTGTCGCCTTCACCATCGCCGTCACCCCGTACGCAGGCGATCTCCAAGCAACTCTTCAGGAGCTCGTGCGCCTAGCTGACAGCGGCATGACGCAGTACAGCAGCTATCGGGCCGTCGAATTCCTCCTGCTGCGGATTCTCTCCACGTTGCTGCTCCCCGTGTCTATCACCGGTTTCATCACCTCGTTCTTCGCCATCATGCTCGAGACCATCATCTTCATCGCGCTCGGCCTGTGGATGCGGCAGTTCAATGTTCCCGCATGGGGCGGCAGCGACGATCCACTGCCTGCGGGATTGCCCGCCTATGTGCCGGTGCCGACTCAGTATGTCCCGTACGACCCGTATGCGGCCAACACGCCTCCGAATCAGGTGCCCTATGCGTATGGCGACACCGACTACGGCCTGCAGACCCATGGCGGCGTCGGCCGGGCACAGGCAACCCATCAAGAGGGGTCTCAAAACCACTACCCCCAAGGCTGACGCGCCCCGTATGGTTTTCCTGCAAAGACCGACGCGGAGAAAAACTGGCCGACATTTCCTGTCACGGGGCATGAGCAGCGGTGCAGCCGCATAGTCGACAGATAGCCGATAACTGCGGGTCAGCTTCCCGTCAAAGGAGCCTGCTACCATCCCGGACAGGGGAAAGTGCGTGGAAAGGTTGGAATCACAGTGTTTTTGCTGCAATACGGCAAACCCTGTGATACAATGAACAGTCGTTACCTTTCCTGTTTCGGGCGCAACCTTCACGTCCCGAAACCATCAGCCCAGAGGAGGTGAACCATATGAAGGCTTATGAACTGCTGTATTTTGTCGATCCTTCGTCTGATGAGGAAACGCGTGCGGGCGTTATGAAACGCATCGATGTCGCGCTCACCGAAGAGGGAGCCGTGATCGACAGCGTCGAGGACTGGGGCAAGCGCAAGCTTGCGTTCGAGGTCGACCATCTTACCGACGGCGACTACACCCTCATCAACTTCCACGCAGATCCCACGCAGATCGCAGAGCTCGACCGAGTCCTGCGCATCAACGATGCCGTGAAGCGCCACATGATCGTGCGCCGCAGCGACAAGGACTAGCACAGGAAGCAGCGGATGGACATCCGCTTAGGGCGGGCACGATGCCCGCACAGAGAGGTAGTGAGCAGACGTGAGCATCAATCGAGTCAACATCTCCGGCAACCTCACCCGAGACCCCGAGATGCGTCAAACCGCTGGCGGAACGCAGATCCTGCAGTTCGGTGTCGCGGTGAACGATCGTCGCCGCAATCCGCAGACCGGCGAGTGGGAGGACACCCCCAACTTCGTCGACTGCGTCGTGTTCGGTTCTCGCGCAGAACCGCTTTCGCGCTTCCTCTCCAGAGGTACCAAGGTTGCTATCGAAGGCAAGCTCCGCTACAGCGCTTGGGAGACAAAAGACGGTCAACGTCGCAGCAAGCTCGAGGTCGTCGTCGACGATCTGGAGTTCTTCTCCCCGAGAAGCGATCAGGGCGGGCAGAGCGGCTATCAGCAGGGCGGCCATCAGCAGGGCTCGGGCTATCAGCAGGCCCAGCAGGCCCCAACGCCTACCCCTGCTCCTTCCGCTCCGAGCTACTCAGCCCCCAGCTATGCGGCCCCAGCGCCTTCTGCAGCACCCGCGCCTTCCGTGACGCCGCCTCCCAACGACGTCTACGACGAGGACATCCCGTTCTAATGGATCTGGCGATCTCGCATCGCCGAACGAAAGGCTATTCATCATGGCTCAGCAAAAGCAGGATTTCACCCGCCAGCTGCGTCGCAAGTACTGCCAGTTCTGCAAGGAGGGCACGGACTTCATCGACTACAAAGATGTCCAGCTCCTTCGCAAGTTCATGACCGATCGCGGCAAGATCAAGCCGCGCCGTGTCACTGGCGCCTGCACGCAGCATCAGCACGACATCGCGCTCGCCATCAAGCGGGCCCGCGAGATGGCGCTGCTGCCCTATACCGTCACCGTCGTCTCCAGCCGCGGCGGCCGCAGCCGCGGCTAGGGGCTTTCAGTTCGAGAAGGACATCGAATCACCCGTGAACGATCAGGCAGACAACAAGGTTCCCCAGCCTTCCCAGAATCCCGAACACATCGGCGATGAGGCACATCTCGGCGACGAGGCGTCCAAGGGCATGATCATGTTCTCCAACAAAGGCATGCCCCTCGAGCCGCTCACGTTCTGGAAGGCGCTCGCATGGTGCGTGGCCGCGGGGGCGTGCGCGGGCTTCTCGCCCATCGTCGCACCGCTCTTCACGGGCTTCGGCTATGCGGTTCTGGTGGGCCTCGACGGTCTGCGCAAGCGCGCGATCTGCGCCGCCAGCCTCATCGTGCCCGCCGCATTGTGCGCCCTCATCTTCCGAGCCGCAGCCCTCGAGGATGCCGTGTTCTCCTGCGTCGTGGGGATGGTGGGCTCGCACCTTTATCTCCGCAACAAGCTCACGCCCGGCATCGCGTGCATCTGCGTTGCGGCCATGGGGCTCTTCCTCTTGGCCGCGTCCGAGATCTCCGCCCGCATGGCGGGGACAACGCTTGCGGCGTTGGCTGGCGAGGTTATGGATGGCTACCAACAGGCGCTGGGATCCGCATCGATCGAGACGCGCATGGTCTTCGACCAGCTGCGCACCGTCTTCGATGCAGTCTGGCCCACCGCGTTCTTCATCATCGCCTTCGCCGAATTCCTCCTGTCTCTCGGAGGGGCCTTTATCGGGGCCCGGAGGCAGCGGATAGATTTGGGCAAACGCCTGCCCTTCCAGCACTTCGACCTGCCCTTGTGGGTGGTCGGTCTGCTCATCGCGGGCATCCTCCTGCTGGCGCTCTCTAAGGCGGTCCCCGCATTTGGCGCCACGGCTTTGCTGGTGGGGGGCACGCTTCTGGGAACGCTGCGCCTCGCGTTCGCGACCCAGGGGTGCGCGGTTCTCTCGTGGTTCGAGCACAAGAGGGGGTGGAGGGGCTTCATCGGCCTCGCCATCACTGCCGTCGTGCTCTATCTCGAACTCAATATGTTTGCATTAACCATCGTCGGAGTTCTGGACGTGTGGGTCAACCTGCGCCGCCTCGATCGCGGCGTGCGCGTCACCGTCCAAGACCCAACCGATAAAAGCTAGGAAAGGAGTACCCATGAACGTCATTCTTCTGGGAGAGCTCCGGGGTAAGGGCGGCGAAGGCGACATCGTGGACGTCGCACAGGGCTATGCGGAGAACTACCTGTTCCCCAACAGGCTCGCGTTGCCGGCAACCCCGGGCAACATCAAGCAGCTCGAAGAGCGCCGCCACAACATCGAGAAGCGCGAGGAGAAGCGCATCGCCGATGCTGCGGCAACCAAGGAGGCGCTCGAGGGCAAGGTCGTCTCCATCGAAGCCCGCGTGGGAGAGGAGGGGCAGCTCTTCGGCTCCGTCACCTCCGCTATGATCGCCGACGCCATCAAGGATCAGATCGGTGTCGAGGTCGACCGCAAGCGCATCGCCCGCGAGGGCAGCATCAAGCGTGCGGGCGAGCACGAGATCGAGATCAGCCTGTACCGCGACGTCAACGCCAAGGTTTCCGTTGCCGTCGTCCCCGAGGGCTCCCGTGCCGACGCAGCTGCCCCTGCCGCTGCCGCCGAGGAAGCCATCGAGGAAGCCGTTGAGGAGGCCGTTGAGGAAGCTGCCGAATAGGCTTCTTGCGGCTTCGATAAAGCACAGTCCATTTACCTGCGGTTTTCAACACAAGGTGCAGGTAGATCGCACGTCGAAGAGCCGCACGCATGTTCCTCTCGCCCATCTAAGGCCCCACGACCCGCGAACCGGGGGTGGGGCCTTCTTATCCCCAATGCATTCATCAAGCGATTTACCTGCGAAAACATATGTTCCAACGGATACGGGGCGGGGGTCTTCACGGGATTGTAATGCTTACCCTGCATATTTCGAGCAAAATAACGAAATGTTGAAAACTCCGTTCGCGGATTTCTCCAAAAAATGTTGAAAACGTTGATAAGTGCTAAAACCGCAGGATTTGCAAAAAGGATATCGACATTTGCTGTTGAAGAACAAAATAGCCGCACAATGCTCTCCCACATACCATGCAGATTGAGGTAGTATTCGCTCACACTGAGCCACCTTTCTGCCGACAGGAACCTGCATGCCCAGCCACATCGACGATATCAATCCCGTTCACGTGCCCGCCCACGCCGATCGCCCCATGCCCCAGAACATCGAGGCCGAGCAGGCCCTCCTCTCGGCCATGATCTGGAATCAGGACGCCCTCCAGGAATGCCTCATCGAGCTCGCACCCGAGGACTTCTACAGCCCAGCCAACCGCATCATCTTCAACGCCATCAAGCGCATGTTCGACGAGGGCAGGCCTATCGATATCATCACGCTTGCGGACGTGCTCAAGAGCGAGGGCAATCTCGAGAAGGCAGGTGGTCCCGAGCATCTGGTCGGCCTCAGCGAGAACTACGTTGCCGATGTCTGGCCGAACCATATCGAGATGCTCCGCCGCGACGCCATCCTCCGCTCCATGATCAAGGCCTCGGCCAGCATCTCGGCGCTCGCCTACAACGCCCCCGAGGACACCAAGGAGGTTATCGACCGCGCCGAGCAGATGCTCTTCGAGGTGACGGGCCGTTCCGTCCGCTCGAGCTACGACATCCTCTCGAACATCATGTCCGACTACTTCGTCTCCCTCGAGGAGATGAGCAAGAACAAGGGCATGCGCCAGGGCATCTACACGGGGTATCCCGACATCGACCGCAACCTGCTCGGCCTGCGTCCCGGCCAGATGGTCGTCATCGGCGCCCGTCCCGGTGTGGGAAAGACCTCGTTCGCCCTCAACATCGCCGTGAATGCTGCACAAGCCGGCGCTTCCGTCGCATTCTTCTCGATGGAGATGAGCAAGGTCGAGATCGCCCAGCGCCTGCTTGCCTCCGAGACCACGGGCGTGCACATGCGCGAGATCCGTGCGGGCCTCATCCGCGATGCCAACTGGATCAACATCATCGAGGCAACCGACAAGCTCTCGCAGCTCGACATCACCATCGACGATACCGCCGGCACCACGGTGACCGAGATACGGGCCAAGGCCCGCCGCATTCTGAACGGTAAGAAGGAAGGCCTCGTCGTCATCGACTACATGCAGCTCCTCTCGCCCTCAGCAGGCCGCCGCTCCGACAGCCGCGCCACCGAGGTCTCTGAGATGAGCCGCGCCATCAAGATCCTCGCCAAGGATCTGGGGGTGCCCGTCATCGCCCTCTCCCAGCTCAACCGCCAAGTCGAGAGCCGTGGCGGCGGCAGGGGAGAGGATGCCCGCGCCAAGCGCCCCCAACTTGCCGACCTGCGTGAGTCGGGCTCCATCGAACAGGACGCCGACATCGTCCTTCTGCTCGATCGCTCCCTCACCAAAGAGGAGGCTGATCGCCAAAATAGGCCCGACTGGGGCGTTGCGGAGTGCATCATCGCCAAGAACCGCTCGGGCGAGACGGGCACCGTGCAGCTCGCCTTCATCGCCGAGGACACCAAGTTCATCTCGCTCGACACCCGCCATGAAGCGTGACGGGGCAGATCGCTTGCCACGGGTACACCGGTTCGCCTCGCCCCATGGCGCGAGAAAGGCTGTGTCCACGCGAATCATGCCACAGGAAGGCCTGTGCCCGCGGTATTTCGTGGACACAGGGTCTTCGGCGGCCAAAGCAGGCATACGTGGACAGGGGCGCTCTGATGCCACGTGCCTTCCGGAGAGGAACGGTCGGGCAGAACGCCTTTGTCATATGCGGAATTTCGTGCAGAGCCTGCGTTTTCCGCCCGTCTAACGTATACTTAACAGGCTGCCCGGAGCTTCTGGGCAGCATCGACACGATGCTTCGACTAAAAGAGGTGCGCAATGCCTGCATCGGTGCTTGTGGGTACTCAGTGGGGTGATGAGGGGAAGGGCAAGGTCACCGACCTCATCTCCGGCGATTATGACGTGGTCTGCCGCTATGCCGGCGGTGCCAACGCCGGTCATACCGTCATCGTGGGCGGCACCACGCTGGCCCTCCATCAGGTACCCTCCGGCGTCATGTACGAGGGCACGGTCCCCATCATCGGCAACGGCTGCATCGTCGATCCCGAGATCCTGCTCTCCGAGATCGACATGCTCGACTCCCAGGGCATCTCCTGCGCCCATCTCAAGATCTCCGGAAACGCCCATATCGTCATGCCCTACCATAAGGATCTGGACGGCGCCCACGAGAAGAAGCTCGGCAAGAACCTCATCGGCACCACCAAGCGCGGTGTCGGCCCCACCTACATGGATAAGATGAATCGCACGGGCCTGCGCATCCAGGACATGCTCGAGGAGAAGATATTCCGCGAGAAGCTCGAGGCGGCGCTTGCCTACACCAACCCCATCCTCGAGAAGGTCTACGAGGTCCCTACCTATACGGTCGATCAGATCTGCGCGAGCTACCTTCCCATGGCCGAGCGCATCCGCCCCTATATCTGCGAAAGCTCGCTGTTCTTGAACGAGCAGCTCGAGGATGGCAAGAACATCCTTTTCGAGGGTGCCCAGGCAACCATGCTCGACATCGACCACGGCACCTATCCCTTCGTCACCAGTTCGAACTGCACAGCGGGCGGCGCCGTCACCGGATCGGGTGTGGGTCCCACCCATATCGACCGCGTGCTCGGCATCGCCAAGGCCTACCTTACCCGCGTGGGCTCCGGCCCCTTCCCCACCGAGCTCTTCGATGAGGTGGGGGAAACGCTCGGCAGGGCGGGCCACGAGTTCGGCGTGACCACCGGGCGCAAGCGCCGCTGCGGCTGGTACGATGCGGTCGTGGTGAACTATGCCGCGCGCGTGAACGGCCTCACCGATCTCGCCATCACCAAACTCGACGTGCTGGGCGTGCTCGATTCCATCAAGATCTGCGTTGCCTACGAGTGCGATGGCGTGCGCTACACCACCGTCCCCGAGCACCAGAGCGTGTTCTATCACGCAATCCCCGTCTACGAGGAGCTTCCCGGCTGGAAATGCGACATCTCGGATGTCCGCAACTTCTACCAACTCCCGCGCGAGGCCAAGGACTACATCGACTTCCTTGAGCAGCTGGCGGGCGTGCGGGTCTCCATCATCACCGTCGGTCCCGATCGCGACCAGACCATCAACCGTTATTGGAAGTAGCCATGTCCGAAGATCTCGAGGGGATGCCGACCTGCACGGTCGTCACCGACATGCGCTGCGATCTAGGACCCGAGCTGCTCGAGCAGCTGGGTGTGAGCTGGTGCGGAAGCGCGCCGACGGTTGCCGAGCTCGCCGAGCTCTACAGCGCCCTCTTTGAGAAGGGCTGCGCGTCTATCGTCTCCGTGCACGCGAGCGCGGTCGCGCCGCTTGCCAGGACGGCCGCCTTGTCGCTGGGAGAGGCCTCGCGCGTGGCCGTGGTCGATACGGGCCTCGTTTCCGCTGCGCTCGCGCTCGTCGTCGAGCGCACAGCCTATGCTGCGGCGTGCGCCCGTTCCGCATCGGAGGTTGCTGCGAGAGCAGAGACCCTGGCTTCGGAGACCGCGTTCTTCATCATCGCCGATTCCCACGCCCCCTTCCAAGGTTCGGGCAGGCTTGGCGATCGCATCGCTTACCTGCGCCGCCGCGCCCTCGGCGAGCGGCATCTCATCCGCTTGGATACGGAGGGCCACACGGTGCTCGCCTCATCTGCCGACATCTCCGACCTTGCCGGCCGCATCGCGCAGGCATTCGGCACCCGTGCACGCGAGGTGGGCGCCCTCTGCTGCGTCAAGGCCGCAGGTGACGCCGCGAAAGGTCTCGGTCAGCTCGAGAAGCCCTTCGACACCAACGAGTACGTCTCATATCATCTTGCAACGCTCAAACCAGCGCCCGCGCTCGTACGCTACGCCGGACCCGAGGCCATCGGCATCGCCATGGTGCCCGACTCCACGTTCGGCGGCTATGAGACGGCACGCTTCGATTTCAGCTTGGACATATAAGGAGAACCTATCATGGACACAACTACCCGCAAGGTCAATATCCTGCTTTTGGGATCGGGCGGACGCGAGCATGCGCTGCTCGCCAAGCTTGCAGACTCCCCGCGTGCCGGCGAGCTCTACGTCGCGCCCGGCAACGGCGGCATGTTCGGCCTCGCGACGCGCGTCGACCTCGATCCCGCCTCGCCGACCGAGGTGACCGCATGGGCGCTTGCCCACGACATCGGTCTCGTGGTCATCGGGCCCGAGGCACCGCTCATGGAGGGTGTTGCCGACGCATGCCGTTCGGCCAAGATCCCCACCTTCGGACCCAACCTCAAGGCGGCACGCATCGAGGGCTCCAAGAAGTTCGCCAAGCAGGTCATGGGCCGCGCAGGCGTTCCCACAGCCGCATGGCGCTCGTTTACCGACGAGAAGAGCTGCCTCGAATACGTCGGCCGCATCGATGGTCCCTGCGTGGTCAAAGCCGATGGCCTTGCTGCCGGCAAGGGCGTTATTGTCGCCAAGGACGCGGATGAGGCCGCCGAGGGCGTGCGCGCGTGCTTCTCGGGCGAGTTCGGCGAAGCCGGCAGCTCGGTACTTGTCGAGGAGATCCTTTCCGGCCCGGAGTGCTCGCTTCTCGTGCTCACCGATGGCAGGACCGTGGTGCCGCTTGCCACGAGCCAGGACCACAAGCGCGCCTATGAGGGCGACACGGGCCCCAACACGGGCGGCATGGGCGTGTACTCGCCGGTTCCCCTCGTTACGCCTGCCGAGCTTGATGAGATGGTCGAGATCATGGAGCGCGTCGTGGCCAAGCTCGCCGCCGACGGCATCCCATACTCCGGCTGCTTCTATGGCGGCTTCATGCTCACCGACGAGGGCCCCAAGGTTCTCGAGTTCAATGCGCGCTTCGGCGATCCCGAGACGCAAGCTGTCCTTCCCCGCATGCATGCCGACCTCGTCGAGGTCATGCTCGCCTGCGATAGGGGAGTGCTCGATAGGTGCATGATCTCCTGGGATGATGACTGGGCCGTGTCGGTGGTGCTGGCGAGCGCCGGCTACCCTGGATCCTACGAGACGGGCAAGCCCATTACCGGCATCGAGGACGCAGAAGCGCTCGAAGGCGTCACGGTCTATCATGCCGGTACGGCACTCGATGACGATGGCAGGCTCGTGACCTCGGGGGGCCGCGTCCTTGCGGTCACCGCGGTGGCGCCTACCTTCGAGGCTGCCCGCGAACGCGCCTACGAGGGAGTTGGCCTCATCGATTTCGACGGCAAATTCTTCCGCACCGATATCGGCATGAAGGCGATTCTCGGCCGCGACGGGCAGTAGGGGGGAGCCATGGCCAAACAGGGCGGACAGGAGGATATCCAGGACATCCATCCCGATACCATCATCGAGGCAGATGCCTATACGGCTCCCTCGCTGGATGATTTGCGCGATGCGGCACAGGAGATGCGGGACTCGGCGAAGGCGTTCACCTACGATGGCAGCGATGCGGGCGCCGTGAGCTCTCCCGTGAGACGGCACTTGGTGCTCGGAGACGATGATCCGCGCGACTGCGACCTCGCCGAGACCTTCATCTCCGAGGACACGCTTTTCTCAGGCGTCATCTTCGATGTGAACCGCATCCACGTGGCCCTTCCCAACGGCCATGCCTCGGTACGCGATGTGGTGCGCCACCCTGGCGCCGTTGCCGTTGTCGCCCTGACCGATGATGGCCGCATCTGCTTGGTGCGCCAGTTCCGTGCGTCGCTCGGCCGCGTGATGGTCGAGATTCCCGCAGGAAAGCTCGAAGCGGGTGAGGATCCGCTCGCGTGTGCCGAGCGCGAGCTTTTCGAGGAGACGGGCCTGATCGCCGAGCGCATGGCGTTTCTCACCACCATTGCCACGACCCCCGGGTTCACCGACGAGCTCATCCACCTCTATATGGCGACAGGCCTCTCGTTCGGCCCCGCCCATCCCGATGAGGACGAGTTCCTAAACGTCGATCTCGTGCCGCTCGACGAGCTTATCGATGCGGTGCTCGATGGACGCATCGAGGATTCCAAGACCGTATGCGGCGCGCTCATCTGCGATGCGGTGGCGCACCGTTTGGAACCTGCAGTCTCGCGCACGGCGGGGGATGCACAGTAGGGACGGTCCTCCCCGTGCATTGCGGCGATGCACGGGGAGGACCGTCCCTACTGTGCATCCCCCGCCGTGCGCGAGACCTTCAGCTATGCTATCGAAAGGCGGCCATGAGCTCTACTAAGCAAGGTCTTCTCAGACGGCTCTTCGGATACTACCGCCCCCAGCTCCACCTGCTCGTGATGGACACGGTGGCCGCACTCGTGCTCGCGGCGATCGATCTCGCCTTTCCGCAGATCCTGCGCACCCTGACGAGCGGCCTGTTCGCGCAGGAGCCCGACGCCATCCGCAGCGCCCTCGTGTATCTGGGCCTCGGCATGGTCGTCATGTATGCCGTCCGCTTCGTATGCCGCTGGTTCGTCTCCTCGTGGGGCCATGTTATGGGCGTGCGCATGGAGAGCCGCATGCGCCAAGATCTTTTCAACCAGTACGAGCGCATGAGCTTCTCCTACTTCGACCGCCACAACATCGGCGACCTCATGAGCCGCGTCTCGAACGACCTCTTCGACATCTCCGAAGCCGCCCACCACGGTCCCGAGTGGATCATCATATGCTCCATCGAGATCATCGGCTCCTTCGTGATCCTCGCGCTCATCTCATGGAGGCTCTCGCTCGCACTGGCGCTCACCACGGCCCTGCTCTTCGCTTACAGCCTCGTTGCCAACAAACGGCTCGCCGATCTCTTCCGCGATAACCGCAAGAAGATCAGCCAGGTGAACTCCCAGCTCGAAGACTCGCTCGCCGGTGCCCGTGTGGTCAAGAGCTTTGCCAGCGAGGACGTGGAGAGCGAGAAGTTCGCGCGCTCCAACGAGGCGTACCTCGCGTCCAAGGTGCGCAACTACCGGGGCATGGGCATCTTCACGGCAACGGTGTCGGGCTTCACGGGCATCCTCTACACGGTCATCGTGGTATATGGCGGCCTGCTCATCGCAGACGGACAGCTCACCCCGGTCGATCTCGCCACCTACGCGCTCTACGTCTCCATGTTCCTCTCTCCCATCATGACGATCCTCGACTTCACGGAGATGTTCCAAAAGGCCAAAGCCGGCTTCGAGCGTTTCGTGGAGGTGCTCGACACCATTCCCGACGTGGAGGACAAACCCGGCGCGCCCGCTCTCCGCATGGGTGCGGGCCGTGTGCGCTTCGAAGCTGTGCGCTTCTCGTACGATGGCGAGAACGATGTGATCCGCGGTCTCGATCTTTCGCTCGAGCCCGGTAAGACCGTGGCTCTGGTAGGACCTTCGGGAGGAGGGAAGTCCACGACCTGTGCGCTGCTCCCGCGTTTCTACGATGTCCGCTCGGGCAGTATCACCATCGATGGGCAGGATGTGCGCGATGTCACCCAGCGGTCGCTGCGCGAGGCGATCGGCATGGTGCAGCAGGACGTGTACCTCTTCGACGGCACCATCGGCGAGAATATCGCCTACGGCAAGCCCGGCGCCACCCTCGACGAGATCCACGCCGCAGCGCGCGCAGCCAACATCGCCGAGTTCGTCGAGGGCCTGCCCCATGGCTACGATACCGAGGTGGGGGAGCGGGGTACCCGGCTCTCGGGCGGGCAGAAGCAGCGCATCGCCATCGCGCGGGTGTTTCTCAAGAACCCGCCGATCCTCATCTTGGACGAGGCGACCTCGGCGCTCGACAACGAGAGCGAGCATGCCGTGCAGGAGGCTCTTGCGGAGCTGGCATCGGGCCGCACCACGCTCGTGATCGCGCATCGCCTATCGACCATCAAGGACGCAGATGAGATCGTGACCATCGAGGATGGGCGCGCCGTCGAGTGCGGCACCCATGAGGAGCTGCTCGCACTCGATGGCACCTACGCGCGCTACCACCGCATGCAATTCGAGGGCGTTCATACTCTCTAGTGCACAGCCCCGTCTATCGTCCTTGTCCCTCCGCTGTGCGGTCAAATTACCAAGTACCCATTTCTTTTGAGAAATCCGAAGGCAATAACCTGCGATAACGCGGAATATTTTCCAAAACAAACAAGTACTTGGTAATCCATGGGATCCGAGACGTCACTATCTGCGCTTGGGCATCAGCTCGGCGAAGAGCTTGCCCCGACGGAGCACCTGGACGCCGTCGGGTGTTTCGAGCTCCACTCCGAGCAGCACCGCGATCTGCCGTGCGAGAAGCTCGATCATTCCGATCGTTGCGACAACGCCGGGCGTCACCCTCAAGACGCGGTATCCCAGAGCCGTGAGGATGTTCGAGCGCAGCGCGTCCTCGGAGAGCTGGGCCATCCCAGCTCGTCCATGCTTCTCGGTGCTGTCGTACTCCACGGCGATGCCCTCTTTACGCCAGAGGAGGTCGGGGGTCACCTCGTTGCGATCGGCGAGGATGCCGCGCTGACCGGAGGTGTCGATCTCTCCGTTGAGCTCGGGTTTCGGCAGGCCGAACCCACCCCATGCGACGGGGAGCGTCAGCATGAGCGCCAGCGCCGTCTCCATCGGAGAGCCGGAGTTGTCGAACGCGAGATCCGCAACGCGCAGCGCTCGATTCTCGACGACGGTCGACCTGAGGCTCCGCGCGATCGCACGCAGGCTGCCGCAGCTCATGAGCGGTCTGAGTCGATAGGAGGCGTCTCCGCCCGTATGTGCCGGCAACCGGTACGTTCCGGAGAACTCGCAGGCCAGCGCAGCGGCGCGTATGAGACGCGCGGCATTCTCCCAGCGCAGGGGATTGTCGATGGCAGGGTTGCCCTCGATGCCGAGGCCGTGCATGAGTTCCTTCTCGCCCCAATAGGCCGCAACGTTGGCATCGAGCACCGGATCGAGCTTGGAATAGGAGCCGCAGAGCTGCAGGATCGTCAGTTCCGGCCCGCTGAGGAAGACGCTCTCGCCCAGACGGACCATCGCCTGGGCGGGGATGTCCCTGCTCCAGATGTGGAAACGCGCGGAAGAGCCCCTGCTGCAGGAGCTGTTCGATGGAACGAGCAGATCGATGGGGGAAGATGCGATGCCGAACGCCTCGAGGTCGAACTCGCTGCCCCTGAACTGCTTCTGCGTGGCGATGCAATGCTCGGAGGAGGGGAGCGGGCGCGCCTCTTGCGGCCAACGCTCGGCAAGCCGGGGCATGTCCTTCTCGACGGAGAGAGCTCGCAGGGCCTCGATGGCCGAGACATGACCGAGAAAGGCGTACATGGGTGGCCCCTAACGCAGAGGACGGCCTGCCGGTACGGGTGATTCTACCAAGTACTTAAGACTTTCTGAGAAATACTCGGTAAAAGGCCAGTTGAAAGACGGCTTTTTACCAAAAGAGAAATGTACTTGGTAATCTGTGCCTCAAGGCGAGGTGAAAAGCGACCCGAGACGAACGCTCAGTTCTTGAACGAATGCACCGGCGCGGGGATGCGGCCTGTGCGCGAGACGAAGTTCTCGCACGAGAAGCCGTTCACCGCCATGATGGGCGCGCGGCCCAGAAGGCCGCCGAACTCGACCGTCTCGCCCACACCCTTCCCGATAACGGGGATGAGGCGTACCGCCGTGGTCTTCTGGTTGATCATGCCGATGGCCATCTCGTCGGCGATGATGCCCGAGATGGTCGAGATGGACGTGTCGCCGGGGATGGCGATCATATCCAAGCCCACCGAGCAGACGCAGGTCATGGCCTCCATTTTCTCGATGGACAGCGAGCCGGCCTCAGCAGCCAGGGCCAGTTCATGGTCCTCACACACCGGGATGAACGCCCCGCTCAACCCACCCACACTCTGGCTGGCAAAGGCACCGCCCTTCTTCACCGCGTCGTTCAGCAGCGCCAGGATGGCCGTCGAGCCAGGCGCGCCGATAGCATCCACACCCAGGATCTTCAAAATCTCACCCACACTGTCGCCCACTTTGGGCGTGGGGGCCAGCGAAAGATCCACTACGCCGAAGGGGATACCCAGCGCCTGCGCCACCTGCTTGCCAATCAGCTCGCCACAGCAAGTCACGCGGAAAGCGGCACGCTTGATCACTTCAGCCAGGTCATGTAACCCCAGCGATCCCTGCTCAGCTTGCCGCAGCTGGCGCTCCAGGGCACGCGCCACCACGCCCGGACCGCTGACACCCACGTTGATCACCACCTCTGGCTGATTCACGCCATGAACCGCGCCGGCCATGAAGGGGATGTCGGTGGGCTGGTTG
>JAKPQM010000137.1 GCA_029546925.1 Actinomycetes bacterium
CGGTGTTCCTGTCGGCCAGGTTCTTCTGTTTGTCCTCCGAGAGCACGGTCTCGGCTTCGCCTACGCGCACGGCATATGCGCCGCCCCTCTTGATAAGCTCGCCGTCGAACAGGTTCATCTGAGGCGTGCCGATAAATCCCGCCACGAAGAGGTTTTTGGGATGGTTGAACACCTGCTGGGGTGTGCCGATCTGCTGCATGTCGCCATCCTTCATGATGACGATCCTGTCGCCTAGGGTCATAGCCTCGGTCTGGTCATGCGTCACATAGATGAACGTCGCATCCAGGCGCTGTCTGAGCTTGATGATCTCCGCCCTCATCTGGTTGCGGAGCTTTGCATCCAGGTTCGATAGGGGCTCGTCCATCAGGATCACCTGCGGGTCGCGCACAATCGCACGGCCGATGGCCACGCGCTGCCTCTGGCCGCCCGAGAGAGCCTTGGGCTTGCGGGAGAGGTAGGGCGTGATGCCGAGGATCTCTGCGGCCTCGTCGACCATCCGGCCCATCTCGTCCTTCGGAACCTTCCTCAGCTCCAGCGGGAATTCCAGATTCTGCCTGACGGTCATGTGCGGATACAAGGCGTAGTTCTGGAAGACCATGGCGATGTCCCTATCTTTGGGGGGCACGTCGTTGATCAGGCGGTCCCCGATGTAGATCTCGCCCCTGGTGATGTCCTCGAGCCCGGCGATCATCCTGAGCGTCGTAGACTTCCCGCAGCCTGAAGGCCCGACGAATACGATGAACTCCTTGTCTGCGATCTCCAGGTTGAAGTCGTCTACCGCTGCGACACCTTCATCGGTGGCCTTGAGGTTGTGGGGCTTCTTCTCTGGCTCCTCGTCGCCCTTTTTCCTCCTTCCCCGCCTCTTCTTGTCCTTATCCCCCATGGGATAGATCTTCTGGACGTGCCTCAAGCTCAAGGTTGCCAACGTCATACCTCCCGTTCCTATTCCCGCGGCCGAGCGACGCTTTCGCCATTGACGTACCTATAGGGTATCTGCTCGTGCATTGCCGGACTGCCGTAGCTGATCATCAGCAGCAGGCTGTCAACACTCTTCCTGGCGAGCGTCGCGGCATCTTGCCGGATGGTGGTAAGCCTGGGATTGGAATACTCCGCGTAGAGTATCCCGTCGAAGCCCACCACCGAAATGTCCTCGGGAACATGCAGGCCCATATCCCGGAATGCCCTGATCGCCCCGATTGCCATCACGTCGCTGAGGGCAAAGATGCCTGTCAGGTCCGGCGTGCGCAGGAGCAGCCTCTCTGCAGCCTTGTAGCCGTCCTCTGCGGAAAATGCGCACCCTTCGTAGTCGTTATCGAAATCGAAGCTTATGCCGTTCTTTCCCAGCTCTCCCACAGCACCGCGGATTCGCAGCGCGCCGCAGTCGTCCGTCATCGTGCCCGAGGAATCTCCGGGATACCCTCCCAGGATGCCTATCCTGCGGTGCCCTTGCGCAACCAGCCTGCCAACTGCATAAGCGGCCGCACCCTCGTCGTCTGTTGAGAAGCTCGAAAGGTTGTCGTATCCGAGCCCGTCCGCGTTGGCCGAGACTAGGACGCTCGGCACGTCGATCTTGGAGAACTCCTCTTGGAAGTTGTGCACGCTGCCTCCCAAGAATATCAGCCCCTTCGGCTTCAGGTGCTGAACGACCTGGACGGCCATCGCCACCTCGTCCTCTGTCTCCCCGATGAACTGCACGCTCGCGCTTTCCCCATGCTCCCCTACACGAATTTGGGTTTTCTCCAGGACCGACTGGAGGAAAACGCTGCTGGTGCCGCGTATGATGATGGATATCTCCGACGAAACGGACTGCCTGAGCATCCTAGCGTTGGAATTAGGCTGGTAATCCTGTTCCCGAATTACCTCTTCGATCCTCTTCCTTGCCCTCTCGCTCACGTCGGCACGGTTGTTGATCACCCTGGACACTGTTCCGATGCTGTAGCCGGACATCCGCGCAATGTCTTGTATGGTAGCCACCGCACCTCCTTCACGGCTATTCTGTAAACGTTGCCGTAAACGTTTCCATTCGTAGGTTCAACCACTGATGGGGCTTTGTCAACAGCTTCTTCACAAACGATGGGGACGGACCGACAGACGGTCGCTTTTCATCGTTGGAGGGAGGCGTCGAAGGAGGAGGCTAGTTCTCCAGCTGTACGATATCGGCCGCAAGCACCACACCGTCCTCGCAGAGGATGCGTCCCATCGTGGGGCCGAGGTTGCTGCGCGGGAAGGTGGGGCTGCCGGGGTTCATGACGATGATCCCCCCTTCGTTGCAGATGAAGGGCTTGTGCGTATGCCCGCAGACCGCTATATCGCACTCCGCGAGCTTGAGCCGCTCGCGATAATGATTGACCTCCCAAAGCAGGCCCGCCCCATAGAACATGCAGGTCTTCTTGACGTGCCTGCCGTAATCGTATGCCCAGTCGTTGTTGCCCAGGCACATGCGCAGGGGCGCGATCTTCTGAAGGGTACGGTAATCCGATGGAGAGCAGATGTCGCCCGCATGCACGATGGCGTCGGCTCCCTTGAGCTCCGCGAGGAGCGACGGCGAGAGATAGCCGTGCGTGTCGGCTATGATATCGAAGCGCATCCGTGCCACGCGCACGCTCTTAAAGGCCGAGTGCGCGCTTGAGCGCAACCACGCGGCGGCGCGAAACCGAGATCTTCTTGCCCTCGATGCCGTTCACACCGAGCTGCAGGATACCCGAAGAGACGACCTCGACGTCCTCGACATACTCGAGGTTCACGATATAGCCTCGGTGCACACGGAAGAAGCCGTTGGACGCGAGCTTCTGCTCAAGTTTGGCCAGCGAGATCGTGGAGAGATAGCGGTCGTTGTCCGTGTAGATGCAGGAATAATCGTCCTTGGCCTCGATATAGCGAATCTGGTCGATGGGCACGAGCACCTTGCGGCCGCTCTTGACCACGGGAATGCGCTCGACGGTAGACTTTCCCTGCGTCTGAGGTTTGGAATGCGCCTGCACCTTGTCGAGCGCCTGGTTCAGGCGATCGCTTTCGACGGGTTTCATGAGGTAGTCGATCGCGTTCACGCCAAAGGCCTCGAGCGCATACTCGCTGTACGCCGTCACGAAGATGATCGCAGGGGGGTTCTTGAGCTTATGGAGCGCCTCTGCAAGCTGCATACCCGATGTCTTGGGCATGTGGATATCGAGGAAGAGCACATCGGCACGCGACTCCATCATGTGCTCGACAGCCTCGCGAGCGCTTGAGGCCTCGACGATGGAATCCATGCGCCCCGTCTCCTCCAGCAGGAACCTGAGCTCGGAGCGAGCGGGTGCCTCATCATCGACGATCATTGCACGCATGTTCAAACCACCTTACCCTAGCCTGCCGAGCGCGTCGGCATGTTCAGCAACTGCGGCGCCCTCCGCATCATCGGCGAGCAGCCTGGCAGCACCACCGAGACGAAGGGTCACGCAGGTCCCCTCCCCCGGTTTGGACACGATATCGACGCCCGAGCCCACATCGAAGAAACGCTGCACGCGCTCCGCCACGTTCTTGAGAGCGATGCCGGTCCCTCCCTCGCGCGTGGTCGACGGATGCGCCGTCTCCTCGAGCACACGGGCGGCAACACCCTCGTCCATGCCCAGGCCATCATCTGTTACCGATACCAGTATATCCTCTCCGTCGGCTGTGACGTCTATGTCAATGTGGAGGGGGCCCTCGTCGCGCATGGCGTGGCGCACGGCGTTCTCGACCAGAGGCTGCAGGAGGAAGGACGGTATGAGCAGCTCCCCGCAACCATCTTCGATGGTCTCCGTCATGATGATGCGGCGTGCGCCGAAGCGGGCCTTCTCGATCTTGAGGTACTGCTTCGTCTGCTCGAGCTCGCTCGAGAGCGGGATGCAGGTGTCGGAGTTGTCGAGGATGCGCCTGAAGTAGATCGAGAACTCGCGAAGCAGGTCGCGCGCTTGCGTGGGATCGGTGCGGGTGAGCGCCGCAATGGTGTTCAGCGAATTGAAGAGGAAGTGCGGGTTGATCTGCGCCTGCAGGGCTTTGACCTCGGCGCGTGCTGTAAGCTCGGCTTGGCGGTCCAGCTCGTAGACCAAGAGCTGCGTGGAGAGGAGCTCGCCCAAGCCCTTGGCGATGGCGATCTGGGTACGATCGATTTGGACGCCTTGCCGGTAGTAGAGCTTGATGGTGCCCACCGCGCGATCCCGGATGAGGAGCGGCACGATGATGCCGAAGGATCTGCCCTGCTGCTCGGCTCCCAAGATGAAGGGGCGGTAGTTCTGGTCGCTGGAGTCCATGGACACGAACGTCTCGATGCGCTTGCTCTTGAGCACCTCGCGCGTGGGGGCGGCGTTGGGCGAGCCGGGTGGGAAATCGGTGGGAACATCTCCCGCATAGGCTATGACCTGCTCGGTATCGGTGATGGCGGCGGCAACGGCGGCCGTCTCGGGCAGGATCAGCTGGCAGATGATGGTGCAGCTCTCGGGGGTGAGACCGGAGCGGACGTGCTCGAGCGTGCTGGATGCCATCATGAGCGTGCGTTCCGTGGCCTGCGAGCGCATATTGTCGGGCACGAGCAGGATGGTGCCCCCGATGACGATCACGACCGCGAGCCCGGCCCCCGAGACCATGGTTGCGACGATGTTGTTGTTGGCGATGCCCAGCGAGAGG
>JAKPQM010000029.1 GCA_029546925.1 Actinomycetes bacterium
ACTCGTTGCCCCGGATCACGTGGGTGATTGCCATGAGGTGGTCGTCCACGACGTTGGCGAAGTTGTAGGTGGGCATCCCGTCGGACTTGAGGAGCACCTGGTCGTCGAGGGTCGCATTGTCGACGGTGATCGTGCCGAAGACCTCGTCCTCGAAGGTCGTCGAGCCCATGGTGGGGATGCTCTGCCGCACCACGTGGGGAACGCCCGCGTCGAGCTTGCGCCGGATCTCCTCTTTCGAGAGCTTCTTGCAGTGGCCGTCGTAGCGGAAGGGCAGTTTGCGCAGCTGCAGGCTCGTGCGCAGCTGCTCGAGGCGCTCCTTGTCGCAGAAGCAGTAGTAGGCCACGCCCTTTTCGATCAGCTCCTCGGCGTACTTCTTGTAGATGGGCTTGCGCTCGTGCTGGATGTAGGGGCCGTAGGGCCCCCCCTTGTCGGGCCCCTCGTCCCAGATGAGCCCCGTCTCCTCGAGGGTCCGGTATATCAGCTCCACGGCGCCCTCGACGATGCGCTCCTGGTCCGTGTCCTCGATGCGGAGGATGAAGTCCCCGTGGTTCTTCTTCGCCCACAGGTAGGCGTAGAGCGCCGTCCGGAGATTGCCCACGTGCATGTAGCCCGTGGGGCTGGGTGCAAATCGCGTCCTGACTCTCATGGCGTTCCTCGTCTCGGGCGCTTGCCGGCCCGTGCGGTTGTCCTAAAAAAGCCGGATGCCGGAACTGATCCGGCATCCCGTGCGTTCGGTCTGTAAGGCAGCGCTTCCGAGGGCTGCCGGAAGTGCCCTACCCTTTTGAATTGTATAGAATATCCGGCGGTTTCTGTCAACCGGAACCTTGCCCGGCACACCTCGCCTAGAACTCCTCGAGGATTTTGGCCTTCTCGAGCTTGCGGATCTTCTCGAGGGCCCGGTTCTCGATCTGGCGCACCCGCTCGCGGGTGAGGCCGAACTTCTTCCCGATCTCCTCGAGGGTGCGGGGCTCGTCGTCGGTGAGGCCGAAGCGCAGGCTCAGGATCTCCTGCTCGCGGGGGGAGAGTTCGTGGAGGATCTCCGCGAGATGGCCGCTGAGGGCCTTGCGGTCCATGGGCAGCA
>JAKPQM010000042.1 GCA_029546925.1 Actinomycetes bacterium
GCGGGCTGCGCGCGAGGCCTCCGACGCGTCCGCCGAGCGTGCGCGTCTGGCAGCCGAGATCGCCATGCGGCCCTACTACCGCTGGATGGCGAGCCTCGCCGAGAAGGCCCTTATCTGCGGCCGCAACCGCGCCTGCATCCAGCGTGCGCACGAGCTGCTCGAGCTCGATCCTGCAGACAGCGCAGATGTGCGCTTCACCTGCGCACTCGCCTACGCCAAGCTCGAGGACGAGCAGGGCCTCGATGCCTTTGCCGCCAAGAACGCCCAGCATGAGCGGGGTATCGGGGCCGAGGATGCGTGGATGCTCCTCTCGCGGTGCGCACTCGCCTACAAGCAGCGCGACTTCGATGCCGCCCGGGCGCAGCTGCGCCGGATCACCGAGATCTACCCGCACGCCGCGCTCAATCTCATGGACCAGAAAGAGCTGCCCGAAAGCGTCTTCTCGCGTTTGGCGGTAAGCCCCGGCAGCGAGGACGAGTTGATACTCGCGATCTCCGAGGCGACGGTGCTTCTGCTCGATGGGCGCTATCCCCTCGGCTCCTGGGTCGAGCAGGAGGCGCGCCGTATCGCCACGCCCCAAGATCTGCGCGAGCTTGCAGAAGCGGAGAAAGAGCTGCGATGAAGGCGCGTGAGGAGCTGGTCATACGCTTGGCCGAGAAGCGCCGTGCAGCGCTTGGCAGCATGTCGGACGGCGCCTTCGACGAGCTTAAGCGAGCAGTGCAGGACGCACCGGAATCCTTTATCGACACCCCCGCCGACCAGGCCTTCTATCTGGTCTGCAAGGCCATCGAGCGTTTCGACGAGGACAGCAGGAACGACGATGCGCTCGATGATGTCGCGTACCTGCGGGCACGCCAGCTCCGCCACATGCGGATGGGCTCGGACTGCGAGCAGATCCTCGCCGTCGATCCCGCGTGCACCGACGCGCGCCTGCTCAAAGCGATCGCCGAGAACGACAACGCCGAGGTCCTGCTCGGCATCCTCCTCGACATGGAGGATGAGCTCGCGGTGGGGGAGGACGCGTGGACCGACGTGCTCCTGCGCCCGCAGCTGAGGGTCCGCGCGGCGGTGGTGCGCACCTGCGTGGAGACCGCGCGGTACGGCATGGCGATCGCGAAGGCTGCGGAGAGCTTCGCCCTCTCGCCCCTCGACGCTCTGGGCTGCCGCCACTCCGCCGCGCTCGCGCATGCCCGCCTCGAGGACGAGACGGGCTTCGAGGAGCTCGACGCCCGCTTCGACCATGCGAGCAGCGCCTGGTCGCTTCTCGCCCGCGCGATACTGAACTTCAAGCTGGGCCGCATGGGCGCTGCCCGCCGTGCGCTTACCGGTTACTCCACGCTGGTCGAGGGCGGTGCCTATGCCCTGCTCAGACCCGTGCTCGTCGGCACCTACATGCCCGATCGGCCTGCCTGTGCGCCGTGCAGCTTCGCCGAGGCCCTGCTCGCCGTGCATGAGGCCGACCCTATCGTGGTCGACGTGCCCGATTTCGCCCTATGGGCCGAGAGCCAACACCGCGTGCGCATCTCCGCGATCAGCTATGCGCAGTTGCATGGCCTCGAGTGGTAGCGGGCGGGTTTCTCAGCTCTTCCCCGAGCGTCGCGCCTGCTTCTCCTCGTACATGGCGCTGTCGGCCCGATGCAGGAGATTCTTGATGCCGTCGGCGTTGCCGACGGCGCCGATCGCCGCCCCCATCGAGAAGCTCATGGGACGCCCCTCCGCAATCAGCCCGTACTGTGCGGTCCTACGCTGTAATATCTTCCGGCTGCGGTGGATGCGCGCTAGGGTGGCCTCCTGCGCGTCGGCAGGAGCAATGATGGCGAACTCGTCGCCGTGCATGCGGTACAGGGAGGCGGTGTCGCCGAACTCCATCAGAAGGATCGATGCGAGCAGGGAAAGGACCCGGTTGCCCGTGCCGTGTCCGTGGAGATCGTTGTAGAGCTTGAAGTCGTCGAGATCGAGCACTACGAGCATGAGCTCCTGCCCTATCAGACCCTGTATATCGCGGTAGAGGGCGCGCAGGTTGGCGAGCCCCGTTAACGTGTCGTGGTACGACTGGTCGATGAGCAGCTCGCGCATGCGGCCGTCACGCACGTGATGGTAGTACTTGATGCAGCCCGAGATCATGAGGCCGATCCAGAGCATCTGGAGGTTGATGGAAATGCCGTGGCTGAGCGCCCCCGCTTGATCGGCGGCATACCTCATGAACGCAAACGAGCCCAGCAGGAGGGGGATAAGAGCGGTGGGCCTGATCACGAAGATGCACACGATGCTCGTTGCCTGCGTCAGAAAGGAGTAGAAGCCGTTGTCGCGCGTGAGGTCGCCGCAGGAGGTGTAGATCCCAAAGGCAAACGAGACGACGATGAACTGAGCGATGACGAGCTTGATGGGGAGCAGGGGCGTGCTCTGCCCGTCCTGCCTTCTGCTCCTCTCGAGGAAGAAGGCGGCCACGAGGAGAAGCGCGCTCAGCAGCTGGATGAAGTAGGCGATCCGGTGATGGATGATCCAGTTCCAGCCCACCTTGGCAATCACGTCGGGATCGCGCGACATGATGAAGCTGTTCCTAATCATGAAGATCTCGAACGCCGCGACGAAGGCGGCAAGGGCCGTTCCGTAACGGAGATTGGAGATCACCATGAACCGGTCTATGTAGGGGGTGATCCTGTTGAGGCCCAGCGCATCTTCCATTATTTCCTCGAACGAACGTCTCTGCTGCAAGCCGTCCTCATCATCAAAGATGTGCTCCATGGGATGCCTCCTTTCTGCCGGGCTTGCCGATGGGCGGTTTTCGCAGCAGCGCATCATACCGCCTTGAGCGGAGACACGGCAAGCGTTGGTAGTGGATAAAGCATGGGCATGGGAGCTTGCCACCCAATGATGGGCAGGCGACGCGGCTCCCTTTGGCGCGGGGTTATTCTCTGGACTCGAAGCGCGGCGCATGTATCCATGTTGGCACCCCATAACGTACCAGCGAGAGATACTCCGGTGGGGAACGCTATCGCCAGTATAGCATAGTACATCAAATCTTGAAATACCGCGAGACGCCCGTCTCCCAACAGCGCATCTGCTCCGTCCACGAAAGAAGATGGGGCCGCATGGCGCAGAACACAGAAAACATCGGGTCAGGTTGGCTTGGGATGGTAGCGCACGGGTTTTTTTCTGGTATACTCGCTTGTGCTACGTCCCCATCGTCTAGCGGCTAGGACATCGCCCTTTCAAGGCGGCAACCGGGGTTCGATTCCCCGTGGGGGCACCACGAGCGTCTGCGCCTCCGATGATGGAGGCGTTTTTTCGTTGCGTGCGGGCTGGAACATGCCCCCGTCCCCTGTTCAACGTCCCTTGTTCCAGTTTTGTCACGCGTACCGCACGAACATCCCAATGCGGGCACGAACATCCCCGGGGTGTTCGCGAACACCCCGGGGATGTTCGTGCCCGCATTGGGATGTTCGTGCGGCCCCCAGCGTGCAACAGGGCTCCCGCTCCCCGTTCGTCCCTATTCAGCCACGCCGTGCTACCATTGCCGATTGATAGCCTGCTTCGGAACGTTCTTTGGGAGAATAACATGTCGCAACGCAGTGCTGCGCCTTTGTCCGGTTCGCTTGTGCGTAGAACCCTCAAGCGCTTCTGGTGGGTTACCAAGAAGAAGCCCTTCGCCACATTCATGGCGGTGTTCACGTCCGTGGCCTATACGGCGCTGCTCACCTATGCCAACACGTGGATGATGGGCAAGATCATAGATCGCGTGCAGGCCGAGCCCGTCGCGGCCGACCAGGTCTTCGCCGTGTTCAGCTCCTCCGTGCTGGCCTTGCTCGTCATCAATGCTGTGGGCCAAGCCTGCTCGAAGCTGCAGGACTGGTCGGTCATGGAACTCGAGCTCAACGGCAACTACCACTTGGCGCGCCTCTGCTTCGATACGCTCTCCAACCAGTCGATGACCTTCCACACCAGCCGCTTCGGCGGGTCGCTCGTCTCGCAGACCAGCCGCTTCATGAGCGGCTACACGGGCCTTGTCGACGTCGTCGTGTACTCGCTCATCCCCACCATCGCAAGCATCGTCTGCACCATCATCACGCTTGCCCCGGTGGCTCTGCTCTTCGTGGCGATCCTCTTCGCGCTGCTTACGTTCTACGTGGTGGTGGCGTACACCATGTACCAGAGGATCCTCCCGCTCTCGGCGGCCACGTCCGCCGCGCAGAACACGCTCTCGGGCGTGCTCTCCGATGCCGTGACCAATATCCTCGCCGTCAAGACCTGCGGTCGCGAGGACTACGAGCGGGGGTTGTTCGACGCTGCCGATAAGGACGCGATGGCCGCCGAGAAGCGCTCGATGGACGCCATGATGCGCCGCGGCGCCATGACGTCTGCGCTCATCACCGTCATCATGCTGGTGACCTCGATCTTCGTGGTGGGCGGCAATGCGTGGTACGGCATCTCCGCCGGCACGCTCGTGATGATGTTCTCCTACACCTACCAGCTCTCCATGCGCTTCAACTACATCAGCTCGATGATGCAGCGGATGAACCGCGCGATGGGCGATGCGGCGGAGATGACGCGCATCTTGGATGAGCCGCGTCTGGTCGAGGACGCACCGGGCGCGGAGGGTCTTGTGGTGAGCGAGGGTGCCATCGATTTCGAGGGCCTCTCGTTCCGCTACCTCGACGCCGCCGAGGGCGACTACGTGTTCTGCGATCTCGACCTCCACGTTCCTGCGGGACAGCGCGTGGGCCTCGTGGGCCGCAGCGGATCGGGCAAGACCACGCTCACCAAGCTGCTGCTGCGCCTCTCCGACGTGCAGGAGGGCCGCGTGCTCGTGGACGGCCAGGACATCTCCCTCTGCACGCAGCAGTCGCTCCGCCGCCAGATCGCCTACGTGCCGCAGGAGGCGCTGCTCTTCCACAGATCCATCCGCGAGAACATCGCCTACGGCAGGCCGGATGCGACCGAGGACGAGATCCGCGAGGCAGCACGGCTCGCCAACGCCCTCGAGTTCATCGACAAGCTGCCCGGCGGCCTCGACACGATGGTGGGGGAGCGCGGCGTCAAGCTCTCCGGCGGCCAGCGCCAGCGCGTCGCCATCGCCCGCGCGATACTTGCCGACTGCCCGATCCTCGTGCTCGACGAGGCCACCTCGGCGCTCGACTCCGAGTCCGAGGCCGCCGTGCAGGGGGCGCTCGAGAACCTGATGCGCGGCCGCACCTCCCTCGTCGTGGCCCACCGCCTCTCCACCGTCGCCTCGCTCGACCGGATCGTGGTGATCGAGGACGGCAGGATCGTGGAGGACGGGACGCACGCCGAGCTCTCCCAGGCGGGCGGCGTCTACGGAACCCTCTGGGACCGTCAGACCGGGGCATTCTTGGAGGAGGGGTAAACAGGAATAGACCACGCTCGACGCCGTACTTGTCAAAGAACTGGTCGAGCGAGGCGTGTCGACGATATCCCGAGGACTTGACCTCTACGGGGCGCAGCCTCTTTCCCCGCACGACGAGGAAGCCGACCTCGTGGGGGACGGGCTTGCCCGTCATCATGCGCTCGAAGGTGTGGAAATGCAGCCCGTGCCCGGACGCCACGAGGGCTTGGGCGGTGGCGTTCTCCATCACCATGCCCATGTTGACGCCCAGCTTCCCCGCTACGAGCCCTCGCTGCAGCGCCTCCCCCGCCTCCGGCGTTGCCCTCATGACCTGTGTGAGCAGAAGGCCCGTATCCCCCATGTAGCGGCGGCGAGGCCTGCGCCTGCCTTGAGGAGGGGCAGGTTTCCAAATCTGGGCAGAAACCGATACGCTTGAATTCTCCGCACGCATTTTCGCGCTTTCCAAGACCGTACCTGCGAGCAATTTGGAGTTGTAGGAAGATTGGGGGTCCTCTCTGCGGAAGCACAATCTGAGGAGTTCGATCTACCTGCGGAAACCGATCCACCCGCGGATGCGATCCGGAGAACGGGCGCCAAATCTTCCTACAACTCCAAATTGCTCGCAGGTACGGTCTTCAAAGCTGCCGCAAAACCCCGATCCAAGGTGTCCGGTCGAGCTCGAGCGCCCCCAAAAGCTTGTTGCCCGAAGGTTCTTTGGCGAGACGCTGAGGCAGCAGCTGTATGCTACGAGGTGCGTACGTTCGAACTGTGTAAGACTCGTCGGGCTTGGAGGGAACATGCTGGATACGCTGAGGTGCAGGTTCGAAGGGAACATGAGCCGTCACGAGGGCTTGGGCTGGGATGATGTGGAGAAGCGCCTCGCAAACAACCTTTCGGCGCTTGAAGCGCTCCGCTTGATGGAGGAGACGGGCGGGGAGCCGGACATCGTCCTGTTTCCCAACGGCTCGATTGTCCTCTGCGACTGCTCGAAGGAGTCGCCTTCCGGACGTAGGAGCCTCTGCTACGACGAGGCCGCGCGCGCGAGCAGGAAGAAGAACCCGCCTCATTCGAGTGTCGAGGAGCAGGCTCGGCGTATGGGCGTGCGCGTGATGGACGAGGCCCAATACCGCCACCTTCAGACGCTCGGGGAATTCGACTTGAGGACCTCCAGCTGGATCTCCACACCGGAAGATATCCGGGAGCTGGGCGGCGCGCTCTTCTGCGAGCGTCGCTACGGCGCCGTGTTCACGTTCCACAACGGAGCAGACTCCTACTACGGGGCCCGAGGATGGAGGGCGGCCCTCATCCTGAGGTAGCGCCCATTGCCCTCCACGCTCACCGCCGGTTTCGGAACCATCCCCACCATCCTCATCGGCGTCCTCGTGGGAGGCGTCCTGTTCGTCGCTTTCAAGAAGTGCGATCACGACAAGCACGGCCAGAAGATCCAGTAGACGGCCTTCGCGTTTTCGCAGCCCTTAAGACCCGGTGCCCCTGCATCGGGTCTTTCTTGCGTGCACCGCCCCTTTCCATCTTGATTCAGCAAGTACAATACAATGTGGCCAGCCGCCGAGAGGAGCTTCCATGATATACACGCTCACCACCAACCCCGCGATCGATATGAACGTGAACTCCTCCACCATGTCCACCAAGATGGTCAATCGCACGAGCGATGCCGTCTACACCCCCAACGGGAAGGGTCTCAACGTTTCGTTCACGCTGCACCACTATGGGGCGCCCTCGGTCATCCTCGGCTTCTTCGGTGGTTTTTCGGGCGATTATATCGTGAGCGAGGCCTCTAAGATCTGTCCGGTCAGACCCGTCCGCATTGGCGGGATCACCCGTATCAACCTCTTCGTCACCACGCCGCAGGGCGAGTACAAGCTTCCTAACGCGGGGGCTGAGGTGGGCCGCGCCAAGCAGGATGAGATGCTCGAACTCATCCGCGGCCTCGATGACCTCGAGTGCCTCGTCATCTCGGGATCGCTGCCGCCCGGCGTGGACCCGTCCTATTACGACGAGCTTATCGCTGTTGCCGCAGAGAAGGGCGCGGAATTCGTGCTCGATATCTCCCACGGACACCTTGCGAAGCTTGTAGAGAAAGG
>JAKPQM010000047.1 GCA_029546925.1 Actinomycetes bacterium
CTCGAAATGAACGGGATTGAGCCCGTATCAAGCGTACACCGAACGTGATGGGGAGCCGATACTATTCGGCACCCGTTCGAAACAGACGCCAAACGATAAAACCAGCACATTCCAAGATCGTCGCACCCGCACGGAGCGAGGTACCTGCGAGCAAATTGGACTTGTAGGAAGATTTCCAACGGAAAACTCTCCAAGCATGATGAATCCAAGATAAACGCCCAGATGATCTTCTACGGGTACCCTTTCCATGGAGGCGGATCTTCCTACAAGTCCAATTTGCTCGCAGGTATGCGCCGCAGCGGACTCCACGCGAAAGAAAGCTACAATGGGTGGCGACGATCCCGTCGAGAGGACGCAATGGATATCGAGTATCTGCTCTGGCTGCAGGGCATCCGCGAAGCCGCAGGACCCGTCATCGAAACGATCATGAACCTGATCTCGGCCCTCTGCAACGGAGCGGGAATCGCAGTCGTACCCTGCATGCTCTATTGGCTCCTCGACAAAGATGCAGGGATGTTCGTGATGGTGAATCTCGGCATCGGCAACAACCTCAACCAACTGATCAAAGACAGTGCCTGCGTCTACCGACCTTGGATACGCGATAGCCGCATCATCCCCTCCGCAGGAGCCCTCGGGCATGCCACGGGATACTCGTTCCCGAGCGGCCACACCCAGGCAGCCGGCTCGGTCTTCGGCTCGATCGCATGGCGCTACCGGGCAAAGCGCTGGCTTGTGGCCATCTGCACCATCATCACGCTGCTCGTCGGCTTCTCACGCAACTTCCTCGGCGTCCATGCACCCCAAGACGTAGCCGCAGCCCTGATCGAAGCGATGCTTGTGATCTGGTTCTCGAGACGCTTCGTCGATTGGGCGGGGCGCAAGACCACCAAAGACACGACGGTGCTCTGCCTCGGCCTCATAACCCTCGTGCTCATCCTGCTCTATACCGAGCTCAAACCCTATCCCATGGACTACGTGGGAGGCATGCTCCTCGTCGACCCCGCCGCGATGAAGCTCGACGCCTACAGCAATGCGGGCATCTTGGGCGGCGTCATAGTGGGATGGTTTCTCGA
>JAKPQM010000058.1 GCA_029546925.1 Actinomycetes bacterium
CGGGGGGACGTGCCTGAACGGGGGGACGTGCCTGAACGGGGGGACGTGCCTGAACGGGGGGACGTGCCTGAACGGGGGGACGTGCCTGAACGGGGGGACGTGCCTGAACGGGGGGACGGGGGCATGTTCACGCTGAATGGCGTGAACATGCCCCCGTCCCCCCGTTCAGGCACGTCCCCCCGTTCAAGGCCGTCATCCCTCAATACGGAAAAGCCGGCCCCGAAGGACCGGCCTTTCCGGAAGGAAGGACTATCTGGGCTGGATGTCCTAGCCGTAGAAGTCGAAGTTGATGGTATCGAAGTCGGCGATGCCGAAGTCGGCGGCGTTGCCGGTCAACGTAACGTTGTCGACTACGGTGAGGACGATGTCACCAGAGGTAAGGTGCAAGGTGACCTGCTCGGCGGTACCCTCCCAGGTACCCGAGTCGGATGGCAAATCGGCATGGGCCTCGAGCGGGGTCACGGTGACGGTGCCATCCTCGGCGAAGACGACGTCGAGCATCGGCTCGCTGCCACCGGCGGTACCGTAGACGGTCTGACCGGTAATCGGGACCGAACCCCTCCACTGGCCGGCATATAAAGCAGCGGCGTCAAAGGCACCGTCGGTAGCCGTAGCCTCGGTGCCGCCGGTCTCGGAACCGGTGGATGTGGTACCGGAACCGTTGCCTCCGCAAGCGGCCAAGGTAAGTACCAAGGCTGCAGCGCCCACGAACTTCACAAGCTTGCTGTTGATCATATTTCTCTCCTTGTCTTTCCACCCGCATAGGGGCTTTACCTCTCAATTCTGCCCTTCGGCAGTCTTGCTGTATACTATTGAACCGCAAATCCGCCTGCTTGTCCCGTTTCGTCGTAAACTGTCCATATCTCAGCGCAACCTGCACGGCAGTATGGAGGCCACGCGATGTACCGTATCCTTTCCATCGAGGACAACCCAGACGCCGAGAAGGTCCTGAAATCCCATATCGAGCGCTACGCCGCAGAGACAGGTCTCGCGTTCTCCATCACGTGGAAGACGAGCGCCTTCGATCTGGCCGGCGGTGACGAGACGCACTTCGATCTCATCTTCCTCGACATCGAGCTGCCGGGCATCAACGGCATGGAGGCCGCCGAGGCCATGCGCGAGCACGACCCCGAGACGCCCATCATCTTCGTCACCAACCTCGCCCAATACGCCGTGCACGGCTATGCGGTGGACGCCCTCGACTTCGTGGTGAAGCCCGTGGCCTACTACGACTTCAAACTCCGGATGGACAAGGCCATGCGCAAGCTCGACCGCAGCACCCAGCGCTCATTGAGCATCCCCACTGAGAGCGGCTTCCGCGTGGTGGCCGTGGCGGATATCGCCTATGTGGATGTGGCCAACCACGACCTCGCCTACCATCTGGCAAACGGGGAGACGCTCACCGTGCGCGGCACGCTTTCCAAGATCGAGGCCGAGCTCGAGGGAACCACCTTCGTGCGCATCTCCAATAACTGCCTCGCCAACATGGTGCATATCCGCGAGATCAAGGGCACCGACATCCACATGGCCAATGGAGGCACCATCTATTTCAGCCGCTCGCGCAAAAAGCCCGCGCTCGAGACCATCGCACGCTATCTGGGCGGGAGCCTCTAGGATGAGCATCCTCGTTTTCCAAGCCGCCTCCCAGATCGCCTGCTGCGCCATCGCCACCTGGCTCTACGCGCACCATCTCTCGGAGCAGGCCCATTTTCCGGCACGCATGGCCGCGATCCTCATCGTAGGCGCGGCCGCATGCGGTTTGGCCATCACCTCGGGCTATACGCTCTACCCCACCCTCACCGATAATGCGAGCTTCATCGCCGCGCTCGCCATGTTCACCGTGGTTATCATCGCGCTCACGGTAGCCGTCGCCTTTCTCTGGAAGGCGTCGCCTTGGACCGCCCTCTTCTGCGCATCGAGCGGCTATCTCGTGCAGAGCATCGTCTACGGGCTCGATCGCGCAGCCCACGTCACGGGCATTGTGCAGGTGCAGTACACGGGCGAGCTCGATATCGTGGATGTCCTCTCCTACACCGCGTGCGCGATCATCGTGCTCGCCCTGTTCCACCGGTCCATCACCGGCCGCCTGCAACGCAGCGGCCTCCTCGGCATCCGCAACCCCGTCATGTTCTTCGCCGTGGTGCTCGCCATGGTGGTTTCGCTCGCCCTCGACCTCTCGATCAAAGACATCCTGTCCTACGAAATCCCCTTCCGCTATGCGGTGACCCTTTCCATCGTGTATGTCGCCATCTGCGCCTTCATCGTGATCGCCGAGTTCGAGATCCTCTACAACCAGCGCCTGCAGACCGACATGGTCACCATGGAACGCGCCATGGCAGAGCAGGAACGGCAGTTCGAGCTCTCGCGCTCCACCATCGACGCCATCAACCGGCGCGTGCACGATATCCGACACCACGTGATCGACCTCTTGGCCGATGGGGGCGTTGCGGCTCCCGCCAAGGAGACGCTGCGCGAGGTCGCACGCGAGATCAACGTCTACGATGCCGCCGTCAAGACGGGCAACGCCTCGCTCGATGTGGTCCTCACCGAGAAGGGCCTGCTCTGCGAGCGCGACGGCATCACGCTCTCGTCGGTTGCCGACGGGCGTGCGCTCTCCTTCATGGCGGCAGCCGACATCTACACGCTCGTGGGAAACGCCCTCGATAACGCTGTCGCCGCCGTCTCGGATGTCGAAGGAGGGGAACGGCGCTCCATCTCGTTCAACCTGCGCTCGCAGATGGGCATGGCGTCGCTTTCGGTCGAGAACTACTTCGCGGGCAAGGCGGCACTCGTAGACGGATTGCCCGTCGGCGAGGGCTTCGGCGTCGAGAAGATGCTCGCGATCGTGGAGCGTTACGGCGGCACCATCGTCTGCACGGCAGATGGCGACGTCTTCCACCTGGATGTCCTCATCCCGCAGGGCTGACGCCTGTCGGAGGGGCGGGACGGACGTCTAGATCTAGATACGGCGGCGCTTCCTCCGCCATTTGACCCAACGGTTGCGAATCTTCCTCCTGAACGCCCTCCCCCGGGCTTTGAGCACGGGCCGACGCTCGGCGTCGAGCCAGCGGCTCCGCGAGAAGAAGTTCCAGAGCGTCACCATCATGGTCGCCAGCACCTTCACGATGGTGAGGTTCAGGGGCGTATTCTCGATACGCATCATGCCCAGCCAGATGATGAGCTCGTTCAGGATGAGCGCTGCGAGCGAGAGCAGCACGAAGAGGCCGAACTGACGCCGACGCGAGATATCCTCGCGGCGTGTGAACACGAACCTCATCGAGACGAGGTAGTTGGTGACGAGCGATACGGTGAAGGAGATGGCGCCTGCGGGCACCGGATCCATGCCGAAAGCGTGCGAGAGCACCATGAGCAGCACATAGTCGATAAGGAACGTGGTCGTTCCCACGACCGCGAACCTCGCGAACTGCTTGGCGGTTTTCCTGCTCATGGCGCCTGGCTTCTCGAGCTCCCTTTGTGCAGATTATATCGTGTTTCGACGGAAATCTGCCGCCTGCGGACACGCACCGCCGTACATGTCGCCTTGGGATACCGTCGAACTGTACACGTCCCGCGCTGCAGGGCCGGGAAGGCAGTCGTCTCGAGGAGGTTCGTATGAACAGGGAGAAGATTCGCGTTGTGCAGTACGGCTGCGGGCTCATGTCCAAGATGATCGTCCGCAATCTCTACGAGCATGGCGCCGAGGTGGTCGGAGCCATCGACGTCAACCCCGACGTGGTGGGCAAGGATCTTGGCGATGCGCTCGACTTGGGCTTCAAGACCAACGTGATCGTCTCGTCCGACGCCGACAAGGTGCTCGACGAGAGCGACCCCGACATCGCCGTCCTCACGCTCATGTCGTTCATCTCCGACATCTACCCCATGGCCGAGAAGTGCTTGTCCCGCGGCATCGACGTCATCACCACCTGCGAGGAGGCAACCTATCCTTGGACCACCAGCTCCGCGCTCACCAATAAGCTGGACGCGCTGGCCAAGGAGAACGGCTGCACCATGGTGGGCACCGGCATGGAGGATGTCTTCTGGGTCAACTCCATCGGCATGTTCGCCGGAGCCGTGAACCGAATCGACAAGATCGTGGGCGCGGTGTCCTACAACGTCGAGGACTACGGCTTGGCGCTCGCCAATGCCCATGGCTGCGACCTCACGCCCGAGGAGTTCGAGGAGAAGCTGGCCCATCCCGAGATCATCGAGCCGGCATACGTTTGGAACTCCAACGAGGCCCTCGTCAACATGTTCGGATGGACCGTCAAGAGCGTGAAGCAGGAGAACAAGCCCTTCATCGCCGACGTCGACACGCCGTCGGCCATCGTGGGCCATGACATCCCCGCAGGCAAGGTCATCGGCATGAGCACCGTCGTCACCACCGAGACGGTCCAGGGACCGGTCGTCGAGACCAGCCAGATCGGCAAGATCTACGGCCCGGACGACGGCGACCTCTGCACTTGGAAGATCGAGGGCCAGCCCGACGTCTCCTGGGAGGTCCACAAGCCCGATACCCCGGAGCATACCTGCGCCACCATCGTCAACCGCATCCCCACGGTGCTCAATGCCCCCGCGGGCTACATCACGCTCGAGAAGCTCGAGCCGCTGCAGTATCTCAGCTATCCCATGCACCTCTACGTGGACTAGCACTTCTCGCATACCGAGCAGTGCGGGCCCGGAGCGATCCGGGCCCGTCGTTTTTACCACACAACCCCTCAGATCAAATCGTGTGCAAGCGTCTGACCTGAGATTTTAGAAATCCACCACATAACTGGGGTTGTTTATGTGGTGGATTCGGGCCTCTGTGCCTCGCACAGGAGTTCGGACGGGGTTCTCCGTCGAAAACCTCAAGCTCGATAAGCTCACGCACCAAGACCTCGGACAGATGCAGCTGTATGTGAACCACTACGACCGCAAGGTCAAGCTGGAGAATGAGAACCCCACTATAATCGGCAGATAAGTTGTGAACGCAACGCTTATCTTGCGTTCTGGAATGATGGGCCCGCTACGTTGCTTCGTCGATTGGATGGGCCGGTCTAGCCGACAATTGTGTCACCATGGTTCCATGGATACCGTCGCCGCTATACAGGACTTCCTGACGCCGCTGCCCATCTGGACCGAGCGCGGGGAGGTTCGCATGCCGCTCTTCGGCAGCGGGCACCGGCTGTGGCTCATCGCCTGCGTCTGCGTGGGGTTTGTTCTCGTGAGCGCACACCGCGGATTGGCTTCCGCACCGGAGAAGCAACGCCGCTTCGAAATCAGAATCGCTGCAATACCGCTCGTTCTGCTCGCTATCCATGCGGCATCGATGCTCGTATTCGATGCATTCAATCCCAGCTGCCTGCCGCTGCACATCTGCAACCTTTGCGAGGTGCTTGCGCTCGTATACGCGCTCACGGGAAATGAGTTCTCGGGGTCGGTGCTCTACGGGGTGGGCATCGTGGGCT
>JAKPQM010000064.1 GCA_029546925.1 Actinomycetes bacterium
CTTCCGATCTGGCCCTTGCCGTCCTTGTTGCAGTAGGGCGCGGAGTACGGGCACACGGTCACGCAGGTCATGCAGGAGATGCACTTCTGCTGGTCCACGGACGAGACCTGCGCGCTCACGTCGAGCTGCGTCTTCGAGAGCACGGTGGCAGCCCTGCCGGCAGCGGCGCGCGCCTGCGAGATGTTCTCGTCGATGAACTTGGGCGAATGCGCCAGGCCGCAGAGGAAGATGCCCTCGGTCGCGAAATCGACGGGTCGCAGCTTCATGTGCGCCTCCACATAGAAGCCGTCCCCGTTGAGCGGCACCTTCAGCATGTCGGACATGCGCTTGTTGTTCTTTGCCTCGGCCTCGATGCCTGTGGAGAGCACCACGTTGTCCGCCTCGATCGCGATGGGCTCGGCCAGGTCGGGGCTCTTGAGCGTGACGAGGAGGCCGCCGTTGTCCGTCACCTGGGGCGGAGCGTCTTTGTCATAGCGGATGAACACGATGCCTGCCTCGCGCGCCTCTTTGTAGAAGAGTTCCCTGAAGCCGTAGGTCCGGATGTCGCGGTAGAGCACGAAGACATTTGCCGACGGGTCCTGCCTCTTGATGTCGAGCGCATTCTTGATCGCCATGGAGCAGCACACGCGGCTGCAGTAGGCGTGCTCGTCGTTCCTCGAGCCCACGCACTGGATCATGACCACGTTCTGTCCTCGGACCGGCCACGACTTCTCGTGAAGCCGCTTTTCCAGCTCGGCCTGGGTGAGCACCCTGTCTGATGTGCCGTAGAGATATTCAGTCGTGGAGGCTGCCTGTGCACCTGTGGCAACTACAATGGCCCCGCCCGTGATTTCCTGTTTTGCACCGCCCTGGTCGAAGGTCACGCGGAATTTCCCGATGTGGCCCTTGATGGTCTCGACCCCGGCATCGAGGTGTGTCCTGATCCGGGGGTGTCTCTCCACCTGGCCGATGATGCCGGCGGCAAAGGAGGCGATGTCATCGTGCTCGAAGGTCGAGTGGATGTCGTGGAGGGTGCCGCCAAGGCGGTCTTCCCTCTCGATGAGGTGGATGTCGAAGCCCTGGTTGGCGAGCGCGAGCGCAGCGGTCATGCCGCTCAGGCCGCCGCCGATCACGATGCCGGTCTGGTCCACCTTGAGCGTTCCGCCCTCGAGGGGCTTGAGCCTCCGGGCCCGGGCAATGGACATCTTCGCAAGCTCGACCGCCTTTTCGGTCGCGGACTCGGGCTCGGCCGAATGCACCCACGAGCACTGGTCACGGATGTTCGTCATGTCGAAAAGATACGGGTTCAGGCCCGCCTCGCGAAGGGTCTCGCGGAAGAGCGGCTCGTGCGTGCGCGGGGTGCACGAGGCCACCACGATCCTGTTGAGCCGGTGCTCATGGATCATGTCCTTGATGTTCGACAGGCTCGTGTCCGAGCAGGTGAACATGGTGTGCGTGGCGAGGATCACGTTCGGCTCGTGCTCGATGCGCTTCACGACCTCCTCGACGTCCACGACCGCGCCGATGTTCATGCCGCAGTGGCAGACGAACACGCCGACCCTGGGCTCTTCATCCGTGACGTCGTGCTCGATGGGATAGCTCTTCTTGGTGACGAGCGAATTGCGGGCCGGTGCGAGAAGCTCCATGGCCATCGAGGCGGC
>JAKPQM010000066.1 GCA_029546925.1 Actinomycetes bacterium
AGCGTTCCGTACAGCTAATGCAGGGGTCTATAGAGAGGGTGATGACGGGCACATCGGCCATCTGACAGCCCGGAAGCATGGCCACAAGCGGTGGCACGTTGGCGAAGGTTGGCGTCCGAATGCGCAGTCGTTCGAGCCGCGTGCTTCCATCGGCGCTGATCAAGTAGAACAGTTCCCCTCTCGGCTGTTCCACGCGAGATATCGTCCGCCCGTTCGGCCGCCCCTTCGGTCGCGCCGCAACGTCTCCCTCAGGAATCCTCTCGATAGCCTTCCTCACGAGGCCGATGGATTGGTAGCACTCGCGCACGCGAACGCGCGTCCTCGCGTAGGAATCGCCGGACGTCTCGGTCACGGGTTCGACACCAAGCTCGCCATACGCAGCAAATCCCTCGGTCCGGGCGTCGACAGCCACTCCGCTTCCTCTCAGCACAGGTCCCACTGCGCCGAGCGCGACGGCCTGTTCGGCAGTCAATATGCCCTTACCTATCAGCCGCCGTTTGGCCGTCGCATCGTTGAGGATAACATCCGTCGCCTCGTCAAGCCCCTTTTCGATCAGAACAAGCTCCCGCATGATCATATCAAGGTCACTGGAGTTTATGTCACGTCGGACGCCGCCAATGGAGCATGTCGAGATGATCACCCGGCTGCCCGCCGTCTTCTCGAAGATGTCCATGAGCCGCTCGCGGTTGCGCCAGAACTGCATGAACAGGCTTTCGAAGCCCAGTGCATCAGCCAGCAGACCGAGCCACAGGTGGTGGCTCTGCATTCGGTGGAGCTCGCTCCAGATGACGCGGAGGTAACGCGCTCGCGGAGGGACCTCGAGGGCCATAAGTTTTTCGATCCCCTGGCAATAGCAGAGGGCGTGGATGAAGCTGCAGATGCCGCAGATGCGCTCCACAAGAAACACGTTCTGCGTGTAATCCATGCGCTCGCCGGCCTTCTCGACTCCCCGATGGACATAACCGATGTGCGGGAGAGCCTCCACGACCGTCTCATTGTCGAGGGTGAGCTTGAGCTGAATGGGCTCAGGCAGAACCGGATGCTGCGGTCCGAACGGCACGAGAGTGCGGTCAGGCATTCTCGTCCATCTCCGCTTTCGTCTTAAGCATGGGCGTAACCGGGCCCCCTTCAGTTAGGAACAGGTGGCCGTGATAATCAATAGCGATGCCCGTAATGGGCACGCCGAAGAGCTCCTTGATCTCATTTTCAGCCAAGAACGCTGCCAGATAGATCCCGCTGATGCTGGGCACCTCGGCGCCCTTGGGCACGAGCATTCGAAGGTGGCAGAGATCGGCGCCGTCCGCAAAGTGATAGTAGATCTCGAAACTGGCTCCCGCATCAAGGCATGTGGCGGTTACGAAACGGAGGCCCCTCTCGCTCATCACCCTCACGTGTTCGAGAAGCTCCTCGGGGGGAATGGTTTCCACGTCGGGGATCTCAGCCGCCATGCCGGCCAGCGAATGAGGCACGGTTTCCGTCATCGCTTCTGTGCTTTCCCCTGCGATTTGGCACGTCGGCGTTCCTGAAGTTTCTGGACGGCCATGGCCGCCCCCTCGATAATCGCTTCGGGTTTGGGGGCGCAGCCGGGCACCCACACGTCCACCGGAATGATGCCTTCCA
>JAKPQM010000073.1 GCA_029546925.1 Actinomycetes bacterium
GTTCTATTGCGGCTATGACCCCGTGTTTACGTGGTGGACGAAGCAGCCCTATGAAGCTCTCGTCAAGTCTCTCGGCGCCTGCTCCGATGCGCTGGACAAGTCGGTCAGAGGCGGCGATCCCTCAGCTGTCGTGGGAGATCCCGTGGGCCGGGAGACGCTCATGGCCGCCCTTGACGCGGCCCTTATCCCCTACACGCCTGAGGAACTCATCGCGATTGGCGAACGTGAGGCCCGATGGTGTCGGGATGAGATGCTGCGTGCGGCACAGGATATGGGCATGGGCGATGACTGGCGAGCTGCCATGGAGCGTGTCAAAGAGGATCACGTGCCGCCGGGAGAGCAGACCCGGCTCGTCCGAGACCTTGCCCGGGAGGCTATTGCGTTCGTCGAGGAGAGGGACCTGATCATCGTACCCGAGCTTGCCCGCGATGGCTGGCGCATGGAGATGATGAGCCCGGAGCGCCAGAAGGTCAATCCGTTTTTCCTCGGAGGGGAATGCATCATCGTCTCGTATCCCACCGCGGAGATGGAGCACCACGATAAGCTCATGAGCATGCGCGGCAATAATCGCCACTTCTCACGCGCAACCGTTCACCATGAGCTTATCCCCGGCCATTTCCTGCAGCACTTCTCGCAGCAGCGTTATCGCCCGCATCGGCGCGTTTTCTACACGCCGTTCTGGACGGAAGGGTGGTCGCTCTACTGGGAGATGCGACTCTGGGACCTCGGTTTTCCTCGAAGCCCCGAGGAACGTCTCGGCATGCTCTTCTGGCGCATGCACCGAGCGGCGAGGATCATCTTTTCGCTGCGTTTCCACCTGGGCGAGATGACCGCGCGTGAGTGCGTCGAGATGCTTGTCAACGAGGTGGGGCATGAACGCGCCACTGCCGAGGGCGAGGTGCGGCGTTCGTTCGAAGGCGACTATCCGCCACTCTATCAGTGTGCATATCTCATCGGCGGCCTGCAGATACGCGCGCTTCAGCAGGAGATGGTCAGCAGAGGATCATGGACCGACCGCCAGTTTCACGATGCATTCCTGCGAGAGAACTGCATGCCCATCGCCATGATGCGGGCCATTCTTCGTGGCGACCCGATTCCGAAGGGTTTCCGCCCTGTCTGGCGCTTTGACGCCGGACTGTCCAACTGAGGTCTGCGGCATCGCGTATGGCGGGTCAAGCGCGGAGGAAGATAGGGCGGCGGGAGCTGCTCACCGGCGCGCTGGCGACGGCGGTTGGGGCAGAAGCCAGTGCGTCAGCCGGTAGACAGGTGACACTCGCTACCGTGAGCGCCAACTACAAGGAA
>JAKPQM010000099.1 GCA_029546925.1 Actinomycetes bacterium
GATCCGGTTCTCGTCTCGGGTACCGACGGTGTGGGAACCAAGCTCGCCATCGCGCAGCTCCTCGGCCGAAACGACACCGTGGGGCAGGATCTTGTGGCCATGTGCGTCGACGACGTGGTGGTTGTGGGAGCAGAGCCCCTCTTCTTCCTGGATTACATCGCCATCGGCAAGCTCAAGGCCGAGACGGTGGAGCCCATCGTTGCGGGCATCGCCCACGGCTGCCGCCTGAGCGGCTGCGCGCTCGTGGGAGGTGAGATGGCCGAGCATCCCGGCGTGATGGATGCCGATGACTACGACCTTGCCGGTTTCGTGGTGGGTGCGGTCGACCGTCCCAAGATGATCGGACCCGAGCTCGTGCAGGAGGGCGATGTGATTCTCGGCCTGCCTTCGAGCGGCATCCACTCCAATGGGTACTCGCTCGTGCGCAAGGTCGCCATCGAGGGCAGGACCGTCGATGAGCTGAACGAGCCCCTCGATGAGCTGGTCGGGGAATCGCTCGCCGATGCCGTGCTCCGTCCCACCACCATCTATGCGGGCGCCCTGATCGCGGCGCTCAAGGCGGGCGCTCCCATCCATGCCATGGCCCACATCACCGGCGGCGGCATAACGGAGAACCTCGATCGGGCGCTGCCAGCCCATCTCGACGCCCTGATCGATCGCGGCGACACCGAGGCGGATGGCGCGTTTCCCGTTCCCGCATGGGATGTGCCCCCCGTGATCGATTATATGGTGCGCGCGGCGGGCCTCTCCGCCGACGAGGCGTACCGTACCTTCAACATGGGCGTGGGTATGGCCGTCATCTGCGCCCCCGACGATGTGGACGATGTTGCCGAAGCCCTTGAGGAGCAGGGCTTCCCGCCGTTTTTGATGGGCGAGTGCGTGGCGGGAACAGGCAACGTGGTGTACCGATGACGGGGCGGACGGGGTGGACGGGGGCGTGAACAGGGCCCCCGTCCCCCCGTTCACGCCCCCGTCCACCCCGTCATGAGGAAGGAGCGTTTTCATGAGCATCAAGCTGGGCGTCCTTATCAGCGGAAGCGGGACCAACCTGCAGGCCATCATCGACCGCATCGCAGATGGCATGTTCGGCGCATCCATCGAGCTCGTGGTCTCCTCCCGCGCGGATGCATACGGGCTCATGCGCGCTCAAGCGGCAGGAATCCAGACCCTCACCATGGACAAGAGCTTCTACGACGAGGCGCATACCGCCGATAGGATCATCGCTGCCGAGATGCGCAGCCGAGGCGTGGACTATATCCTCATGGCAGGTTACATGCGCATGGTGCATGCGCCGCTCCTCGATGCCTTTCCCAATCGCATCGTCAATCTCCACCCCGCGCTGCTCCCCAGTTTCAAGGGCGCGCATGGTATCCGGGATGCATACGAATACGGCGTCAAGGTCACGGGCGTGACGGTGCACTTTGCCGACGATCGCTACGATTGCGGCCCCATCATCGCGCAGCGCGCGCTTGCCGTGGAGGAGGGCTGGACGCTCGACGAGCTCGAGGCCCACATCCACGAGATCGAGCACGCCCTCTATCCCGAGGTTGTCGGCCTGCTCGCCGAAGGGCGCGTGCGCGTGCGCGACAACGGCACAGTGGAGATAGCAGCTGCTGGCAAAACTGCCGACCACCTGTGAGTTCTGCCCGATTCGCCGCTCGCCAACCGGTCTTTCTCCGAGAAAAACCGAAAAACGGAAACGTGCTCGGCAGTTTTCGCGGCGATCTGCCTTTTTTGCATGCGAACTGCTAGAATAGCAGCGTCATGACCAACATACTTTAATCGCAGCAGGAGACTGTCTTGGCAACTCCCACGGTCGACAAGACCCGTTTGCGCGCCATACCGCTCGATGCCGAGCCCATGGAGCAGGTCCTTCTCGGCCGTTATCGCATGCTCGGCAGTGCCGGTACCGGCGGATTCGGCACGGTCTGCGTGTGCTGGGATGTGCGCCTGCAGCGTCGCGTGGCTATCAAGCGCATCCCTATAGCCGACCCGCGCTATCTTGGCGATGCGCGTATGACCTCAACCGCCAACGAGGTTCTTGCCGAAGCGAGAACAGCCTGCTTACTCGCTCATCCCAACATCGTGACCGTCTTCGATTTCGAGATCGACGAGGGCTACGCCTATCTCGTGATGGAATATGTGGACGGCCTCACCGTGGCAGAGCTCTTGCAGCGTGTCGAGGGCGGCACGCTCACCCACCAGGAAGTGGCCCACATCCTCTCATCCGTTGCAGATGCCCTGGCGTTCGCACACGAGAACGGCGTGCTCCACCTCGATATCAAGCCGACAAACATCATGATCGACCGCGCCGGCACCGTGAAGCTCGCAGACTTCGGCATGGCCACGCTCGCCTCTGCGGCAGGCTACGGCGGCGCACGCGGCGGCACCATAGGCTACATGCCTCCCGAGCAGATCGAGGGCGATCTCGTAGACGAGCGCACCGACATCTTCTCGCTGGCGGTTGTCCTCTGGCAAGCCCTCACAGGCAAGAGCCCCTTTGCGGCTTCAACGGCCGAGGTCTCGCTCGGCAAGATCGAGCGCGGCCCCAAACCTCCGCTCTCGAAAGCCGGCCCGGCGCTTTCGGGCATCGTCGAAGATGCCCTGTTCCAGGCGCTTTCCCCCAACCCGCAGGACCGTATGTCCGACATCGGGGATTTCGCCCACGATGTGCTCGCCGGCCTGGGCGATCCCGAGGACGGGGCGTTCTCGTTGCGCGAGCTCGTGGGGCAGTCGTCCGAGGACGAGGAGACGAGCGAGCCTGCATGGGGGGCTCGCCATCTGCCCTTTTACATCCGTTTTCCCTGGGCCGAGACCGCGGTCGTGCGCCTGCTCACCGCTGCGTTGACGTTCATGGTGGTACGCATCGCCCTTGAGCCCGTGCTGGCATACGACGCCACCACCACCCTCACGGGAGCCCTCATCGGTGCTGCCGCAGCTGCGCTCTGGCCTCCGCTGGGCTCGGCGCTCGCAGGGGCCGCCACGGTTGCTGCCGTTGCGACCACGCTTGCAACCAACATGTCTTTCCCGCTTTCCGGCCTGACAGCCCTTGCGCTTGCTTTCTGGTGGATCGTGGCTGGGCGCCGCGACCATCTCGCCTCTGCGGCGCTCCTGCTTCCTGCTGCAACGCCGTTCCCCATCGCGGGCGTCGCGCTGGCCATCTACGCGCTCGAGCCCTTCGAGGCCCTCGCAACCGGCATGGCGGGCTATCTCTTCGGCACGTTTTTCTCGCTCGCAGTCGAAGCCGGGTTCGCGGCCACTCCGCTCGTCTATGCCTTGGCCGAGACCTTCGTCCGCCCCGAGGTCTGGGTCGTTATGCTGGGGTGCGGCTTTGCTGCCCTAGCAGGATCCGCCTTTATGAGGCAGGGAAGCGTTGGCGCAGGCGTACTCGGCCAGATCGTGGGCTGTGCCGTCGTTATAGCTGGACTCATTTACGCTGCTCACGTGGAGAATGGCGGAATAGGGACCGCTCCTGATGCACCGACTGTCGGCTGCGCGGTATCCTTAACGCTATGTATGTGTGTCGCGACAGCCCTGAGAGGTCCGCTCCAATGGGACCAGGAAGGCGATGAACAATGAGCTTCTTCTCCGACTTCGAGGGGCGCATCGCTGCGCTCTTCGAGACCGCACCCCAAGGATATGTCGAGCCCTTCTCCTTCAGGAAGCTCGCCAAGCGCGCTGCCAAGGAGATGGAGAACGAGACGTACGAGATCGACGGCATAGACACCGCTCCTGCGCTCTACACGGTGCTGGTCTCATCTGCCGACGACGACCTCATGCGCCCGCTCTACGCGTCCATCACCGATGAGGTCTCAACCTTCGTTGCCTCTCAGGCCAACAAGAAGGGCTATGTCTTCGTAGGCAGACCCCTCGTGCGCTTCATGGTCGATCCCTCTCTCAAATCAGGTAAGTTCGCGGTCTTCGCCGAGAATATCGACGCCTCCACGCTTTCGCGCCTGCATAAGGAGGAGAAGGTCTTCCTTGCGGGCAACGCCGGTGTGGGCGGGGCTGCCGCCCAATCGGGTGTCGTCGCGATTCCCGCTCCCGCCCCCGCACCCAACCCGCTTTCCATCGACAACATCATCGCCGATGACGGCCTCGACGTTCTTGACGAGGATGTCCTCGACGATCTCCAACCGCTCTCCGCACTGGATTTCGCAGCTGCCCCGAAGGTTCCCCAGACGCAGCGCCGCGCATCTGCCGCCGATCTCCCGGCGCTCGTCCCCGTTGCGGCGGATGAGCTCGTGCCTCCGCAGGTCCCTGCTCCTGTGGCTACCGCGCTCCTCATCGACCGCCAGACGGGCCGCACGTTCTCATTTGCCGCGCCATCCGCCATCATCGGTCGCGAGCGCAATCAAGCCAGCGTGGTGCTTACCGATCCCAACATCTCGCGCCGGCATGCGGAGCTCAAATACGATGGCCGCTACTGGCACATCATCGATCTGCGCTCCACAAACGGGACGCTTGTAAACGACGTCGATGTCGATGAGTGCGTCCTGCACGACGGTGATCTCGTCACGGTTGGTCTCACCAACCTCGAGTTCAGGGAGAACTAGCATGATCGATCTCGTCCTGTTTGCAGGGCGCATCATCTTCGTCGTCCTGATGTACATGTTCCTGTTCGCCGCCATGCGCACAGGCGTTGCTCTCGTGCGCGGGCAGCGCAAGGACGCCGCCATCTGGTCGATCGATGTCGAGAAGGGCATGCAATCGTTGCGCGGCCTTCATGTGGATATCCTCGGACCGGTGGTGGTGGGGCGCTCGCCGAATTCCGACATCGTGGTTGACGAGCCCTACGTTTCCGCCACGCATGCGCGCTTCTCGCTCCAAGGGCCGGCGCTCGTCCTCGAGGATCTCGGTTCCCTCAATGGGACCCTTGTCAACAACCACCTCATCGAGCAGGCGGTCACCATCAGGGATGGTGATGAGGTTCAGATTGGCGATACGATCATGCGGGTGAGCCGCCGATGAGCGACGAGCAGAACACCAAGCCCATAGAGCCGATCGAGGCTCCCGGTCGTGTGGCCGTTCCCGTTGAGAACCGCATCGGCGACGATGTCGTCTCGGGTCAGAACCACTTCATCTCATGGGGATGCCGCTCCGATGTGGGTTTGGTCCGCAGCCATAACGAAGACTCCTTCCTCGTGCGCACACCGCTTTTCGTGGTGAGCGACGGGATGGGAGGCCACGCTGCCGGCGAGGTCGCGAGCTCCATCGCGGTCGAGACCGTCGGTGCCCAGGCCCCTGCCGAACCCGATGACATCCTGTTGGGGGCCGCGATCGAGGCAGCCAACCGTGCCGTTATCAAAGGAGCTGAAGAGGGGCGCGGCAAGCCCGGTATGGGCTGCACCGTATCTGCCGTGCTCATCAAGGGCGACCGCATGGCGATTGCCCACGTTGGCGACTCGCGCGTGTACCTGCTCCACGAGGGCAGGATCGTCCGCATCACGCATGACCACTCGTTCGTCGAGGAGCTTGTCGATGCGGGTCAGATCACCGAAGACGAGGCGCGCGTCCATCCGTCGCGTTCGGTCATCACGCGTGCCCTGGGCTCCGATCCCGAGATGTACGCCGACCATTACACGCTCGATGTGCGCACGGGCGACCGCGTGATCCTCTGCTCCGATGGGCTCTCCTCCATGGTCGATGACCGCGAGATCGAGTTGCTCACGGTCTCGAGCGCAAGCCCCCAGGCCGCCGCCGACAAGCTCGTCTCCGCAGCGCTCACGGCCGGAGGGGCGGACAATGTCACCGTGCTCGTGGTCGACATCTTAAACGATGGTATCGCCGAGATGGAGCGCAGGCGCTTGCTGCAGCGCATCGGCATCTTCGCCGCAGGTGTCGCGGCAGCGCTCCTCGCGGTCCTCGCCCTGTTCATCGCCTTCGTCAAGAGCGAGTGGTATCTTGGGGCCGACGGCGATACCGTGGGGATCTACCAGGGCATAAATGCAGATGTCGCGGGGATGCCGCTCTACGAGCTCATCGAGCCGACGACTATTCTCATCAAGGATCTGCCCGATGCCGTCCAAGTGCAGCTCGAGCAGGGCATCCAAGTATCGAGCGAGGCCGAGGCCCACACCATCGTCGAATCGTATCGCGACCAGATCGATGCCGAGAAAACCCGTGCCGCCGAGAAGGCGGAGGAGGCCAAATCCGATGGCGACCCTACCGGCGCCACCGTCACCCCTTCCGACGAGGCTCCCGAGGGCGAGGCTGCGGCGGGTGCGAATGCCGTGCAGAATTCGGATCAGGGTCAGATGAACGCGTCGGTGTCGAACAGCGGGGGAGGTGCGTAAGGTATGAATCCCGAGCGTGGATTGGGACGTAATGCAGAGCTTGGCCTGCTCGTCCTAGCCGCCATCCCCGTCACGCTGCTTTATGCGATGTACGTGCTCAACACCTCTGCTGAGCTCACGTTGCAGACGCTTACCGTACCGATTGCGTTGTTCGCCGCATTCACGGTGGCCCATATCGCCGTGCGCTTCCTCGCGCCTGCAGCGGATCCCGCGCTGCTCCCGACCGTTTTCATGCTCTCGGGCATAGGCATCGCGTTCGTCACGCGCCTTGCCCCCAACCTTGCCGTCAACCAGGTCATCTGGCTCTTCCTCTCGGTTAT
>JAKPQM010000101.1 GCA_029546925.1 Actinomycetes bacterium
GGACAGCCCATCGACGGCCTCGGTCCCATCGAGACGACCCATCACCGCCCCATCGAGTTCAAGGCTCCCGGCATCATGGCCCGCCAGCCCATCTGCGAGCCGGTCCAGACCGGCATCATCGCCATCGACGCCATGATCCCCATAGGCCGCGGCCAGCGCGAGCTCATCATCGGCGACCGCAAGACCGGCAAGACCGCTATCGCCATCGACGCCATCGTCAACCAGCGTGATACGGATATGGTTTGCATCTACGTCGCCATCGGGCAGAAGGCCTCCACGGTCGCCTCCATCTGCGATATCCTCTCCCAACATGGTGTCCTCGAGAAGACGATCATCGTCTCCGCAGCTGCCTCCGATTCCGCTCCCCTGCAATATATCGCCCCCATGGCAGGTGCTGCTATCGGCGAGTTCTTCATGTATAACGACAAGGACGGCAATCCAGCCGATGCAACCCATCCCGGCGGCCACGTGCTCGTCGTCTTCGACGATCTCTCCAAGCAGGCCGTCGCTTACCGCCAGATGTCGCTCACGCTGCGCCGCCCGCCTGGGCGCGAAGCGTATCCCGGCGATATCTTCTACCTGCACGCGCGCCTCTTGGAGCGTGCGTGCAAGCTCTCCGATGAGAACGGCGCGGGCTCCCTCACGGCCCTCCCCATCATCGAAACCCAGGAAGGCGATGTCTCGGCCTACATCCCCACGAACGTGATCTCCATCACCGATGGCCAGATCTACCTCCAGAGCAACCTGTTCTTCCAAGGCCAGCGCCCGGCAGTCGACATGGGCATCTCGGTGTCGCGCGTCGGTGGTGCCGCCCAGGAGGCGGCCATGAAGCAGGTTGCGGGAACGCTGCGCCTCGATTTGGCGAGCTACCGTGAGAAGCAGGCATTCGCACAGTTCGGAAGCGATCTCGACGCTGCGACCCAGCATCAGCTCAACCATGGCGCGCACATGACGGAGCTCCTGAAACAGCGGCGTTTCTCGGCGCTCGACGTGGCCGATCAGGCCATCGTCATCTATGCTGCCAAGGAGGGCTACGTCGACGATCTCGACCTCGATCACGTCGTCACTTTCCGCGATGAGCTCACGGCCTACCTGCAGAGCCACCACAGCGATCTGCGCGAGATCGTGCGTTCGGGCAAGATTTCCGACGAGACCGGCGAGAAGCTCGAGAAGGCGGTCGAGGCCTTCAAGGAGCAGTTCCTCATCGATCATCCCAACCGCAGCACGCGCCTTGATCTTGAGGCCGCTGCGGAGATAAGGGCACGGTAGATGGCCAACCTTCACGACATGCAGAGGCGTATGGACTCCATCAAGAGCACCACGCAGATGACGCGCACCATGGCGACGATCTCCACGGCGCGTATCCGCCATGCCCTCGAACGGGCCGAGGAGGCCATGCCCTACAAGGATGCCCTCACGCGCATGCTCGCCAACGTGGCAGGGGCAGCAGGCGACGACACCCACCCGCTCCTCATGGAGCACAGCCGCATGCTGAAGGTCCTCTTCATCCTCATCGCCTCCGATCGTGGTCTCGCCGGCAGCTTCAACGGCATACCCGAGCGCCAGGTCGAGCACGAGATGGCCGAACTCGAGGCCAAGGGCATCGCGTCCGAGGTCATCACCTGCGGCCGAAAGCCGAGCGAGTATTTCGCCTTCCATGGCATCACGCCCGCCATGACCTTCATCGGCATATCATCGGAGCCCACACAGGATGAGGCCGACCGTATCGCCACCTTCGTGATGGACGGCTACATCGCCGGCGACTTCGACCTCGTGAAGATCTACTACTGGCATGCCAAGAGCCGGGTAGACCAGACCTATGTCGCCGAGCAGCTCCTGCCGATCTCCCGGTCCGATCTCATGATGCCCAACAAACCCCGTTCCCGCGAGGCCCTGGGCGAGATCGAGCACGTTCTGGAGACGGAGTTCGAGTTCGATCCTTCTGCGACCGAGGTGCTGGGCTACCTCATCCCCGCCTACGTGCGCACGGTGGTATACCATGCGCTCCTCGACTCTGCGGCAGCAGAGCACGGTGCCCGCCGCCGTGCCATGCAATCGGCTACCGACAACGGCGAGGAGGCCTTGGAGGTGCTCTCGCGCACCTACAACCGCGTACGCCAAGGATCCATCACCGCAGAACTCAACGAGATTATCGGCGGGGCATCCGCTTTGGAGGAGAATGCCTGATGATAGATGCCAAGCAGGAAACGCGCACCGCACTCGAGGATGCTGCATACAATTACATGAATCGCAGTGTGGGCGAGGGAACCATTATCCGCATCGTCGGCCCGGTCGTCGACGTTAAATTCGAGGGGCAGGTTCCCGAGATCTACACGGCACTCACCGTCGAAGCCGATACGCCCGTGGGCCACCTCTCCATGGTGCTCGAGGTCGAGTCGCAGCTGCCCCGAGGCGTCGTGCGCACGGTTGCCATGTCCTCCACGGATGGCCTGCAGCGCGGCCTCAAGGTGAAGGACACCGGACATCCCCTTATGATGCCGGTGGGTCAGGCTACCCTCGGCCGCGTTTGGAACGTCATGGGCCAGCCTGTCGATGGCGGCGAGGTTCCC
>JAKPQM010000121.1 GCA_029546925.1 Actinomycetes bacterium
TCTCGAGGATGCTGACGTGATGGGTCAGGCGATCGAGGAGCGCGCCTGTGAGACGCTCGGATCCGAAGGTTTCGGTCCATTCGTCGAAGGGCAGATTGCTGGTGATCAAGGTGGAGCCGCGTTCGTAACGCTGAGAGATCAGCTCGAACAACAGTTCGGCGCCGGTCTTGGAGAGCGGTACGAAGCCCAGTTCGTCAATGATGAGCAGCTTGTATCCGACCATCTGCTTCTGGAAGCGCAGTAGTCGCCGCTCGTCGCGCGCCTCCATCATCTCGCTGACCAGCGCCGCCGCAGTGGTGAAGCCCACCGACAGCCCTTTCTGGCATGCTGCCAGTCCGAGCCCCAACGCTACGTGCGTCTTTCCGGTGCCCGATGGTCCCAGAGCGATGGCGTTCTCACGCCGCTCGATCCACTCGCAGCGCGCCATCTCGAGCACCTGCATCTTGTTGAGCCTGGGGATGACGGTGAAGTCGAAGGTGTCGAGGCTTTTGACGGCGGGGAAGCGCGCGGCCTTGATGCGCCGCTCGACCATACGACGCTCCCTGTCGATCATTTCCATCTCGACGAGACGGGCGAGGAAGCGGATATGATCGACGCCTTCTGCGGCACATTGCCGCGCGAGCTTGTGATGCTCTCGCAGGCACGTAGGCAGCTTGAGTGCCTTGAGATTGTGAGCGAGAAGAAGCTCCGGGGCCTGATCGCTCATGCGGCCTCCTGCTGGTCGGAGAGCAGGCTCAGATAGGCTCTGGCAAAAGTCTTCTCGACCGTGGTGCGTGGCAGGAAGGGATAGACGTCCAGGTCCAGCCTGGGCGGTACGCGTTCGACCCGGCACAGGACGAGGTGCTTGACGGCATCGAAGCCGATGGCGCCAAGATCAATGGCCTGTTCCACCGCCGCCTGGAGATCGGCGACGGTGAACGTTTCCAGCAGGCGCAGCACCTGTACATATTCACGCCTGCCATGTTTGTGCATGCGGCCTTCCATCAACCGCTGCAGTGTCGTGAACGCTTCGGGCAAATCCCAGCCCTGCAAAGGGGCGGCCTGGTCGAATGCATTGATCTTCTGCTCGATCAGCGGGAGATAATGGAGCGGGTCGAAGATAACCTCCTCGCGGGCATAGCAACGAGGATGACGGGCGATGACTTCGCTGCGG
>JAKPQM010000128.1 GCA_029546925.1 Actinomycetes bacterium
TATGCCGGGCTTCTGGAGGGCCGCGAGCTGAGCTGGCTGCCCTCCTACGGTCCCGAGATGCGCGGCGGCACCGCCAACTGCAACGTCATCCTGAGCGATACGCCGGTGGGTTCGCCCATCGTGCAGCATCCCAACGTGCTCGTCGTGATGAACGCGCCCTCGTTGGATAAGTACGAGCCGCTGGTCGCGCCCGGCGGGAAGATCTTCGTCGACTCGACCCTCGTCACCCGTAAGGTGGAGCGCACCGATGTCGACGTCTTCTACGTGCCCGCCACCCAGATGGCAGCCGATAGGGGCATGCATGACCTTGCCAACATGGTCCTTTTGGGCACGGTGCTGCGCGAGGCGGGCTGCGTGGGAGAAGAGACTATCGACGAGGCGCTCCGCCATGTGATCCCCGCGCGGAAGGCCCATCTCTTCGACGCCAACAAAGCTGCCATCGAGGCGGGGAAGGGCTACGTCTCAGCCGCCTGACCCAGCACGGGGAATGCACAGGGAGGACCGTCCCCAGTGTGCACACAATGCACAGTAGGGACGGTCCTCCCTGTGCATGCGGCCCGATAGCCACACAATGCACAGTAGGGACGGTCCTCCCTGTGCAAAAAGGCGTTCCGTGGCGTGGCCGCATGGGAATACCGTTAAAAAATCGAATGGCCATTCGAGAATCTGCCGCTTACCGATTGTTGAATCGGCAAGCGGCAGGAAATATGCTCAATGGTGCGACAAAAGCGCAGGTAGAAGCCACATAAATCACAATTCGTATATGACGAATGACTGTTCGGTATTATCGAATAACAAGAATCCGCCGAATATCCAGCGTGTTAGATTCTAGCCAATCGCACTGCCGATGTACGTAGGGCACGTTGCGAGATGCCGACCGGGAAGAGGCCGAGGGGGCAAGGCGTGGGGGAGAATCAAGCAGGCGCGGCTAGGAGCCATACCGTCCAGTCTGTCGAGAGGGCGATCATGCTCCTCGACATCTTGGGCGGGAAAGCGGATGGCATGAGCCTCACGCAGATTTCCCAGCAGGCAGGGCTTCCCAAGAGCACGATCCACGGCCTGCTTGCGACCTTGCGCGAGGGTAGGCTCGTAGAGCAGTCCGATGATACGGGAAACTACCGTCTGGGCGTCCGTCTTTTCGAGCTCGGCAACAAGGTCGCACGCTCGTGGGACATCCGTGAGGCCGCCCTGCCCATCATGAGGCGCCTCAACAAGGAGTTCGGCGAGACCGTGCATCTGGGTGCCGAGGACAACGGCGAGGTGCTCTATCTGGAGAAGATCGAGCCCGATTCGCTTATCAGCATCGTCTCCGAAGTGGGTATTCGGCTGCCCATGCACTGCAGCGGCCTCGGCAAGGTCCTCCTCGCCCAGAAGAGCGCGACGGAATTCAAGCGCTATCTGAGCCAGAAGGGGCTGCCGGCCCTCACCTCGCGCACCATCACGTCGCCCAAGAGCCTCGAGAAGGAGCTTGCGCAGATCCGCGAGCAGGGCTACGCGATGGACGATGGTGAGACGATGGAGGGTTTGCGCTGCGTGGCAGCCCCCATCACCGATCGTGATGGACGCGTTCGTTTCGCCGTGAGCCTTGCCGGGCAGGTCCGCGACATGTACGGCACGCGTCTCAAGCGGATCATCAAGGAGACCAAGCTCGCAGCCAAGGACATCTCCACACGGTTTCTAGCACAGTAATGCATGTGTAGAGGATACAAGCGAAGCAGAGAGAGGACAGCACCATGACCCAGACAAGACCCGAGATTGCCTGCTCGATCCAGACGGGCGCGTTCAAGACCAACTACCATGACCGTGGCGAGGGCTTCCCTGTCGTGTTCCTCCATGGTTCCGGTCCCGGCGTCACCGCCTACGCAAACTGGAACAAGATCTTCCCCTTCCTCGAGAAGGACTACCGCGTGATCGCCCCCGATCTGGTAGGCTTCGGCTACACCGAGCGCATCGAGGGCCAGACCTTCAGCATGAACGTCTGGGTCCGGCAGACCCTCGACCTCTTCGACGCCCTGGGCATCGAGAAGGCCAACCTCATCGGCAACTCATTCGGCGGCGCGCTGGCGCTCTCCGTGGCCATCAAGGCCCCCGAGCGCGTCAACAAGCTCGTCCTCATGGGCGCCATGGGCGTGAGCTTCCCCATCACCTACGGTCTCGACAAGGTATGGGGCTACACCCCATCTCCCGCCAACATGGAGCGCTTGCTCGAGATCTTCACCTACGACCACACCTTCGCAACGCCCGAGCTTGCCGAGTCCCGCTACCAGGGCTCCATCCAGCCCGGCTTCCAAGAGAGCTTCTCCGCGATGTTCCCCGAGCCGCGCCAGGACGGTGTGGAGGACATGGCCGGCAACCAGCACTATATCCGTGATATCCAGCACGAGACGCTGATCATCCATGGCCGTGAGGACCGCGTCATCCCGCTGGAGAATTCCTACAAGCTGCTCCAGCTCATCCCCAACGCCGAGCTGCACGTGTTCGGCAAGTGCGGCCACTGGTCGCAGATCGAGCGCTCCGAGGAGTTCGCCGAGCAGCTCAAGCTCTTCTTCGCGCGCTAGGGGCGCGGCAGGCCGCCCGTTGCGGCGGGCGGCCGCATCTACAATCCAAGACTTTTCAGGGCCAGGAGGGGGACTCCATGGATAGGGACAGTATTCAGAAATTCGCCGATATGCTCTACGACGCAGAGGGCACGCGTGTGGCAATCCCACCCCTGACGGAGATGGAACCCGCGCTCGATATCGATGACGCCTACGCCATCCAGCTTGCCAACGTCGAGCGCGTCGTGCGCGAGGGCCATGTCATCTCCGGAAAGAAGATCGGCCTCACCTCGCAGGGCATCCAGAAGCAGCTCGGCGTCGACGAGCCCGATTACGGGCATCTCTTCGCAGCGATGGACTGCACCGACGGCTCCTGCGAGATCGACCGGCTCATGCAGCCCAAGATCGAGGGCGAGCTCGCCTTCATCCTCAAGGATGACCTCACCGGTGGCCATGTCACGGCCGAGGATGTGCGTGCAGCGACCGACTACGTGGTGGCTGCCTTCGAGATCGTCGACAGCCGCGTTGCCGATTGGAAGATCAAACTCGTCGACACCGTGTCTGACAACGCCTCTTCGGGCCGTTACGTCCTAGGCACCAAGAAGCTTTCCCTCGATGAGGTGGATCTCCCCTCGGTGCGCATGGTCCTCTATAAGAACGGCGAGGTCGTGGGCGAAGGCACGGGTGCCGCCGTACTGGGAGACCCAGCCGTCGCCGTCGCGTGGCTCGCCAACCGCCTCTGGGGCTACGGTGTTGCGCTCAAGGCGGGGGAGGTTATCCTCTCCGGTGCCTTCTCCTCGGCTCCCGAGGCTGCCAGAGGCGATGTCTTCACTGCCGACTTCGGTGATGCGGGCAGCGTCACCGCACGGTTCGTCTGATCGCGGGATACGATTCGATTCAGGAAAGGGTTGTTATGGAAGAAAGGATCAAAGTGGCCGTCATCGGCCCGGGAAACATCGGCAGCGACTTGATGTACAAGATCTTCCGCAGCAAGCATCTCGAGATGGCCATGATGGCGGGCATCGTCGAATCCGAAGGCATCAAGCGTGCCCGCTCGCTCGGCGTGCCGACCACCATCGAAGGCGTTCAGGGCCTTGTCCGCGATGGAGACAAGGACATCAGGATCGCATTCGACGCCACAAGCGCTGCTGCGCACATCAAGTTCAACGGCCCCGCCCTGAGGGAGGCCGGGATCATCTCGATCGACCTCACGCCGGCTGCGACGGGCCCCTACTGCGTGCCGGTCGTGAACCTCGACCAGCTCTCGGCAGAACCCGACATCAATATGGTGACCTGCGGCGGCCAGGCGACCATCCCCATCGTCCACGCCGTCGCCCGTGTTGCGGGTGCCGCCTACGGCGAGATCATCTCGTGCATCTCGAGCAAGAGCGCCGGCCCCGGCACGCGCGCCAACATGGACGAGTTCACCGAGACCACGAGCAAGGGCATCGAGGTCGTGGGCGGAGCCGACAAGGGCAAGGCGATCATCATCCTGAACCCCGCCGAGCCGCCGCTCATGATGACCAACACGGTCCATGTGAGGGTCAAGGACAGGGGCGTGCCCTTCGGGGATATCCGCGCCTCGATCGAGGCCATGGTCGCCGACATCAAAGAGTATGTGCCCGGCTATCAGCTGCGCGTTCCGCCCACCATGGAAGGCGACCGTGTCACCGCCATCATCCAGATCGAGGGCCAAGCTGACTTTCTGCCGGCGTACAGCGGCAACCTGGACATCATCAACTCCGCAGCCGTCGCGGCTGCCGAGAAGATCGCCGAGAAGATGCTCGAGGAGGGGAGGAAGTAATGGCAGATCGCATCAAACTGGTCGATTCGACCCTTCGTGACGGCAGCCATGCGGTTCGTCACAGCTTCACCGAGGAGCAGGTCGAGAGGATCGTCGAGAAACTCGATACCTGCGGCGTGGAGCTCATCGAGCTCAGCCACGGCGATGGCTTGGGCGGCTCGAGCTACAACTACGGCTTCTCCAAGGTGGATACGTTCGACCTGCTCGAGGCCGCATCCAAGCACGTGAGGAATGCCAAGCTCACCGTTCTGCTCCTTCCGGGCATCGGCACCATCGCCGACCTCAAGCGCGCCCAGGAGTGCGGCGCCTCGGTCGTCCGCGTCGCAACGCATGTGACGGAGGCGGACGTGAGCGCCGAGCACATCCATGCTGCCAAGGATCTCGGCATGATGGCTGTGGGCTTTTTGATGATGGCGCACATGGCCCCCGTTGAGCGCATCGCCGAGGAGGCCAAGAAGATGGAGAGCTATGGCGCGGATTACATCAATCTCGCCGACTCCGCAGGCTACCTCATGCCCGATGACGTCAAGGAGCGCATCGGCGCCGTGCTCGATGCCGTGGAGATCCCCGTGGGGTTCCATGCGCACAACAACCTCGGCATGGCCATCGCCAACTCGCTCGCCGCCGTCCAAGCCGGCGTGAGCTACCTCGACGGGACCCTGCGCGGACTCGGTGCGGGTGCCGGCAACGCCCAGATCGAGCTGCTCGCTGGCGTGCTCAGACGAAACGGCATTGAGACGGGCGCGGATTTCTACGGCCTTATGGATCTGGCCCAAGACGTGGTCGAGCCCATGATGCTGCGTCCGCAGATCATCGACAACGGCTCGATGATGCTCGGCTATGCGGGCGTGTACTCGAGCTTTTTGCTCCATGTCTACGACGCTGCCGCGAAGAACGACCTCGATCCCCGCGATATCCTCGTGGAACTCGGGCGACGCGGCATGGTGGGCGGTCAGGAGGACATGATCATCGACGTCGCCTACCAACTCAAGAGCAGCGCCGTCGCAGGAAGGCTCTAGGAAGATGGCCGCCGCCGTCCACATCGCAACGGATGCCGCGAGCGGCCTCACCTTCCCCGTGAGGGATGACGAGTGCCTGCTCGTGGGCATGCGCCGCGCAGGCAACGGCCCGAAGGGCTGCCATGGAGGCGGTTGCGGGGTGTGCAAGGTGCAGGTCTCGGAAGGAGGCTATGAGATCTTCAAGCGCATGAGCCGTGCGCAGATCTCCGAGGCGGAGCAGGCCGCCGGTATCGTGCTCGCGTGCTGCGTGAGACCGTCCAGCGACATCACCTATCGGCTGTTCTGACCGATAGGGCCGCCGGGGAGGAAAGAGCAGAGCAGGTTTGCAAGGCAGTTATCCAGCCAGTCTATTAGCAAGAAGGAGAAGGAGGCAAGACCATGTCATTGACAAAGACCCTACGCCCCGGGCTGATCCAGATGCGCGTCCTCGACCTTGAGGAATCGGTGAGGTTCTATACGAACATCGTAGGCCTCAATGAGGTCGGGCGCACCGAGGATGGCCGCGCCATGCTCAAGGGCTATGACGAGTTCGACCATCACTCGGTCGTCCTGCGCGAGGCGGACGAGCCCGGCTTCGACTATGTGGCCATCAAGGTCGAGAGCCCCGAGGTTCTCGAAGAGCTCGCAAAGGCTACCGAGGAGTTCGGCTATGCCGTCGACGAGGTCCCCGCGAACACGGACCAGCCCGGTTTCGGCAAGCGTTACGGCTTCACCCTCTGCACCGGCCACCGCATAGAGCTCTACGCCGAGGTCGAGCAGGCCAGCCAGATCCCGATGCTCGTGAACCCCGATCCCTGGGGAGATGAGATGCCGCACGGCATGCAGGCGCAGCGCTTCGATCACCTTCTGCTCTACGGCCCGGGTGCCGCCGAGGCGGAGCGTTACTTCATCGAGGTCCTCGGCATGTACGCACCCGAGATCTGCAACACCGAAGAGGGCACCCGCTTCGCCACGTGGCTGACCGGTGGCATGAAGGCCCACGATATCGCCTTCGTCGAGTATGCCACCCCCGGCAGGATACACCACTTCGCGTTCTTCCTGCAGGATTGGAACAACCTCGGCCTCGCCGCCGACCTCATCGGCAAGAACCGCGTCAAGCGCGATGTGGGCCCGACCCGGCACGCCATCACCCGCGGCCAGACCATCTACTTCTTCGATCCCTCGGGCAACCGCATCGAGACCTACGCAGGCGGCTATGCAGCCTATCCCGATCATCCGCAGCGCTTCTGGGATCTCTCCGAGGTGGGGCGCGGCCTGTTCTACTACGAGGGCGAGCTTATCCCGTCTTTCCTGCAGGTCGTGACCTAGGATCTTTTCGATAGGAACGCCCCGCCTCGTGTGGGGCGTTCTCCTGTGTCTTGTCATGGCAGGTGGAATGCACAGGGAGGACCGTCCCCAGTGTGACCCAGCACGGGGAATGCACAGGGAGGACCGTCCCTCCTGTGCATTCCCCGCGCTGGGTCAGGAAAGCTTGGAGACATCGACCCATGCGCAGGGGCTGCAGGCGCGCTCGAGCTCTTCGAGCGTGAGGCGGACCGCACTTGCCGCATTGCCGGCGGCGGGGTAGACCGTATCGAAGCGTTTGAGCGAATCATCGAGGTAGATATCGCAGCCCGCGTTCACACCGAAGGGGCAGACGCCGCCCACACCGTAGCCGATGAGCTCCTCGGCCTCCTCGGCTCGAAGCATCTTGGCTTTAACATGGAACCGCAGCTTGAACTTCTGGTTGTCGATACGCGCATCCCCGGCGAAGAGGATGAGGGCAACGCGTCCGCCCACGTGGAACGAGAGGGTCTTGGCAATGCATGCGGGCTCGCAACCCACGGCTTGGGCGGCGAGCTCGACGGTGGCGCTGGACTGCTCGAACTCCATGATGTGGTCTTCCAGACCGCGCTCGGCCAGATATGCACGTGCCCGCTCGATCGACATGGCAGCTTCCTTTCCTCAGCACACGCATTGTAGCAGGCATCGGCTGGCAGACGGTCCCTCATTATCTCGCCCTTGCATTGCCCTGCATGAGGCACCCTCAGATGAAGCGGGCGTAGAATGTGGATAAGCCCGTCTCTTGCAATGAAGAGCGCCAAGCGTTAAGCTCACGGATTCCAACTAGGGAGGAAGCATGACTGCCGAAAACCTCGACGGATCCGCACCCGGCATGCGGCGCCGCACGTTCGACACGCCGGGCGGCACCATCGTCTACTGGGTGGGCGGGACGGTGCGCTCCGGATACCCGTGGCTTGTCTTCCTGCCCGGCCTCACGGCCGACCACCGCCTCTTCGAATGCCAACTCGAGCACTTCTGCGGCCGTGCGAACTGCCTTGTGTGGGACCCGCCCGCACACGGCGCATCGCGCCCGTTCAGGCTCGACTTCACCATGGATGACATGGCGCTCTGGCTCCATAGCATTCTCGAAGCGGAGGGTGTTATGCGCCCCATCCTCGTGGGGCAGTCAATGGGAGGATACGTCGCACAGGCTTTCATCGATTTGTTCCCGGGCAAGGCCGGCGGGTTCGTCTCGATAGATTCCGCACCGCTCAAGCGCAGCTATTATCCAACATGGGAGCTTGTCGCCCTCAGGCACACCAAGGGCATGTATCAGGCTATCCCCTGGAAGCTGCTCAAGGCGTGGGGTGCCGCAGGTACTGCCGAGACCGCATACGGCCGCGAGCTCATGCGTTCCTTCATGGACGGATACGACAAGCGCGCATACTGCGATCTGGCTGCTTTCGGCTATAAGCTGCTCGCCGACGCCATCGAGACGGAACGCTCCTATGACATCGACTGCCCGGCAGTCCTTGTCTGCGGCGAGAAGGACCATGCGGGCGATGTCAAGTCCTTCAATCGAAAGTGGTCTGCAGGGGAGGGTCTCGAACTTGTCTGGATCGAGGGCGCGGGCCACAACGCGAATACCGACAGGCCCGACGAGGTGAACCGCATCATCGAGGAGTTTATCCGCGCACAAGCGTGAGCAGGGGCAGGGTGCTTGTCGGCTTCTCACAACCCGAAGAGCCCGCCTTGCACGAACATCCCAATACAGACACGAACATCCCCGGGATGTTCATGATCATCCTCAGCATGTTCGCGTTTTGATTGGGATGTTCGTGGGAGAGGCTCTCCGGGCTGCCCTGTGCCAGTATCCCGTGGACATAGGGTCCCCCATGCCACGGGCGCTGCAGACGGGTTCGCGCCGTGAATCCACGCAGGTCGCCTATCCCGTAAGACCTGCGATCACCGTGACCAGCGCGATGACGACTCCCACGATCGACTCGCCACCCAAAAAACCCGACGCCACGATGACACCGGTATCATCGTGGCTGAGCTCGGCGTCGCGGTCTTTTCCAGCTTCCTTGTGCAGCTTGTCGTAGGCCAGCTTGGCGAGTGCGCCGAGAGATGCCGAGAGCGACAGGTAAAACGGCAGATAGACGCCTAGGCCGATCATCATCGAGGGGAGCCCCAGACAATAGAGGGCGATGCCTGCCGCGAGGCCGATGGCAAACGAGGGCACGCTGGGGATGCCCGAGACCATGGTCGCCACGACCGAGGCCTGGGCCGAGACGAACAGCTGGCCGGGGCCGAAGGCACCCGTGCCGTAGGCACCCACGAGGGCGACCATCACCGCGACCGAGACAACCGTGCCGAGAAGCGCGCCGATGGCCTGGCCGATCCACATCTTGCGCGGGTCGGTCCCTATGATCTGGCCGGTCTTGAAATCGCTCATGATGTCGCCGCCCAGCCCGCAGGCCACAGCGATGATGCCCGCCACGAAGAAAAGCCCCGCTTGGCTGACATCGCAGGTGGCTGCCACTGCGAGCAGCACGATGAGGCCGAAGATCTCCATGGGATCGATGCCGGTCTGTCCCACCGACTGCGCGCTCATGATGGTGGTCACGAAGCTGAGCGCCACGATGATGACCGTCGCGACAGGACCGAGCCCGAGGCCGAGGCCGATGAGAAGCGCCGCAATGGCGACGAATAAGCCGAGGACGCCCGCATCACCTATGCGGAGATCTTTGCGGCCGAGCCCCGTGCCCGCGCGGCCGCGCAGGTATCCGGCCAACTGGGGCAGGATGTCGCGTACCACCACACCGAGGCCCGAGCCCATCATGAGGCCCATGCCCAGGCTCGAGACGATGCCCTGTGCCGTGGTAACGTCCCAAAGACCGGCTGCGGTGCCGCCCACGATGATGCCGAAGTTGCCGAGCAGGGCACCTGCAAACCAGAATGCCACTGCAACACCGCCCACGAGGAAGCCCACCGAGAGCATCATGGGCGAGTTGTAGATGCCGAAGCTCACGCCTGGGATGGGGAGCGTGCAGAGCATGGCCGGGATGATGCCCAGCACATCGCGGGCCACGCTCCAGAGGCCCGCGAGCGCCATGGAGCCGAAGAGTTTGGCGCCCGTGGCACCTCCCGCGTTGCTCGCGTTGAGGGTCTCGGCAGCTGCGACGCCGATGGGATACTCGAGGTTCGACTCCTCGACGAGGCGCCTGCGGATGAGGGCGGTGCATACGAGACCCAGAAGCGTTCCCGCAAGGGCGACGAGGAGCATATCGACCCAGCTGACCTCATCGGCAAGGCCGAGGATCCAGATGCCCGGGATGGTGAAGGCGAGGCCGCCCGCCACCATGGAGCCGGCAGACATGATGATCTGCGTGACGTTGGCCTCGTTCAGACTCCTATGGCCGAACGCGCGGAGAAGCACGAGCGAGGTGATGGAGGTGAAAATGGTCGGCCAGGGCAGCGCCCCCATCTTGAGCGCGGTGTAGACCGATGATGCCGTGATGATGATGCACCCTACGAGGCCGATGATGATGCCCGCCACGCTCAGCTGCCCGCGCCCGGAAGAGCGGCCGTCGTTCTCAATGCCCATGTTCGTCCCTTCGCATATCCGCTCCCCCTTGGCGGGGAGTCGGGTTACGTCTCGGATGGTTACAGTATAGTTGAGACGGACACGCGAGCTTGCCGGCGAATTGGGGGTACACGATATGGCCGAGCAGAGCGGGAAGACCGTCCTTGCCGTCAATGTGGGCAATGGCCTCACACGCTTCGGGTTCTTTTCGGGTGGGGATCTTTTGGGAACATGGGATGCTGCCACCCCGGCTGCCATCACCGAGGATGAGGCCCGTGCGAAGGCATGCTCGGTCGTGGACGAGATTCTGGGCGGCTACCGCACCCCCGACGGGGCCATCCTCTCGTGCGTGGTGCCGGCTCACGCCAACGTGTGGGCCCGGGCGCTCTCGGGCATGGCGGCCACGCGTGCGCTCGTGGTGGGCCCGGGCCTCAGATGCGGGGTGCGGATGCGCCAAGATGACCCGTCGGGCGTCGGTGCCGACCGGGTTGCCAATGTCGCGGCAGCTCAGGAGCGCTACGGTGCGCCTGTCGTGGTCGTGAGCTTGGGAACGACCACCAACATCGAGGTTGTGGACGGCATGGGATCGTTTGCCGGCGGCATAATCGCGCCCGGGCTCATGCTGGGCATGCATGCGCTTGGAAGAGCTGCCGCGCGCCTTCCCTTGGTCGAGCTGCGCGCACCCTCCTCGGCCATCGGGAGAAACACGTATGAGGCCATGCAGTCGGGCCTGGTGTTCGGCGAGGCGGCGCGTATCGACGGCCTCCTCGACCAGGTGTTCGACGAGCTGGGCTGCAATGCTTTGGTGGTCGTCACCGGGAGCAATGCAGAGCTTGTTGCAGGGCTGCTCAGCCACGAGGCAACCGTCGATGAGGTGCTCACATTGCACGGCCTCGCGCGCATCTGGTATATGAACAGGGGATGATTTTGCGGGCGATGTTCTGCTTGCCTAAGTGTCATAAAAAATATATACTAATTCTGACATATTACGAGGAAGGTACTTTTGTCCACAGCACGCGAGATAGAGCAGCGGATCGCAGAAGCCGAGTCAGGAACGGTTTTCGTGCCTTCGGACTTCCACGACATCGCTAGTGTCGACAATACCAACGCCGTGCTTTCGCGCATGGCGCGGCGCGGCGACATCATGCGCGCTATGCGCGGTGTGTACGCAAAGCCCAAGCACGTTAATGCACTCGGTGTCGACGTCCCGCCCTCTCCCGACGCCATCGCACATGCCATCGCGCGTAACAACAGGTGGATAATCGTCCCTTCGGGCGATGCCGCGCTCAATCGCTTAGGCCTCGACGTACAGGTTCCCGCAGTCTACGAGTACGTCAGCAGTGGACCGTACAAGAGCTATGGGTACGGTAGGTTCAAGATAGTCATGAAGCACCGTGCGAATCGCGACCTGCTCGATTGTTCGCCGCTTACCTGCCTTGTCATCCAAGCACTCAAGGCGCTCGGCAAGGATGCCGTTGATGATCAGGTGGTGCACCGGGTCGCAGAGCGTCTGTCTACCGACGAGATCGACACGTTCTACGATGAGACGCGTGGATCGACGGCATGGATTTTCGAGTTCGCGAAGAAGATGAGAGAGGCCAAGGGATGCTGAACGTCGTCACCATGCCGGATGATGAGCGGGCCGCACTCATCGAGTTGGGTGCATCTGAGATGGGCCTTTCGGAAGCTATCATCGAGAAGGATCTGTGGGTGTGCTACCTGCTTAACTACCTGTTCCACCGTAGCGAGTTCGCAGGATCGATCATCTTCAAAGGTGGTACGAGTCTCTCCAAGGCTTACCGCATCATCGAGCGCTTCTCGGAGGATATCGATCTCATCCTAGACTGGCGACTCATCGGGTATGGCATAGATGAGCCGTGGGAAGCGCGGTCGAATAGCAAGCAGGACAAATTCAAGCTTCAGGCTGTCGAGCGCACAAACGCCTATCTCGCAGGCGTCTTCGCCCCATCGCTCAAGGCCGGCCTTTCTGAGGAGCTGGGAAGCGAGGCCGACGTGCGTATGGGTGGAGGGGAGGAGACAGTGCTGTTCGCCTATCCAAGGCTCTTCTCATCCGAGGCGACACTTGATGTGGTGAAACTTGAAATCGGCCCGCTCGCCGCTTGGTCGCCTTCGGCTCCAGCTACGATCTCCCCGTATTTGTCCGAACCGTATCCGCAGCTCTTCTCTGACCCGACAACGACTGCAATCACCGCCGTGCCAGAGCGCAGCTTCTGGGAGAAAGCGACCATACTGCACCAAGAAGCGAACCGACCCGACAGCAAGGGCATGCCCCGGCGCTACGCGCGCCACTATTACGATATGTATCGACTGGGGCACTCGGAGGTTGCCGAACGTGCCATAGCCCAGCCCGGCCTCTTGGCGCGCGTTGTCGCCTTCAAGGAAAAATTCTATCGTACGCCTTGGGCGAAGTTGGCCGAAGCCAAGCCCGGCACGCTGAGGCTCTCCCCGCAGAAAGCACGGCTCTCCGAGCTCCAAGCAGACTACGATGCGATGCGTCCGATGATCTTCGGCGAGGTACCCGCCTTCGATGATGTCGTGGCTTACATGGCCGAACTCGAGACGCGCATAAATTAGCGTTGCCCACTACCAATCGCCACTGTGGTTCCTGTGCCATTTCGTCTTAGATCGCATCAAGGTCAGAGATCGCATAGAGCTGCTGATGACCAAAATATGATGGCGCATCTGGTATATGAACAGGGGATGATGGCCCGCTCTTGGAGCCGCCCCTATCCCATGAGCGCGTCCACGGCAAAGACGAAGCCGACGGTGAGCGCGACGAACAGGGCGATGAGCAGCCATGTCGCCGGCCTGCCGAAGTTCGTGGTCCAACCCACGCCGAAGCGCTTGGGCACGAAGATGCTCGGATCATCGGGGTTGACGTAGAACGAACCCAGCTTCCAATGGGAGTCCTCATCATGGGCGAGCTCGTCGCCGACTCTGAGCTCGGCTGCGAGACGACCGCCGGATTGCCCGAGACGGACGGCCACCCAGATCTCGGCTCCTGCGAAGGCCAGCACTGCGATGGCGGTGATGATCCCCGCAGTTCCGAGCGAGACGGACCCTATGGTAGATAGGAAGAACATGGTGCCCGTGCAGGCGCTGAGCGCAAGACCGCCCACGAGCATCACGATGCTCTGCGTACGGGCGAACCGCCCATAGGCGAGTGCCGATGTCATAGGCGCGGCTGGATCGACCGGACGCTTCGACCGCAGGATTCCCCAGTGGACGAAGGCGAACACGATGCCCATGAACGCAGCCATGAGGGCGGGGAAGAGCACCGTGCCCAAGCTCTTCTCGGCGTAGCTGTCGACCGTTCCATCGAAGCTCGCATGCAGGGGGATCAATGCTGGCAGACGATCGTAGGAGAGCAGCGCATAGGCGGCAAGCACCGCGACCAAGATCAGATGGAGCAGCTCCCACGCGAGCGGGATGGGTTGGGGGATCGAGGCATCCGCTACGACGGCAGCCGATCGGGCGGTTTCTGCCGTCCAGCCCTCGGCCCGCTTGAGCGCTCGGACGCGAGCGCGGGCAGACAGCATAAGCGCGAAGGATGCGACGATGGGAAGGAGCGTCGCAGCGGTGACGGTCACGGTGGCCGTGCCTTCGTCGGCTCGCGGCAGTGCGATGGCCATGGCGAGTATGCCGATGGCGGCGAGCGCGGCCATGATGAGAGCGTAGCTGCGATAGAGCGCCCTCACCCGCAGGTCTGCCTTGGCGGAGGGCGGCACCGTTACCGTGAAGCACTCGGTTGGCGGCATGAGGAAGGGCGTGGCTGCAAGGATGGCGCTCTCAAGCGCCACGAGCAGGATCAAGGTGACGATGGTGCCGGTCATTTCCGATCTCCCTCTCCGTCGTTGGGGAATACCCTGTCTGCCTGCATACCCGCAAGCTCGAGGAACTCCGCACGCGAGCCTCCGCGCGCCTTGAACTCGAGGGCGAGGCGCGCAAGCTCCGAGGCGATGCGATCGCGATGCTCCTGTGCTTTGGCCGCGCTCATCGTGCGTGTCGGATCCGCGACGGTCGCGCCGCTCCTGCCGAACATGGACACGTAACCCTCATCGCGCAGGACTGCATAGGCCTTGTTCACGGTGTGCATGTTCACGCCGAGGTCGCCGGCAAGCGAACGCACGCTGGGGAGGGTATCGCCGGGAGCGAGCTCTCCCGTAGCGACGGCAGAGATGATCTGGGTGCGGATCTGCCGATAGATCGGCTCTTCTGAGGCGTTATCGATGTCGATCAGCATTGCGTGCTCCAATCTGCTATATATGTACTATAACAAATAGACCAGATTAGATAAAGCGATAAGCAAACGATCGATCTCCTCGCACACGACTCTCATGGGATCGGTCCGGCTAGCCTTGGGTGCGGAGCGGTACAATCCCCTCAGTGAAGGTTTGGAGGCAGGGATCGGCCCTATGGACGAGAAGAGATCGCCCGCACGCATATGCTTCATCATCGCGGGGGTCCTGCTTGCGGCCTGCCCCGCGCTCATGTGGCTGTTCGCGCAGTTCAGCGATGCGCTCTTCCCCCTGTATCGGAACTTCTCCAAGGCGTGGATCGCGCTCTTGGCAGGTGTTACGGGTATCGTGCCGTTCGCGCTGTGGGATATCGGCGTGCTCGTGCTCGCCGTGGCCGCACTCATCGCGCTCGTACGCTGCATCTTCAAGCGATGCGGCTTCGCGCTCTGGCTCTCGCTTGTCGCCCTCGCGCTTTCCGCAACGCTCTTCTCCTTTGTGGGCGGCTGGGCGCTCAACCATTATGCTCCGCCGCTTGCCCAGGAGATAGGACTTGAGACGCGCGAGAGCACGATCGACGAGCTTGCCGATGCCACAGCTTTCTACCTCGAGCAGGCCGCGCGATCTGCCCCGCTCGTCCCACGCGACGCAGAAGGCCGTCTCGTGCGCCAGGATTTCTTCGAGATCGCGAGCATCGCAGGCTCCTCGTATGCCGTCCTCGAGGAACGCCACGATATCTTCTACGGGTCGCATTCCCCCGTGAAGGCGCTGCTGGTATGGGGAGAACCCCTGCTCTACAGCGGGCATATCGGTATCTTCTGGGCACCCACGGGCGAGCCTGCCGTGCCGCTCAACTGCGCCGATGCCGACCGGCCTTTCACGATGTGCCATGAGGCGGCCCATCGGCTGGCCATCGCGAGCGAGGAGGAGGCCAATTTCGCCGCATTCCTCGCCTGCGAGGCGAGCGACGATGCGCGCTTCATCTACTCCGGCTACTACCATGCGTTCGTCTACTGCTTCGATGCCCTCTATGCTGCGAGTCCCGAGCGTGCCCAAGAGCTGCTCGAGGAGATTGCCGCCAGCGACCTCTATGAGGGGGCTGTCCTGGTATTCTCGGATCGTGCGGCCACGCGCGCCCATTACGACGCCTACGAAGGTCCTTTCGAGGAGGTGGGCACGGCGGTCAATGACGGCTATCTCCGCAGCTTCGGCGAGGAGTCCGGTGTCAAATCCTACGGCCTCGTGGTGGACTACCTCATCGCGTGGCACGAGAGCGGCAGTGCCGCCATCGCCCTGCAGTCCGGCCAGCCCTCCGGGCGCCTTGGCAGGTGATCCTTACAGATATGTAAGGACGGGATCTTCTGCGGCAATTGAGCCGGCGCAATCGGTAATCTACCATGGTGTGGTGGCGCAGGCCATGCCATCCCCACAAGCCGAAGGAGTGCTGTTCCGTGCTGAGCATGCTGGGCTTCTATTCCGAGCCGATCATCGCGGCGATCCTCGTCTTCCCGTTCATCGCGGTGCTCTTCACCCTGCCCTTCATCATCTTCAATTACCGCCGCTACGGCGGCATCGCCGTGATGCGCGTCATGGTCGTCTACTCGTTCATCCTCTACTGCATGTGCGCGTATCTGCTGACCGTGCTGCCGATGCCCGATTTCGATACCGTTGCAGCCATGGAGACGCATCCGATAGGATGGATTCCCTACCGGGATCTCTATGAGGCGCTGCTCGAGTCGGGCCTCACGTTCTCCGATCCCCAATCGTTTGCGAATGGCGAGGCGTGGCGGCGATTCCTTACCTCGGGTGACATGTTCCAGATGCTCGCCAACATCGTGTTGTTGATGCCGCTGGGCTTCTACCTGCGCTATTACTTCCGCTTGAGCTTGAGGAAAACGCTTCTCATAGGTTTTCTCGCAAGCCTCTTCTTCGAGCTCACGCAGTTGAGCGGCCTCTACGGTCTCTACGCCAAACCATACCGGTTCACGGAGATGGATGACCTCATCAACAACACGCTCGGTTCGGGACTCGGGTATGCGTTGGAGCCGCTGATCGTCCGCTTCCTGCCTTCGCGCGAGGAGATCGACCGGCTCTCCTATCTGAAGGGCAGAAGCGTCACACTGTCGCGCAAGGTCTTCTCGATGCTGCTCGATGTGCTGGTGTGCTCTGCAGCGCTCGGTATCGCGAATAGCGTATTCGAGGATGCACTTAAGGCTCGTACGGCTCTTGTCCTGCTGGGTTTCTTCCTCCTTTATTTTGCGGTGATCCCTTCCATCTTGAAGGGCCGCACGCTCGGGCAGGCGATCCTCAAGTTGCGCACGATGGACGAGTACGGGTTGAAGACCGCTTCGTTCGTCCAGCTCTTGGGGCGAAACATCCTTCTCTTCTGCGTGGAGCCGATCGTGCTGCTCGCCTGCATAGAATCCATGGCTGCCTTCGTCGCGGTTCTTTTCGCCGAGGATATGGAGCTATGGTACAGGGTGCTCATGATCGCGGCGAGTCTGGCGATCCCCGTGGCGACGTTCCTGTTCTTCATGCACGTCCAGAGGGAGTGGGATGCGTTCCCGCATAGCCATTACAGCCACACGGTGGTCGTCTCCGACCATGCGCGCCTATCTGAGCAGGGCAATGTATGATGAGGACGCAGGCGGTTGCTTAGCGGGAGGTCATGGGGATGTCGTGGCAAGGATCCGATCCGGCTCAGCTTGAAGGCGATGTCGCCGTTTGCGGCATTCCCTATCGCATCGTGCGCCTGCTCGGTCACGGCAAGGGGGGATACTCCTATTTGGCCGAGCACGATGGCATGCGTTTCGTGCTCAAGCAGATACACCACGAGCCCTGCGATTATTACGCATTCGGGGACAAGATCGCAGCCGAAGAGCGCGACTACGCGCGGCTGTGCGCTGCGGGGGTGCGCATACCCCGGCTGATAGCGCTCGACCGTGATGCGGAGCGGCTCGTGAAGGAGTATGCGGACGGGCCGACGATTGCGGAGACCATCGAGGCCGAGGGTTCTGCCGAGAAGTACCTCCCGCAGGTACGTGCGATGGCAGCCCAAGCCCAGGCAGTGGGTCTCAACATCGATTACTACCCGACGAACTTCGTCGTGCAGGGCGGCGAGCTCGTCTATGTCGATTACGAGTGCAACGAGTACGACGAGCGGTGGGACTTCGAGCACTGGGGTCTTGCGTGCTGGATGCCCGCTAGGGGAGCATGACGGCGCTTCCGCACTAACGTTTGGCGGCCGAGAAGGATGCGGCCTCGTCAATCCATGCCATGAGCTCGTCGTCCACCTCGGCGGCATCTCCCAGCATGACATGGTGCGTCCAGCGGTTGGGATAGGGTTCCACCGCGCCGTCTATGCGCGGGGAGTCGATGCGATGATCGAGTCCGAAGCTCACCGTGAGCCATATCTCGGGACGATATGCCTTACGGCGGACCGGCGTGAACGAGACGCAGGCGAAGAAATGCCGCATGTAGTAGGAGATCTGCGTCTTCTGCACGGCGCGGCGCTCGTATCCCGGCTCTGCTGCAAGCCTCTCGTGGAAGGCCTCGTAGATGGGCAGGGCCTCCTCGTGTCCCCGGAAGAAGCGCAGGACGTCCTCGTTGATGGCGGCTTCATCCATCTTGGGCCTACAGCTCTCCGCCGAGGTCTGTGGGGTTTTTGATAAGGCTCGGGATCTCCATGCCATTCTCGCTGTTCTCAAATTAGGGCTAGCTCATCTTCATGCTGGTAAACGCTGTGCATACCGCAATGATCCATTCGCTTGAGACAATATCATAATCCGAGAGCATGGGAGCGCGCGGCCGCCCCTTCCCGTACCTGAGAGCAAATCGGAGTTGTAGGAAGATTCAAGCGCGAATGCCGTCCGAAAGGGCCCCGGCGCCTGCAGAAAGCCCAGTTGGCATGGAGACGCGGGCGAGACGTCCCGCCAAATCTTCCTACAACTCCGATTTGCTCTCAGGTACGGGAAGGGGCGGCCGCGCGCTTCCATGCTCTCGGATATCATAATCGTGGCCCGCCAGTTCAATGCTTGAAACAACAACAGCAATGACTACGACCACCGTTATCGTACGTTTCGCGAATCGTACGCGAAATATCAGCACGTTTCACGATACACGCTGACGCTAAACCGTACGGTTCGCGAGTACAGCACGGAACACCCTTCTCTTGGAGATAGTAGGGTATCTCATGATACCCTCTTTCCAACGCGCTCAGCCTGCCATCATCTAGGGTTTTAACATGGGTCGCTCCGTCATCCCAAGGTCAAAACATGGACGATGCAGGCGAAGCGGTCAAGACCATTCGCCGTCCGAGGGCTTGGTTTGACTCAGGCTGATAACGGCAAAGCCTATAATTCACCTTGATCCCCTGGAGCCTTATTGGAACTGCAGGTAGTAGGTGTTCATCTAACTGCTAGGCACTACCTCTTGATATTGCATGATCAGCTCCTCAATGGCGGTGCTTTATAATGAAGAAAGCCCATTCCGTATTCAGCCTGATAATCATAGTCTGTCTCAGCATCTCCTCCATCATCTGCGCCAAGGGGGTCTTGGAGGGCTTGGTATCCAGAGAGGTCGGCTCGTGGCCATCCGGGCAGCCCGAGATATTCACCTCCCAGCTCACTGACGAGCAGCAAAGCGTGTTCGTGTCCACGCTGCAGGACTTCTCGGTGGATCATGACTTCCTTGTGGTAAGCAAGCGCAAGACGTCCCAGCAGTCGGGCTCCTACCTGTATACCTTCAGCGTGTTCGCCTCGCCCGACATAAGCGGGATCTCCCTCGATCCCCTCGTCATACTGGGCACACCCGTGGTGGATAAGACGCTGGTGCAGAAGGTCGCCGCCGCCGGTCCCGACGGCTATGCGGGATACGGTAACGACGCCTTCGATCGCGTTGCGGACATGCCCAGCATACGGTCCGGCGTTTACTTCCGCGTGGACAAGCTTGATTCGGGGGACATTCTCGGGAACTCTTGCACGGTCATCGGCTTGGACGATGCGGAGTTCCAGAAACTGCTGGATGATGCATCCTCATCTGTTGGCGTGAGCAGGGAGAGCCTGATCGTCAGGATGTCGGGTTCGACCTCGATCCCCGGTCTGATCTATGTGCTCAGCGCCGGGGCGTTCGCCCTGCTCTCCATAGTGTTCTGCCTGCTTATGGCAACCTATGCGCTGCTCGAGTTGAGAACGCTGGGCGTGTACATGATGCTCGGCTGGAGCAAGCGCGATTTCGTCCTCAAGCTCTTCTCCTTGCAGGTCGCGCAGACCATTGCGGTCGTTCTCCTCGGCGTGCTGGGTACGTATCTGGTCTTGGATGGTTTCGCACCCAGCACCGAGGTCATCGGGTACGCCTGTGCATCCATAGCGCCTGCGGTTCTCGTAGCGCTGGCCTCCGTGGGCATCGCCGCCGTTCCCCTTGCCTCCGTCAGGCCGGTCGACGCCATAGCCAGCCGCTACTCCAGGCGCGGGTTCTACATCCTGACTGCTGCGGTCTACCTCATCTGCCTTTCCGCCATCTTCGGCGGGTGCCTGTATATCGATCAGCCCCTCGCCATGTATCGGAACATTATCCAGACCCGCTCCTCTTGGAGCGAGTATGCCGACTGGTGCGTGCTGCGGGATTTCAGGTTGGACGACGCCCTGTTCACGGGCGATCCCATGAGCCTTGCCGGGGACCTGTACACATGGTACGCCGCACACGAGCACGACGAGGGGGTCTTCTTGGTGAGGACCACCTACTATGGGGGTGCTACCATACAAGCCTACCTGTCCGAGGGTCCCTTTCCCGAGCCCTTCTGGTATGTGGCAGCGTCCCCTTCCTACCTCAGGCAGATCGGGATAGAGATTTCCGATGCCGATATGGCGAGGGCCGAGAGCGGGACGCGCGTATACCTCCTGCCGGAGTCCTTGGACCCCTCTCAGGCCGATGCGTTGAAGCAGCTCCTGATCGAGGCCCGCAAGCCACGTGACTCCAACATTACCACCGCATTCACGGAGAACCCCACGTACGCGTTCTCAACCTATGACGGCAGTCAGCAGCTGTTCACCTGGAGCGCCGATGCGGAGCAGCCGGTCATGGCAGATAACTTCGTCATAGCCGTCATAACGGCGAGCAATATGGCCCCCTTCGAATCGGAGAGCCTGATTGCGGCAGGCCTGGAGAACAGCTACATAAAGCTCAGCGAGGAGGGTGCCTCCGAGCTCTTGGGCGATGAGGGGGCGATCCCTTTGGGTGCGGGCTCCCTCAGGGCTCGGTTCGCCACCGTGGAGAACTATATCGACGGTCTCCAGAAGACTCTTGAGGAGCTCTTCGCGCTCTTCTCGGCCGTTCTGCTCATACTGATGGTCACCGTAGCCGTCTTGGCCGCCTGCCTCATCGATGTGGTCAATAGGATGCGCGCTCGGGAGATCGGGGTGAAGTACGTGTTGGGATTCGGCGCATGGGACACCTATCGGGCGGAGATCCTCTTCGTGAACCTCGCTACCATGGCGGGCGTCGTCTTCTGCGGCATACTCAGGTGCAATGCCGGGATGCTGGTCGGTGCCGTGCTGCTCGCCATCTCGAACCTCGTCATCCTCGGCGTGGTGCGCAGGAGATCCGTGGGCATCGTGTTGGAAACCGTGTCGAAGGAGCAATGATGCGTCCCTACATCCACGTGGAATCCCTCTCGAAGTCCTTTGGCCAGCACAGGGTTCTCTCCGGGCTCAGCTTCGATATCCAGAAGGGGGAGACCGTGGCGGTCATCGGTCCCTCTGGATGCGGAAAGACCACCTTGCTGAACATACTGGGCCTGCTCGATGCGCCCGACTCGGGGTCAGTGCATCTGTCGGGGAAGAGGTACCCGAGGATAAACGGCCGCGAGGCGATGCTTTTGCGCCGCAACGAGATCAACTACCTCTTCCAGTCCTTCGCCCTAATAGACTCCAAGTCGGTCCGCGAAAACCTCCTCCTGTCCTTACACTATGCCAAGCTGGATAAAGACGAGAAGACCTCCCGGATCCAGCGGATGTTGGAGCAGCTCGGTATGGGGGACAAGCTGGACTCCACGGTGAACGAACTCTCCGGTGGGGAGAAGCAGCGCGTGGCCATAAGCCGGGCCATCTTGAAGCCGGGCAACCTGATCTTGGCCGACGAGCCCACAGGATCCTTGGACGGGAGGATGGCGAACACGGTCATGGACTCTTTGATTTCCGCCACCCATGCCGCCGGTAAGACGCTGCTGGTGGTTACCCACGACATGGAGATGGCGGCGAAATGCGACCGTACCTTGGATCTGTCCCATGGGAGCCTTGGGTAAGGGGTTCTAGGCCAGTCTCCTCCCTCAGTTCGTGTATTTCCCGAGCACCTCCACGAGGTTGTTCAGGGAGCGAACCGAATGCTCTGTTGTTCTGCATCGACAAACGCCTCGACGCCGAAGGGAATGATGCAGCGTGGCTGAGCGTGGCCGATGTTGATATTGCAGACGATAGGCAGCTGCGGCTTTTCGATGACGTCGATCAGCAACTGCTTGTACTCCTGCTCGTAGGCCTCGTCCATCGGCTTGCCGATCAAGACGCCGGAGACCACGTCAAACACGCCGGTGCCCTTGAGATGCTCCAACGCCTTTCGATAGGTGTCCGGCGGCATCTTCTCCTCGCTGGATTCCAGAAGGAGGATCCGCCCCTTCCAGTCCTCTAGGCTGGGGAACAGCTGGTATTTCTCACAGAGCATAGGCATATCCGCATGGCGTTTTTTGTTGAAGAGATCATAGAGGGAGTCGATGCACCCGCCGAGAATCTTTCCGGAGAAAACCGACTGCCCTTGGAGCAGTTCGAATCCCCGATCAGGGTGAGCGGTCGGCTCTATGCCGACCTGCGACGGATCAAAACTCTTCCTTTCTTCGTACCAGACCGTGCTGGGCCTGATTTCCCGAATGCTCCCTGTCGAGATCAGCTCTTCGAAGTATTCCCGGCTATAGGGGAGCATTTCCGGGCCGAGCTCGCAGATATCGGCGAGGAACGACTGTCCGTAAAACGTGCGCAGACCGACTTTGTGCAGCATGAGATGATTGATGGTCGTATCGGAGAAGCCGAGGAACACCTTGTCGGAGACGGCATCGTTCAGCTCATGGTGATCGAACAGGTACGGCAAGAGCCGATACGTATCATCTCCGCCGATGGCGCAGAGGATCATATCGACTTCCGGATCCCGAAAGGCCTCCAGAAGATCCTCCGCCCGCTTCTCCGGATGCTCCCTCAGGTAATCGAGCCCCTTCAGCGCATGGGACATGAACTTGACCGTCAGCCCATATGCCCGGAGCCGCTGGAGTCCTATCTCCACTTCATGACTGATGAAAGGCTCTCCCATGATGCCGCTTGAAAGGCTCGCGATACCGACTGTCCTAACCATCCTCATAGCTCCTTCTTCAGTATGATGGCTTCATCCGTCCTGTATTCTTCGGTGAAGCCTTGGCTCAGGAACATCGTGATTGCCGGATTGTCGATAGCGATGTCATCCCGCAAGATGTCCATATTCCCGCTTCCGTCGCGTTTCCGAATCAACGATCCGTTAATGAGAAGCAAGTCCAGCAAGAAGTAATTATCGCATCGCGTCGGCCTTTGCGTCGGCAGATTCCGCTAGCCGTTCCTCAGCGATTCCTTGTAGCTCTCGCCCCAGATGCGCATGGCCTCGATGATGGGCTGCAGGCTTTTGCCCAGAGGCGTGAGGGAGTATTCAACGCGCGGCGGGACCTCGGCGAAGACCTCGCGATGGATGATGCCGTGCTCTTCCATGGTGCGGAGGTTGGACGTGAGGACCTTCTGGGAGATGCCTCCCACGGAACGCTGGAGTTCCTTGAAGCGCATCACCTCGTTGGCGAGAAGATCGCGCAGGATGAGCGTCTGCCACTTGCTGCCGATAAGCGCAAGCGTGGTTTCAACGGGACATTCAGGAAGCGTATCCAGTATCTTCTGGGAGCTCTTCGACATTTTTTCTCCATAGAACACGATGTTGAAGACAATAGTTACTAATAGATACCTACAATACTTTATTGTTCCTACTTCCTTTTCAATACTAATACGAGCACACTGATACCGTCAAGGAAACGCTCTTAGAGAGGAGCGGACATGTTTAAGAAGATCGCAACCGTAGGCAACGGTGCTGCCGGGGAGACGACGCCCTCATATGCGGATCGTGCTACCGCAAAGGTAGACTTGGCGATAGATGCGTTGGCGGAGGCCATTGCTGCCGCCGATGCCATTGTGGTCGGCGCAGGAGCCGGGCTCTCAACCTCGTCAGGTTTGACCTATGAGGGCGAGCGCTTCGAGCGGCTTTTCGGCGACTTCATCGAGCGTTACGGCTTCCATGATATGTATTCCGCCGGCTTCCATCCCTATGCCACGCTCGAGGAGCAGTGGGCCTATTGGAGCCGCTACATCTGGTACAACCGCTACGAGCCCGCGCCTAAGGACAGCTATGCCAAGCTGCTGAGACTGCTCGGCGATAAGGACTTCTTCGTGATCACGACCAACGTGGACCACCAGTTCCAGAGGGTGGGTTTTCCCAAGGAGCGGCTCTTCTACACCCAAGGCGACTACGGCCTCTGGCAGTGCAGCGTGCCCTGCCATGCCAAGACCTACGACAACTATGCGACCGTGAAGCGCATGGTGGAGGAGCAGCGCGATATGCATGTGCCCTCCGAGCTCGTGCCGCATTGTCCCGTATGCGGCGAGCCCATGGGCATGAACCTGCGCGCCGACGATACCTTCGTCGAGGACGAGGGCTGGCACGAGGCGGCGCTCCGCTACCGCAGCTTCATCGACGCACATACCACGGGCCGCATGCTCTTCCTCGAGCTCGGGGTTGGTGCCAACACACCCGGCATCATCAAGTACCCGTTCTGGCGCTCTGTCTTCGATAACGGTGACGCAACCTATGCCTGCATCAACCTCGGGGAGACGTATGCGCCGTCCGAGATACGCACCAGATCCATCCTCATCGACGGCGATATCGACGCGGTCTTGGACGAGCTGCTGGCGACCACGCACACTCCGTGTGCGGACGGCCCCGTTCCGGCTGCTATATAAGGATACTTTGCAATTTAGGTAGCATAGACTTTGCAATTATGGTAGTATAGACTTTGCAATTTAGGTAGCATAGACTTTGCAATTATGGTTAATAGCATCTTGCAATCGTGGATTTTCTCCGATAGCAATAGCTACCGAACAAGACGGTTGCGGTGTCTGGGGGCGGCATGATCAAGCGCGATATCTCGAACTTTGTCTTGGACAGCGCTTCATGGTTTCCTGTTGTCTCGGTCACGGGGCCGCGGCAAAGCGGCAAGTCTACGCTCGTTAGAGCGCTCTTTCCCGACTACGCTTACGTGAATCTCGAGGATCAGTCCACATACGAGCGTGTGGTGGCGAGTCCTTCGGATTTCATCCGAGAGCGTCCTGACAAGATGATCATCGATGAGGCCCAACGGGTGCCGGAACTCTTCAGCGCCGTACAAGTCGCCTCAGACGAGCGGGGAACTGCGGGCCAATATATCCTCTCGGGGTCGCAGAACTTCCTGCTGCTCAAACGGATTACCCAGTCTCTAGCTGGTCGCGTGGGCTTGGCGAGGCTCATGCCCCTCTCGTATCGCGAGGCGGCAACGGCGGTGGACGGGTTGATGCCAGATGACTTCATGCTGCGCGGTGGGTACCCACGGCTCTACGACGTAAGCATTCCCGGTCGCATCTATTTCGAGAACTACATTGCGACTTATGTCGAACGGGACGTGTCCGAATACATCGACGCGAGAAATGTCGATTCGCTTCGCAAGCTGCTTATCCTCTGTGCGCAGTCGTGCGGGTCGCTTCTTAATGTCTCGCGCCTTGCGAGCGATTTGGGCATCGCCCGTGCGACTGTCGACTCTTGGCTCTCGATACTCGAGGCAAGCTACATTATCTTCAGGCTACAGCCCTACCACACCAACCTGCGCAAGCGCCTCGCCAAGACGCCCAAGCTCTATTTCTGCGACCCGGGTCTGCTTTGCCATCTTCTGGGAATCGAGACTGCCGAGCAGCTCCGGGATAGTGAGATGCGCGGTGCGATCTTCGAGAACCTCATCGTGAGCGAGACGGCGAAGCGCCATCTCAATGCGGGACGTACGCCCCGATTGTGCTACTACCGTGATGAGTCGAAGATCGAGATCGACCTAGTGGACGATACCGGCTCCTCCGGTAGCGAGCTGGTGGAGATCAAGTCTCAGATGGGCTTTCGCGAGAGCTTTCTGCGGCACCTTCCGGCAGTGGGCGATGACTTGGGGATACCTGTCGAGCGGAGATGCGTTGTCACGCGGGGAGACGAATCGTTCGGCATCCGTGGCATGAGGGTCTGGTCGGCTCGGGATTGGCTCATGAGGGAGTAGTGGGATACGCGTCCTCTTAGCCGATCCCGCCGCTCATCTGCTAAGTTCTGTATCGTGTTTTCCTGTGCGGGCGTATCCTTGATGTGGGGCGAAAAGACGGAGGGCGTGGATGGCCATGACTGAGGAGCGGAAACGCGAGCTGCTGTTCTCGCTTATCCCCGAACTCTGCGCGGAGCGGGACATGCGCATGGAAATCGATGCCGACTCGTCGGTTGACGAGCTGTTCTCCACATTCCGCGCCCTCGTGAACACGCGGCCCGCCATTCCTGCGAGCGAGGCTTTTCTCTCCGGGCAGGACGAGCTGCTGCAGGGGATGATAGCCGAGAAGGGCATTACGGAGGTCGGGGACATCGCGCCTTCTGCGGTCGATCTACGGCTGTGCTTGTGGCGCGGCGATATCACCGCGCTTGCTGCCGACGCTATCGTGAACGCTGCCAACAGCCAGATGCTGGGGTGCTGGGTTCCGGGCCACCACTGCATCGACAATGCCGTCCACACCTTCGCAGGAGTGCAGCTGCGCTTGGCATGTGCCCGTCTCATGGACGAGCAGGGCCATGAGGAACCCACGGGTGCGGCGAAGATCACGCCGGCATACAACCTGCCCGCCGCGTACGTCATCCACACGGTAGGGCCCATCGCCGCTGGCCACCCCAATGCCCGCCATCGCATGCAGCTCGCCTCATGCTACCGCAGCTGCCTCGATGTGGCCGCCCGTAGCGGGGCGCGTTCCATCGCGTTCTGCTGCATCTCCACGGGCGTGTTCGGGTTCCCGCAGGAAGAGGCCGCCCGTATCGCCATCGAGACCGTGCGCGCTTGGCTCGACGGGCAGGGCTCGGATATGACGGTCGTCTTCAATGTGTTCCTTGCGAGCGATGAGGAGATCTATCGAACGTTGCTCATGTGAGTAATTGTGAATCTATGTGAATTTGCATGCTACCATGCTGCCACGCGATGATCGGAGCCGAGCATGCCGCCAAGGAGAAGGAACCCGTTCACGCCCACGTTCGGGCATCCGCCGTTCGCATTCGCGGGGCGCGATCTTGGGATAGACGACGTGATCGAAGGGCTCGCCAACCAGCCGGGAGATCCCATATCGATCGGGGCATCATCAACGGCCTGCGTATGGGGCTGGTGGACTTCGACACGGCCATCTTCAGGACGTATCTGCGCGAACATCCGGCACAGTGGTATCAGAGGCGACCGAGGATCGCTTGCGCTTCACCATACGAAGAGGGGAGTAGACGCTATGCCGTTCGACTACAAGAAGGAATACAAGGAGTTCTACCTGCCGCCCGCGAAGCCGGGCATCGTGCAGGTACCTGCGATGAACTTCGTCGCCGTGCGCGGCCAAGGCGACCCCAACGAGGAGGGTGGGGCATATCAGGGCGCGATGGGGCTGCTCTACGGCATCGCCTTCACCATCAAGATGTCGCCTAAGGCAGGTCATGCCATGGACGGCTATTTCGAGTACGTGGTGCCGCCGCTCGAGGGCTTCTGGTGGCAGGATGGCGTCATGGGCGTGGACTATACCCGCAAGCAGGACTTCCAATGGATCAGCTGCATCCGCCTGCCCGAGTTCGTCACGCGCGGGGAGTTCGACTGGGCGGTGGCGGAGGCCACGCGCAAGAAGAAGATGGACTTCTCCGCGGCGGAATTCCTGACAATCGAGGAGGGCCTCTGCGTGCAGTGCATGCACATCGGGCCCTATGACGACGAGCCCGCGACCGTGGCTGCCATGCATGCGTTTATCGCCGAGCAGGGC
>JAKPQM010000002.1 GCA_029546925.1 Actinomycetes bacterium
GTCCTCGAGCGGGTAGATGACGTTGCGCGCCGCGGAGTCGTGCGTCTTGCCGGCGAGGAGCATGTTGCCCCAGGGACCGCGAAGGGCGAAGTCCATGAAGGCGTGATCTGCGGCGACGCTCTTGCCACTGCGTACCGCGCCTTCGCAGATGACCAGAGGATGCGTGTCGAGAGCACGCCAGGCGGCCTGTTGCTTGGGCGTCAGCGTGCCGATGGTCACGTCTCACCCTTCTGCAGCTTCAGGTACTCGAGCGCGGCCGAGCGGGCGTCACCTTCAAGCTCGGGACGGTCGCGCTGGCCGAGGTACTGCTTGCCGAGCCAGATCAGCATGGTGTCTGAGTTCTTCTCCCACTGGCGACGACGCAGGCTAGAGCGACCACGTGCACGACCATGCTCCCAGGCTTCACGGTATTCCTTCTGCTTGAGCCGCCTGTTCAACGTAGGCTGACTTATGCCGAGGACGGCAGCGGCTTCTTCCTGCGTGCATTGAATATGGGCGAGCTCCTCGAGCTGCCCGAGGTCTATGTCTGGGAGCTTCTTGCTGATGGTCGCACCGCCCTTTTCGTCCGATTCAGCACCGGCAATGATACTCCTATCAAGTGCCACCACACAGCAGGTCGTCCAACAGGCGAGCGTACCTCATCGCACGCTCACCGTCCGGCTTCGACACTTTGCGCTCCCACTTGTGGACTGCGTTCTTGGTGACGCCGACGAGGTCGGCAGTCTCGCGCAGGCTGAGACCGCCTGCACGCCTGAGCCTCGCGGCGTCTCCGCTGTCGAGCAGCATCTGCATCTGGCGGAGCAGCAGCTCCGGGTCTGACTCGCCGATGGTCTCACCTGCTCGCCATGCCTGCACTCTGCGTGATATCTTCCGCATGTCGCGACGCCTCATGGCCTCCGGGTCGATGCCCTTCCTCGCCCAGTATCGCACCCACTCCGGACCGAGCTCACGACGCTCCCAGCACTCGGAGCAGACGTCGCTGTCGCCGACACGGTAGCGGCAG
>JAKPQM010000011.1 GCA_029546925.1 Actinomycetes bacterium
ATCAGATCCCTTCGCGGGCATGCCGTTCGATATGTGGGATTTCCCCTTCGGGTCGGCGACCGGGCGCAGCTCGTCCCGCTCGCGCGCCTACAACCCGCATGCAGGCTCCGACGTGGCCTTCGATCTCGAGCTCGATGCCGAGAAGGCCAAGACGGGCGTCAAGCGCGGCGTCACCTTCCAGCGCTATGTGGCCTGCGATCACTGCCACGGCACGGGCTCGGTCCACTCCGAGCATGCCGAGACCTGCCCCACCTGCGACGGGCGCGGCCGCATGTCGATCGACCTGTCGGGCATCTTCGGCATCGGCGTCTTCGAGGTCGAGTGCCCCGAGTGCGAGGGCTCCGGCAAGGTCGTCGCCGATCCCTGCGAGGTCTGCGGCGGTTCGGGACGCATCCTCACCGCCGATGAGGTTGTCGTGGACGTGCCTGCGCACAGCCACGATGGCGACGAGATCCGCGTCAAGGGCATGGGCAATGCCGGGACCAACGGCTCCGAGGCGGGCGACTTCGTCTGCCGCGTGGGCGTGAGGTCCGAGCGCCTATCACCCTATCAGGCCCGCGGTTTCGAGATGGTCGGTTTCGTGCTCCCGTTCATCCTCGTATCGGTTCTCGCGGGTTCTAGCTACCGGGTCGGCATCTTCACCATCGTGATCGGCGTCTACGGCCTCTTCAACGCCTTCCGCGACGGCCTCATGCATGATTTCGGCTGGTGGCGCAATGCCGCGCGCGCCCTTGCGCGAGGCGTTATGAGCGGTCTTGTGTTCGCGGCATTCATGTTCATGTTGTTTACCTGTAGCTTCGGCTATGGGCTGCGTTGATAAGCGGGCAGGTGGTTTTCGTTGGAGCCGAAGCGCGATTATTACGAGGTTCTGGGCGTTGCGCGCGACGCCGATCAGAAGACGGTCAAGCGGGCGTTTTTGAAACTCGCACGCACCTTGCACCCCGATGTCAACGACGCCTCCGACGCTGAGGACAAGTTCAAGGAAGTCAACGAGGCCTACTCGGTCATCTCCGATGAGCGCAAGCGCTCGAACTACGATCGTTACGGCAATCCCGATGGCCCGGCGGGCTTTGGCGGCGACTACGCCGATATGTCCGATTTCTTCGGCGGGGGCTTCGGCATCAACGATATCTTCGACAGCTTCTTCGGCGGCATGGGCTCGTCTCGCGCCGGATCGAGCGTGCGTACCCGCGGCCGCGACATGGGCGTCCGCCTCTCCATCACGCTCGAGGAGGCTGCCTCGGGCTGTGCGAAGACCATCTCGTACGATCGCTTGGCCCCCTGCGATGATTGCGGCGGAAGCGGTATTGCCGAGGGCGGCTCGATCCACACTTGCGAGCGCTGCCATGGCACCGGCCGCGTCGTCGAGGTCCAGCGCACCATCTTCGGGCAGATGCAGAGCCAGACCACCTGCCCCGTCTGCCATGGAGCCGGCCATACGGTCGATCATCCCTGCGACACCTGCGGCGGTTCTGGACGCGCCCCCGAGAAGGAGACCGTCGAGCTGCGCATACCCGCAGGCGTGCGCACGGGTCAGACCGTCAGCGTGACGGGTATGGGCGAGGCAGGCGTTCGCGGGGACAGCGCGGGCGATCTCGTCGCGAGCATCGAGGTGGTCCCCCATGAGCGCTTCGAACGTCAGGGCGACGATCTTATCTGCACCGTCTCGATCGACGCGCTCGAGGCCATCGTCGGAACATGCGTGAGCGTCGAGGGCATCATGAGCGGCGAGAGCGTGGCCGTCGAGATTGCCGCCGGCACGCAGTTCGGCACCCGCATCATCTGCCACGGGCATGGCATGCCGAGCGTCTCCACGGGTCTTCGCGGCGATCTTATCGCCCTCATCCAGGTCATCACGCCGATCGATCTCGAGGGCGAAGATCTCGCCGATATCGAGCGCATCGTTGCGGCGCGCTCCCTCCCGAAGACCCATGCCGACGAGTCGAGACCCGCGAAGAAGCCCGCGCGCTCCACCAAGAAGGGCAGGCAGAAGAAGAGGCGCTCATGACCGCTCCGGTTTTCCGGCATGGGGAAACCCGTTTCGTAGAAGGCGGGTAAGCGGCCCTGGTCCTTGCCGCCTCGCCTCGGGAAACGATATGCTCAAGAGAGATCAAGAGAAAGACTCGGGACTGGGGTCGGGTTTGAGAGACGGGGCTGATCGAGATGCAGGGTAAGAGACGGGCGCTGCTTCTAGCCGCCCTCCTCATCGTTTCCTGCTTCTCCGCGCTCGCCGCCGGATGCGCGGCGAAGCCGATGCGGGAATACGGGGTGTTTCTCGGCATCGGCGCAGATCAGGCGGACAGGTTGGACGAGTACCGCCTGGTTGTTATCGAGCCCTCGGAGTTTTCAGCGGAGCAGGTCGGGGAGCTGCACCGTGCCGGGAAGACGGTGTACGGCTATCTCAACATCGGTGCCCTTGAGGAGTACCGCCCTTACTACGGCCGCTTCCAGGACCTGACCCTCGGCGCCTATGAGGATTGGCCGGATGAGCGGTGGGTCGATGTAAGCTCCTCTATGTATCAGAACTTTATCGTGGATGAGCTGGGAAGGCAGTATGCCGACATGGGGTTTGACGGCTTCTTCCTGGACAACGCCGATGTCTATCACCAGTATCCGACGGAGGACATATTCCAAGGGCTTTGCTCGATTCTGCATGGGCTGGGAAGCTACGGCATCCCGCTTATCATCAATGGCGGCGATACCTTCGTCCTACGGTGTATCGAAGAGGGCGTCGCCCTGTCCCTGTTCGACGGGATCAATCAGGAAACGGTGTTCACCAGCATCGATTTCGAGAACGGAACATACGGGCTGCAGGCGGAAGAGGCATCGGCCTATTATCAGGGATATCTTGTCCGCGCAAAGGAGTATGGATTATCCGTCTATCTGCTGGAATACGGAGCAGACCAGGCGCTCTCGAACAAGATTGACGCCTATTGCTTGGAGAATGGCTTTCTTTGGTGCAATGCGGAGGGGTTGGAGCTGCGATAGATACTCGGTATAAGGCAGAAGGGAATGGGTTCCCCTGCTTTTCCATGGTCAACCTAGGGTGCCGTGTCAATCGCGTCGAATGCGACCTCATCGCCCGGCAGCTCGAGGAGGCCGGTTTTTCCCTGGGTCCCCAGACGCTTGCCGATGTCGTGATCGTCAACACCTGCGCAGTGACGGGGGAGGCCGAGGCCAAAACCCGGAAGGCGATCCGCAGGGCTGCGAGGATGCCGCAGCATCCGCTGGTCATAGCGACCGGCTGCGTCGCCAGCCTCTTCGCCGATTCCCTCGCCGCCCTTGCGCCGAACGTGCGCGTCGTAGCGTCGAAGTCCGAGGTCGCGCGCTCTGCGATCGCCGCGCTCGGCGGATCGTGCGCGGGCGTTCCGCTCCCGCCGCATGCCACCCCCACGCCTACCGGGAGAACCCGCCCCGGCATCAAGGTGCAGGACGGCTGCGACTTGCGCTGCAGCTACTGCATCGTCTGGAAGGCACGGGGCGCCTCTGCCTCGACACCTGTCGAGCAGGTCGTCGCGCAGGTGGAGAACGCCGTGGCCGGCAACGCCCGCGAGGTGGTGCTCACCGGTATCAACCTGGGCTGTTACGCTCATGCGGGCAGGCGCCTGCCCGACCTGCTCGAGGCCCTTCTCGAACAGACGCAGGTGGGACGCCTGCGGCTCTCATCCATCGAGCCGCAAGACGTGGACGACCGCCTTATCGAGCTCATGGCCGCATCACGGGGCCGCATCGCCCCCTACCTCCACGTGTGCCTCCAGTCGGGCTCGGATTCGGTGCTTCGGCGCATGGCGCGCATCTATACCGCAGATGAGTTCGCAGGCCGCGTCGAGCGCGCCTATGCCGCCATCGGCAATCTCGCTGTCGAAACGGATCTCATCGTGGCGTTCCCCGGCGAGACGGAAGAGGAATTCGAGGAGTCGCGCGCCTTCTGCGAGCGCATGCGCTTCTCGCACATCCACGTCTTCCGTTACTCCAAGCGCCCCGGCACACGTGCGGCAGAGCTTCCCGATCAGGTTCCCCCTGCGATAAGCGCCGAACGCAGCGGGATCATCCGATCGCTCAGCGAGCGGATGCGCTACGAGCGCGCGTGCTCCTTCGTGGGGACAGATGATCTCGTGATCACCCAAGCTGTGGGGAGGGGCGTCACAGGAGGCCTCTTCGAATGCACGCTCGACCAGCCGCTCGCATCCGATGCCCTCGTCCCCGTGCGCATTGCACGCGCGGCAGAAGATGCGACGCTCAAGGCCGTTGTGCTCTAAGTTATTCGCAGCTCGCGGTATCATAGACTCATAAGCGGAGCGTTTTTTCGTTCGATCGCCTTCATTTGGAGGAGCATGGAGCCAACTCATATTCGTCTCACGATCCCCGATTCGGTCGATCCGACCCGCCTTATGGGCCCTGCGGATTCTCTGCTCCGCCGTATCGAGCACGCATTCGATGCCGTGGTCGTCGTCCGCGGCAACACCATCTCCGTCTCAGGCTCTGTCGAGATCGTCGAGCAGGCGAGCACGGTCTTCTCGCGTCTCATCCGCTTGGTCGAACTCGGCGAGACGCCCACGGCAGACGATGTCGATATCGTCATCGAGCAGGTTAGGCAGGGGGATAGCGCGCACGTGATGCTCTCCGACGATGTGCTGCTCACCTACCGGGGCCGCACCATCCGCCCCAAAACCGGCGGGCAGAGGCGCTACATCGACTCCATCCGCAGAAACACCATCACCTTCGGCATCGGCCCCGCCGGCACGGGCAAGACCTATCTTGCCATGGCCAGCGCCGTCGCGGCTCTCAAACGCCGCGAGGTCGGTCGCATCGTGCTCTGCCGCCCCGTGGTCGAAGCGGGGGAATCGCTCGGCTTCCTTCCCGGCACCCTCCAGGAGAAGCTCGATCCCTACGTGCGCCCGCTCTACGATGCCCTCTTCGACATGACCGATCGGGAGAAGGGCAATGCCCTCATCGAGCAGGGCATCATCGAGATCGCCCCGCTCGCCTTCATGCGCGGCCGCACCCTGAACGATGCGTTCGTCATCCTCGACGAGGCTCAGAACACCACGCCCGATCAGATGAAGATGTTCCTCACGCGCTTGGGCTTCTCATCCAAGTTCGTGGTCACGGGAGACGCCTCGCAGCGCGATCTGCTCGGCCAGAGCGGCCTCGACCGGGCGCGCGAGGTGCTCGACGGCATCGAGGGCATCCAGTTCATCGATTTCGACCGCAACGACATCGTGCGCCATTCGCTGGTTGCCCGTATCGTGGATGCGTTCGCCCGAAGCGAGGGAGGTGGAGGCGGTGCTCACGATTGATTGGAGCTTTGACGAGGCGGCGAGGGCGCCGATACACCAAGACGAGATGCTGTCCATCTTGAAGACCGTCCTCGCACACGATGGGGTCTGCCGTCCGTGCTTCGTCTCGGTCTCTATCGTGGATGACGATGCGATGCGCTCCGCGAACGCCACCTGGCGCGGTATCGATGCGCCCACCGATGTGATCTCGCTCGAGTGCGAGCATCCCGACGACCCCGGTCTTGCCGCGGACGAGCCGTGCGAGCTCGGCGACATCCTCCTCGCACCTGCCCATATCGAGCGCCAATCCGCCGACTTCGGCACCACGCCCTCCGACGAGTTCCGCATCATGCTCGTGCACGGCATGCTCCATCTTCTGGGCTACGACCATCTCGATGAGAAGGAAGCCGGGCTCATGGAGTCTGCCGAGAACGAGATCCTCATGCAGATCGAGACGGATGCGCCTGCGCTTACCGTGGAGTTCACCCGCCACGATGAGGACGGTGAGGATGCATGATTCCCGGCAAGGGGCCGCGCCATCCGACCATCAGGAAGGCGTTCCATTACGCGCGCCATGGGTTGAGAAGCGCGTTCGACACCGAGCGCAACATCAAGATCATCATGGCCATCAGCGTTTTGGTGATCATCGCGAGCTTCATCATCGGGCTCGATCTGATCGAGTGGGCCATCGTGCTGTTCTGCTGCGGTGCCGTTGTGGCTGCGGAGCTTTTGAACACCGCCGTCGAGACGGTGGTCGACCTTGTCTCACCCGAGTTCCATCCGCTTGCGGGCAAGGCGAAGGATATCGCCGCCGCAGCCGTTTGGATCATATCGCTCTGCTCGGTGGCGGTGGGGCTCTGCGTCTACATCAACGCCCTGCTCAACTAGGGTCCCTGTAAGGAAAGGCCGTGCTCATGCAAGATAGCACCGTACCGTTCAAGAGCGGTTTCTGCGCTCTTGTGGGAAGGCCCAATGCGGGTAAGTCCACGCTGGTCAACGCCTGTGTCGGGGAGAAGATCGCCATTACGAGCCCCGTCGCCCAGACTACGCGCAAAAGGCTGCGCGCCGTCGTGAACGCCGATGGCGGCCAGATCATCATAGTCGACACCCCGGGCCTCCATAAGCCCAAGGACGCGCTCGGCAAGGAGCTCAACCAGACCGCGCTCGGCGTCCTAGCCGATGCCGATGTCGTGGCCTACCTCCTCGATGCCACGGCCCCGGTCGGAACGGGAGATGCCTGGGTGGCACGCCATGTGGAGAATTCAATCGCCCCCTACAAGCTCCTTGTGATCACGAAAGCCGACCTCGTGGCGCAGGATGAGGCTCTACTCCAGCTTGAGAAAGCACGAGAGCTCGCCCATTTCGACGATGAGCTCGTCATCTCCTCGAAGGCGGACTTCAACGTCAACCTCTTCCTCAAGCTCGTCCTCGATCACCTTCCCGAAGGACCCCGGTGGTTCCCCGATGATATGGGCAGCGATGCGACCGACGAGGACCTCGTCGCGGAGCTGGTGCGTGAGAAGCTGCTGCTGCGCCTGCATCAGGAAGTCCCCCATTCCATAGCGGTCATCTGCGATGGTATCGATTACGCCGATGATGGGCATGCGTCCATCGCGGCAACGGTCATCGTGGAGCGCGAGGGGCAGAAAGGCATCGTGGTCGGTTCCGGAGGCTCGATGATAAAAAGCGTGGGCATCGAGGCGCGTAGGGATATCGAGCGCATGCTCGGTTGCAAGGTGTACCTCGATCTCAACGTTAAAGTTGCCCCGTTATGGCGCCGCGATGCAAACGAGATCCGCCGTCTCGGATACAGTTCCGAGGATTGATGATGGGTTCGCGCAAGGGCTTCAGAACCAAGGCCATCGTTCTCGATAGGACCGTGCTGGGGGAGCACGACCTCATCCTCACGCTCCTCGGGGAGACGGGCGAGCAGCTGAGGGCCGTTGCGAAGGGTGTGCGGAAGGCCAAGAGCAGGATCTCAGCCCGCTGCGATTATTTCTGCGAATCCGATTTCCTCATCTACAAGGGCAAGAGGCTCGATATCATCTCAGATGCCGCATCCGTCGACCCCCATCACGGCCTCGTGGTCTCTCCCGAGAAGATCTCCGCCGCTGCGGCGCTTTGCGAGATCGCTTCTCTGACGTCATTCGAGGAGAGCGCGGACCCCTTCCTCTATCCCATCCTCTCGCGTGCACTCAAAGCGCTCGAGCAGGCTCGCGACCAAGAGCATCTCGACCTTGTCGTCGCAGCATATGCATTCAAGGTGCTCGCCCACGGCGGATGGAGGCCCGAGCTGGGGGAGTGCACGGTCTGCGGCGATGGGAAGGCGCTCTTCTTCTCCATCGGTGCCGGGGGCCTGGTCTGCGGAAGCTGCGCTTCGACCCTTCCCGATGCAGAGCCCGTCTCGCTCACGCAGATCGCGTGGTTGAGATCATGCATCGGCATGACGTTCGACGAGCTCCTATCTGTCGATGTCGATGCCGAGACGGCGCTCTTCCTGCTCGGGATAGCGCACGGATGGGCTGCAACCCGGCTCTCGGTCCGCCTCAAGGCACTGGAATTCTCGCTGCGTCTTTGATAAGGTGCACTAGGACGAAGCGATTGCCAAGCGCAACAGGTGATTCGATTGCGCCGATTGTGAGGGGTTCTGCATGAAACGGGCGCTCATTGCCTTCTTCGCGGCCTCAGCGCTGCTGCTTCCCATGCCTGCGCTGGCGGACGATGTGGTCCAGGACGATCTGCCGAGCATTCCCGCTGTCGAGGAAGCCTTCCCGGAAGACCAAGTAGAAGACCAAGTAGAAGAGGACCCGATAGATGGGGAGCGCCTCCTTCTATCAGATCGAATAGATGGGGATCCGATAGAAGGGGAGTATGCCCTTCCGTTGGATGAGGGCGGGGATGTCCCGGTAGGCGAGGCTCTCGATGGGGAAGGCCGCGCCCTCGAAGAGCGTTCCGATGAACCCGCTTCCGAGCCCCTCGTTGCGGACGGCGCCTATGTGATCCGCTCCCTGAACGCCGAGCGCCAGGTTCTCGATGTGACCGGATATTCCTCCGAGGACGGCGCCAATGTCGAGATCTGGGCATCGAACGGCGGCGGGAACCAGAAGTGGGACATCGCACGCCAGGAGGATGGCACCTACACCCTCAGATCCGTGCTCTCCGATAAGCTCCTCGATATTTCCGGAGCTTCCGAGGATGAGGGCGCGAACGTCATCCAGTGGAGGGACAACGGCGGAGCCAACCAGAGATGGCGCTTCGTGGAGACCGAAGGCGGTCTCATGATCGTCTCGGCGCTCTCGGAGGATCTCTGCCTCGATGTAGCGGGCGCTTCCAAGAAAAGCGGGGGCAATATCATCGTCTGGTCGCCCAATGGAGGCGCGAACCAGCTCTGGGAGTTCGTATCCGCCGAGATCGCGGTCGATCCGGGCGCGGAGGTCTCAGATGGCTGGTACCGCATCAAGGCCTCCGATGACGTGGTTCTGGATGTTGCGGGCTGCTCTTCGAAAAACGGCGCGGTCATAGAGCTTTGGACCGCAAACTCCGGCATCAACCAAGCCTTCTATATCGATTTCGGGGATGGCTACGTGACGATCGAGACGGGCACGGGCGGCTTCGTGGCCACGACCGGCGCCGATCCCATCCCCGGCTCCGGCATCTCCCAACGCTCGGCGTCGAGATCCGATGCGCAGAAGTATGCCGTCGAGCAGACCGAAGACGGCAGGTACCTGCTGCGCAACGTAGCGAGCGGCCTGTACCTCGGTGCCGAATCGAACGCCTCGGGCTCCCACATGTACTCGTCTGCCGTGGGCTGCGCCTTCGATTTCGAGCTCATCCGATCCTTTATCGATGACGGTTCCTTCTATATCACGCCCAATCATGCCTCCTACCGCTATGTCGAGGCCAGCGCCACCATGGCGGGGAGCGGTTCCGGGGTCGATCTGGGTGTCTGGTACGGCGGTCTCAACCAGAAGTGGTATCTCAGCAATGTCGGCGGCTCCGACAATACCTTCCTGCTGATCGCCGCCGACACGGGTCTTGCCATGAGCGCCCGAGGCACGTCCGTCACGCTGGCCGCACAGGATCATGCCGATGAGGCGCAGCTGTGGCATGCCAGACCCTCGGCGGGCGGATGGATCTTCGAGAACGAGGCCACATCCAAGGTGCTCGATGTCGTCGGCCAGTCCAAGAAGACCAGTGCCCGGGTGGGGGTGTGGACGAGCAACGATGGTTCCAACCAGCGCTTCACGCTCACCCCTGCCGCCCTCATCGAGAACGGGACGGTCATCTCGATCGCGCTCGAGCATGCAACGGACAAGGTTGTCGACGTCAACGGCTGCTCGGGAGCGGACAACGCGACCATCACCGCATGGTCGTTCAATGGCGGCGGCAACCAGCAATGGCGCGTGAGCGTCCAGTCGGACGGCACCGTCAAGCTCAGGAACATCTCCTCGGGCAAATACCTCTCGCTCACTGCGAGCGGCACCCTGACGCAGCTCGGTGCCTCGTCGAGCGCCAGCCAGAGCTGGACCTTCACCTATCATCCCGAGAATGGCACGTTCACCATCGGCGTCTCCTCACAGGCAGGGGAGGGCGCGCTCCGCGTGCAGGGTTCTTCGAACGGATCTGCGATCGCACCCGCCCAGGAAGGGGGTGCCCCCACAGGTTTCAGGCTCTATACGCAACAGGGCTATGGACAGAGCAATGCGTGCGCAAGCGCTGCCCAGAAGCGTCTCGCGGAGCTTGCCTGGAATGAGCCTACGACACCCTCGGGCTGGTGCGCCATGTGGGTCCACAACGTCTTCGATGCCTACGGTTCGTTCCCCGGCGTCTACGGCAATGCCGACGACCTCTACTACAACTACTGCACGAGCTCCGATCCGGCCACGCTCAGAACCGGCATGATCGTTGCCGTCTCGCGCCACCCCGGCACGTCCGGCGGCAGGATCTACGGCCACATCGGCATCTACGTGGGCGATGGCTTCCTGCTCGATTCCAGCGGCTCGGTGCGTCTCTGGAAGGTCGAGGATTGGGTGGCGAGCTATAATGGCTGGGTGCCCGCCAAGTGGGGCTGGTATGGAGGCAGGAAGCTCGGGTGATGCCGGAAGGCGCATGATTCGGGGAAGCGGCCAGGGGGATGGGCACCTTCTGCTTCTGTCCCTTTCCTGCGAGTGCTTGCACGGCACGCACCGCATCTGCTATAGTGCTCTAGCCACTACCCCGTACTTGGAGGCCCGTCGCACCCGACGGCCATCTCGGTTCGGGGCGAATCTATGAAGAAAGGTGATACCCCATGGCAACTTCGAAAGAGCGCAAGGCCGAGCTCATCGCCGAGTACGGCAAGGACGAGAAGGACTCCGGATCCGCACAGGTGCAGGTGGCCCTCCTCACCGAGCGCATCCGTCACCTCACCGAGCACATGAAGACCCATCCGAAGGACTTCCACACCCGTCGCGGCCTGCTCATGCTCGTCGGCAAACGCCGCCGCCTGCTCTCCTATATCAAGAGCGGGGACGTGGAAGCCTACCGTGCCCTCATCAAGAGCCTCGGTATCCGCGATAACATCCGCTAAGCAAGGCAGTTCGGAGGGCGCCAAGAGGGCGCCCTCTCATTTTGTGTCCCGCCTGCAAAGGGGCAGGCGGAGTTGAAGGGAAATATGGAAATGACAAAGGTTACCCACGAGTTCGACCTGTACGGCAAGCACTATGCGCTCAGCTCCGGAGAGCTCGCCAAGCAGGCCACCGGCGCATGCGTCGTGTCCTGCGGACAGTCCCAGGTGCTCCTGACCGCCGTGGTCTCGAAGGAGCGCAAGGATTACGACTTCTTCCCCCTGACCGTCGATTTCATCGAGAAGATGTATGCCGTCGGCCGCATCCCGGGAGGATATCTCAAGCGCGAGGCGCGTCCCAGCGAGAAGGCCACGCTCACGGCCCGCATGATCGACCGTCCCCTGCGCCCGAGCTTCCCCGATGGCTTCCGCAACGAGGTCCAGGTCGTCGCCATGCCCCTCGTGGCCGATCAGTCCAACTCTGTCGACACCATCTGCATCATGGGCGCTTCGGCAGCCCTCATGGTGGGCGGCGTTCCTTTCGAGGGACCGCTGGCCTGCGTGCGCATCGGTCGCGACCGCGACACCCGCGAGCTCATCGTCAATCCCACCTACGAAGAGCGCGATAACTCCGACCTCGACCTCGAGCTCGGCGGCTCCTCCACGTTCATCTCCATGCTCGAGGCGGGTGCCGAGGAGATCTCCGAGGAGGAGATGCTCGCCGCTATGGAGTTCGGCCAGGAGGCCATCGCCGCGTTCTGCGAGCAGCAGCGCATCTTCATGGAGAAATTCGAGGAGGCCAACGGAAAGGTCGAGCCGCGCTCCTACGTCCTCGACGAGCCTCTTCCCGAGGTCCACGAGCGCATCTTCGCCCACTACGACGAGATGAGCGCCGCCCTCAAGGATGCCGACAAGCAGAGCCGCATCGGCAAGGTCGAGGCCCTCTTCGAGAAGATCCGCTCCGAGTTCAGCGAGGAGGAGTCCGCCGCCTGGAGCCGCGCGATCGCAGTCGAGCTCAAGGGCCTCGAGAAGCACGTCATGCGCAAGATGGTGGTCGAGACAGGCGAACGCGTCGACGGCCGCACCCCGACCGAGATCCGCCCGCTCATGGTCAAGCCCGACTACCTGCCGCTCGTGCACGGCTCGGGCCTCTTCCAGCGCGGTCAGACCCAAGTGCTCTCCACCTGCACCCTCGGTATGCTCAACGAGTGGCAGCGCCTCGACACCATCGAGCCTGTCGACGGCAAACGCTATCTCCACCACTACAACTTCCCGCCCTACTGCACGGGCGAGACCGGCCGCATGGGAAGCCCCAAGCGCCGCGAGATCGGCCACGGCGCCCTTGCCGAGCGCGCCCTGCTCCCCGTCATCCCCTCTGAGGACGACTTCCCCTACACCATCCGCGTGGTCTCCGAGGTCATGGAATCCAACGGCTCGAGTTCGATGGCCTCCACCTGCGGCTCCACGCTCGCCCTCATGGACGCCGGCGTGCCCATCACGCGTCCCGTCTCGGGTGTTGCCATGGGTCTCATCCAGGAGGATGGAAAGACCGTCGTCCTGACCGATATCCAGGGCCTCGAGGACTTCCTCGGCGATATGGACTTCAAGGTCTGCGGTACGTCCAAGGGCATCACGGCCATGCAGATGGACAACAAGGCCACCGGACTCACCACGGAGATCTTCCGCCAGGCCTTTGACCAGTCCCACGAGGGCCGTATGTCCATCCTCGATAAGATGCTCTCCGAGATCTCCTCGCCGCGTGAGGCCACCAAGGAGACCGCGCCCCAGATCATCTCGCTCTCCATCCCCGTGGACAAGATCCGCGACGTCATCGGATCCGGCGGCAAGGTCATCCGCTCCATCCAAGAGGAGACCGGTGCAACCATCGATGTCCAAGAGGACGGCACCATCTTCATCGCGGGCGTAGGCAGATCCGGCGAGGATGCCGCCGAGCGCATCCGTCTCATCGTCAAGGTTCCCGAACGCGGCGAGGAGTATGTGGGCCACGTCGTGTCCATCCAGCCCTTCGGTGCGTTCATCGAGCTGCTTCCCGGAAAAGACGGCTTGCTGCATATCTCCCGTGTCGCACAAGGCCGCATCGATAGGGTCGAGGATGTCCTGAACATCGGCGATGAGGTCAGGGTCAAGGTCCTCGATGTGGATGAGAAGGGCAAGATCTCGCTCGATCGTCTCGACAAGCCCGAGGCACCCGTATCAACCGCTCGCCCCGGCAGGGGAGCGAACCACGGGGACGACAGGAACGGCAAACAGGACGGTCCGCGACCGCGTCGCCGCCACAACTCCTAAGGCGAACAAGGCAGCGGGCTGCCTGCCACGGCGCGGCGTCTCCCCAGCAAAGCCCTTGCTGACTGTACAGTCACCGGAGGCCGTGCTGGGGAAACGTCCTCCAGCAGCCCTTCCGGATGCCCGTCTCGGCGCATTTGCCCTGCAACACCCCTAGCGACTGTACAGTCACCGTAGGCGCTGCTGGGCAAACGCCCGGGGGAGAAGGCCATGGCAAGCGCCCTGTCCCTCTGTCACGGCCCGATATGCATAGAGGAGAACCGGCCCCAGTAGCGGGGCCGGCTCTCCTCCAAGCATTTCTGTACGGCTGTGCGGG
>JAKPQM010000022.1 GCA_029546925.1 Actinomycetes bacterium
CCCGAAGCGGCGGGCGGGAGCCGCATGAGCAACATCAACTTCGCCGACATCGATGGCGGCATCGTGGGAGCCCATATGCTGCTCGAGGCACACGATCTCGGCCTCGGATCGCTCTGGGTGGGCGATTTCAACGCCGACTCCATCCAAGAGGCATTCACCGAGACGGATGGGTACCGTCTTGTGGGCATCTTCCCTCTCGGCTATCCCGCAGACGATGCAACGCCCCACAAGAAGCATTTCGTCCGCAAGCCGGCCTCCGAGATCAGCATGACCATCTAGCCATGTCCTCCTCGGAGTCCACATACCGCCTCTACGGACATGAGGACGAGTACCCGGCGCTCGATGCCGAGGGTGCCTGCGCACGGCTCGCCAAGGCCCTCACCTTCCGGACGGTAAGCGGTAAGAGGGCAGGCAGATCCGCTTTCTCCGCGCTCCAAGATCACATCCGGGCCTCGTATCCGCTCATCATGGAGCGGTCATCGTTCGAGGTGTTCGGCCAAAGCGTCCTCATCACGCTCCTCGGCAGCGATGCCGCACTCGATCCCGTGATCCTGCTTGCTCATCAGGACGTCGTCTTCGCAGATGAATCCGCTTGGTCCCATCCGCCCTTTTCCGGGTATATGGATGACGCCTACATCTGGGGGAGGGGCGCCCTCGACATAAAGGGCATGATGTTCGCGGAACTCGAGGCCGTTGAGCTTGCGCTTCTCGAGGGGCTCGAACCCAGACGATCCCTCATCTTCGCCTTCGGGGAGGATGAGGAGACCATAAGCGAAGGCGCCATCAGGCTCGCATCCGTGCTCGAGGGGAGGGGAGTGCGGGCCGCATTCCTCCTCGACGAGGGCACCACCGCGCATATGGACGGCTCGGCCTTCGGCGCCGAGGGCACCTACGTCCAGGGACTCTGCCTCTCGCAGAAGGGCTTCCTGACCGTCCGCCTCCATGCTGCAGGTTTTGGCGGGCACTCCTCGAATCCCTTCGGAGCAACGTCCCTCGAGAAGATCTGCGCCGCCGTCCAATCCATCCGCAACGCTCTTCCTGCCCCGCACTTCACCGAGCTTATGCTCGGCGCGCTTGAAGAGCTCGGGGTCGTCGCAGACGGCATGCTCCTCGAGCGTCTTGCCAACACGGAGGAGAGCTT
>JAKPQM010000036.1 GCA_029546925.1 Actinomycetes bacterium
GCTCCTCCTCAAATCGTCAGACGCAGTGTTTACGCCTCGGTAAAATCACCTCGCAAGAAAAGCTCCGCGGATGAAACTTATAAGTAGTTTACACCTTTACTGGGAAACCGTACTGCGAGGATAGCTTCGGCGCCCATCGGAGGGATGATGAGATTCCGGAAAGCAGCTCCTGACGACCTCACCGCCGTCGTCTCATTCTACGGCGATGTATCCGATGCGATGATCGGCACGGCGTTCGACTGCCAGTGGCGCCGGGGCAAGCATCCCACGGAAGCGCAGATCGCCGATGCGATAGCAGCACAGACCCTTACCATTGCCGATGACGGAGGCGCCATTGCAGCCGCCGTGATCGTCAACCACGATTACGATGTCTCGACAGACCCGGAGATGCCTTGGTCCGTCGACTGCGCGCAGGACGAGGCGGTCATCATCCACGTGCTGGCGGTATCACCCGCCTACCGGGGCGGGGGCGTGGCACGCGAGCTGCTTTCACACGTCCTCGACGAGGCCCGTGCGGCGGGCATGCGTTCGGTGCGTCTCGGAGCCGCACTCAGCAACACACCCGCTGTTCGCCTGTACGAGCGCAGCGGATTTCAGCGTGTCATAGTGGCTGAAAAGATGTTCGGAGATGTCAAGGTCGACGCCGTTGTCTTCGAACTCCCCCTGCAAACCGATCGGACATGAACACCGTCTCGCAACCACAGGGATACGGCCTGCTTCGTGACAGCCAAATCGACGACGAGATGCATCTTCTAGCTGTTTTTATCCTTGCATGTTCCCGCCCGCCGAGGTTCTCGCCAGATTTCGAGCTTAGGTCCGTTTTCCTCTCACAGTGCCCGCAGGGGCTTTTTCAGCTAGACTATACAAGGTCAAATCGTCGATCAGCTGATGCGAATATTCCCAGAGGAGGATTTTGCCATGCAGATTGGTTTCGACAAGAACAAATACATCAAGATGCAGGCATCCCACATCCGCGAGCGCATCAACCAGTTCGGCGGCAAACTCTACCTCGAGTTCGGCGGCAAACTCTTCGACGACTACCATGCCAGCCGCGTCCTGCCCGGTTTCGAACCCGATCTCAAGGCGCGCATGCTCGAAGCGCTCGCCCCCGTCGCCGAAGCCCTGATCGCCATCAACGCCAACGATATCGCCGCCGATAAGCGCCGCAGCGATATCGGCATCACCTACGGCGATGACGCCCTTCGCCTCATGGATGCATTCCGCAACATGGGCCTCGTTGCGAATACTGTGGTCATAACGCACTTCGCCGGCCAGCCCGACGCCGAAGCCTATCAGGAGCGTCTCGAGAAGATGGGTATCAGGGTCGCACGCCATTACGTCATCGACCGTTACCCCGCCGACGTCAACCTCATCGTCTCGGAGGATGGTTTCGGCAAGAACGATTTCGTCGAAACCGTAAAGCCCCTCGTGGTCGTCTCCGCGCCAGGACCCGGCTCGGGCAAGATGGCAACCTGCCTTTCCCAGCTCTACCACGAGCACAAACGTGGCGTGGAGGCGGGCTACGCCAAGTTCGAGACCTTCCCCGTTTGGAACCTGTCCCTCAAACATCCTGTGAACATCGCCTATGAGGCTGCAACAGCCGATCTCGATGACAATAACATCATCGACCCCTTCCACTTGGAAGTCTACGGCGAGGTCGCGGTCAATTACAATCGCGACGTCGAGACCTTCCCGGTACTGCGCGCCATCCTCGAGAAGATCTCCGGTGAGAGCATGTACAAGTCTCCCACCGACATGGGCGTCAACATGGTGGGCTTCGCCATCTCCGATGACGAGGTCTGCTGCACTGCGGCCAAAGGCGAGATCGTCCGCCGTTACTTCCAGACGGCAGAACAGCTGCGCCGCACGGGTCAGGGCAGCGAGACGCTCGCCAAAATCGAGCTGCTCATGAAGGACGCCGGCATCGACAAGGACTTTTCGCCGGCACGCGCCGCTGCGCTTCAGCGCGCAGAGGCCACGGGCGCTCCCGCCGGCGCTATGGTGCTGCCCGATGGCAGCATCGTCACGGGCAAGACCTCCGATATCATGGGCGCCGCATCCTCCCTTCTGCTGAACGCCCTTAAGAAAGTTGCCGATGTCGATTTGGAGACCTATGTGGTTTCCGACGAGGCGCTCGAGCCGATCTGCCACCTCAAAACCGAGCACCTGCACAGCCGCAACCCCCGCCTGCACTCCGATGAGACGCTTATAGCACTCTCCATCAGCTCGGCTACCGATCCGCTCGCTGCGAAGGTCATCGATGCCACGGACGAGCTCAAAGGCTGCGATGCCTATTTCTCGGTGATCATCTCGCCCACTGACGAGCGTACCTATCACAAGCTGGGTATCAACGTCTGCTGCGAACCCGTCTTCGAGACGAGGAGCCTCTACCACAAATAGCAGGCATCTTCCCACGTCCCGCCCGCCTCACCGGCTATCCCGACGACACGGCTCTCTGCGGTCCGGATGCCTATTGGCAGCGGCGGGGGCCCTTTCTGCCACGGAGGGCACTTATTCCGCACTTTTTCGATGCCGAATCGCCATCGGGCGGAGACTCGGCTCATGTTTGCGCAGGTCAGCAGAGGCCGTATGCAGCCCCGATGGGGAAATGACACCCAAAAAGTGCGGAATAAGTGCCCTCCGTGGCAGAAAGGGCCCCCGCCGCTGGCAATCAGGGTCGTAGATTCTTGGAAAGCTATTGCACAGGTACCTGTTAATTATGAAGATGCTGTGGAACACTGTTTCCAGGCGATCCGCCTAGAGCCCTCAGGGTATGGTATCCATAGAATTAAACAGGTACCGAAGTTTTATAGAGAAGAAAGGACCGTATCATGGAAACAACTGAGACCAGCAAAGATCGCGAGATCTCCCTCGCACGCAAGACCGCGCGTCTCGGACGTCTCATCCACCGCTACTATCAGGCCGATGCGCATGAGGCCGGCATGGAGGGCGACCCTCTGCGCGGGCAGGGCCGCGTCTTGGCGTTGCTCTCTGCCAAACCCGAGACCACCCAACGCGAGCTCTCCTACCTTCTGGATATGCGCCAGCAGTCGCTTTCCGAGCTGCTCGCCAAACTCGAGGAAAAGGGCTACATCGCCCGTGAGAAATCCGCAGACGATGGCCGCGTCACCAAGGTCATCCTCACCGAGGCCGGCGCCAAGGCCGCGCCCGACCTCAACGCCCTCAGCAAACGCAGCGACATCCTCGATTGCCTCGATGCCGATGAACGTGCACAGTTTGAAGCCCTGATCGATAAGGTCACGGACTCACTCGCAGCAAAACTCGAGGAGAAGGGCATCGACCCGCATGCCATGCGTCGCGGACCCCATCACAGGCATGGCTGCCCTGGACCTGGCCCCGACGGCCGCAACCCGCACTGCGAAGGCCCTTATGGCCCGCACATGATGCGCCGAGGCCCCCACTTCGAGGGGGAGCCCAAGGACTCCGAATCCCCCTGCCATCGTGGCAAAGGCGGTAGGCACGGTATGCGCCAATCCTGAGCATGCGCCATCGCTAGCTGCGATAGTAGCTTTCATCGAACGGTATGGACGCAAGGGCTGCAATGGTCGTCTGCGGCACGTGGCAATACCCACTCGGATTCTTATCGAGATAGTCCTGATGGTATTCCTCGGCTGCGAAGAAATTCTCGAGCGGCTTCTCCTCCACGGCGAAATGCGCATGGCGAGTACGTTCGACGTCCATCACGCGATGGACGTCCGCCTCGACCTCCGTATCGTCCGGCGTCCAGAAGACGCCTGCCTGATACTGCGTTCCCACGTCGTGGGCCTGCCGATTGACAGCTTCGGGCTCTATGACCTGGAAAAGGGCGTAGAGCAGCGCGTCGACCGAAGTCGCAGCGCTGTCGAACGCCACGCGCACCGTCTCGCGAAAACCCGTCTCGCCCGAGCAAACACGCTGGTAGCTAGCATCCCGCTCGCCCGTTCCGTTGGCATAGCCGCAGGTGGTATCCACCACGCCGGGAAGAGCCTTCATCAGGTGCTCGATGCCCCAGAAGCATCCCCCGGCAAGATAGATGGTCTTGATACGCCCTTCCATGCTGCACCGCCTATCGCACTTCGAGAATCGCATACTGGTTGAGGTCGCCCGACGCTCCGTCCGCCCGATAGCGATCCATCACGCGCGCATACGAGGCGACATCCTTGAGCAGCGCATCGATCTCGCTATCGGGAAAATGATGACAGAAGCGGAAGGCATCCCCCTCGTCCTGCCACCCCATAAGATAGTCATCCGATCCCAGACCGGAAAGATCGTAGCGCATCCGCGCAGCTTCGGTCGCGGCACGTGCCTTCCCAAGCAGCCGCTCATCATGCGCGAACTGCCAGAACGATACGGCAACAATGCCATCGGGGCGAACCATGCGCACGAGCAGCTCCAGCAACCGCGCCCGCTGCTCGGGGAGGGGCAGGTGGTGCATGAACGCGAGGCACACCGCGGCATCGCAGGGCGGAGCCTCAAGCGATGCGAGGGCTATGCCCTCCTCCAGAAGCAACTCGGCGAGATCGAGGTGCTGGTAGCGGATGCGCGCATCATCCGTCTGAGCCAGCTCATCGCATGAATCGACCGCCCAAGCCTGCGCGGCGGGCACGCACTTGAAGAGCTCCCTCTCAAAGCGGAGGTTGCCGCATGCGAGGTCGAGGACCTCCATGCGCCCGTCCTGATCGGGATGCAGGAAATCGAGGATGCGCGTCCACCCCGGCCATGCGCTTCCGCGCGTCCGCGAGAAGGACTCACCCACCCGACGGTAGAAATCGCCGGTCAAGCTGGAGAGCTGCTGTGCGGTATCGCGGTCCACGAGTGCGGGTTCCCTTCGCCATCAGGGGTTCTACAGTATAATAGCCTGTCATGGAGCGCATCATCCAAGATATCGTTTCCGCTGTTCGCTCGGCACATCGCCCGCCCGACGAGGCATGGCTTGCCAAGCTCATCCGCCGCTACAACAAAGACGTGCGCGACGTTGCACGCCACACGAAAAAGCAGCAGATCCTCGCCTTCTATCGCAAGGCCAGGGAAGAGCGCGGCCCGCTCTGGGAGAGCTGGGGCATCGGCGCCGAGGAAGACCGCCAGATACTGCGCTTGCTCAAGGTCAAGCCGCGGCGCACGGCATCGGGTGTGGCCACCATCACGGTCCTCACCATGCCCCACCCCTGTTCGGGCGCGTGCCTTTACTGCCCGAACGATATCCGCATGCCCAAGAGCTACCTCGCGAACGAACCTGCCTGCCAGCGGGCGGAACGCAACTTCTTCGATCCCTACCTGCAAGTCCGCGCACGTCTCGCCCTGCTCGAATCGAACGGCCACATAACCGATAAGATCGAGCTCATCGTGCTCGGCGGCACGTGGAGCGACTACGACCCCTCCTACCAGATCTGGTTCATATCCGAGCTCTTCCGTGCGTTGAATGACGGCGACGGGGAGGCCGAGCGCGTTTGCGCAGAACGTGCGGCCTTCTATCGGAGCTGCGGACTCATCGCCGAGGCCGATACACTTGCCGAGCAAACACGCGACCTGCAAAGATGCGTTACGGCAGGTGCCTTAAGCTACAACCAGGCGATCGCACGGCTCTATGCGAGCGAGGCTTGGGTGCGGGCCCGCGCACGGCAGACCGCCGCCTTCGGGGAACTCGAAGAGCAGCAGCGCATAAACGAGAGCGCCCATCATCGCGCGGTCGGGCTCTGCGTGGAGACCCGCCCCGATCTCGTAGACGATGCAAGCGCCCAGCTCATGCGTCACCTCGGCTGCACCAAGGTCCAGATGGGCATCCAAAGCCTCGATCAGGACATCCTCGACGCATGCGGCAGGCACATACGCGTCGAGCAGATCGTCCGTGCATTTTCCGTCCTGCGCCTCCATGGCTTCAAGATCCTCGCCCACATGATGGTGAACCTCGTGGGCTCCACTCCCGAGCATGACAAGCTCGACTACGGGCGGCTCGTAGGCGATCCGCGGTTCCTCCCCGACGAGATCAAGCTCTATCCCTGCGTCCTTGTAGAAAGCGCAGCCCTCGCGCGCCTCTACGATCAGGGCATCTGGCGCCCCTACACCGAGGACGAGCTGCTCGACGTGCTGGCGGCAGACGTTGCCGCCACCCCCGCCTACGTGCGCATCTCGCGCATGATCCGCGATATCTCCTCGGGCGACATCGTCGCCGGCAACAAGAAAACCAACCTGCGCCAGATGGTCGATGCCCGCACGGAGACCGCCGAGTCTGCGATTGCCGAGATCCGCTCGCGCGAGATCGCCACCGGGGACATGAGCGCCTGCGATGTGCGCCTCGATTGCATAAGCTACACCACTGCGGTCTCCGAGGAGCGCTTCCTCCAGTGGATCACCGATGCGGGTTCCATCGCGGGGTTCCTGCGCCTGTCGCTACCGCATGGGTGCTCCACAGCCATGATCCGCGAGGTCCACATCTATGGTCGCGTGGCGGAACTCGGATCGATCGAGGCGGGCGGAGCGCAGCATCTCGGCCTTGGAAGCGCACTCGTGGAGACCGCCTGCAAGCAAGCGTCTGCGGCAGGGTATAGCGCGATCAACGTCATCAGCTCCGTGGGCACGCGTGCGTATTACCGGAAACTTGGGTTTATCGATGATGGGCTCTACCAGAGGCGCATACTCGGAACCTAAGGGCTATACTGCTCACGAGTCGAAGCCGCATATAAGGAGCCGACTATGGCAGGGACGATGGAGAAGATTCAGAGTTTCCAGATGAACCACCTCATTCTGGAGCCCGGCGTATATATCTCGCGCGTCGACCATGATCCTGCAAGCGGGTCGGCCGTCACCACCTTCGATCTGCGCATGACGCGTCCCAACCGCGAACCTGTCATGGATACCGGCGCTATCCACACCATCGAGCACCTGCTCGCCACCCATCTGCGCAACAACGCCGCATGGAAAGACCGCGTGATCTATGCCGGTCCCATGGGCTGCCGCACCGGCTTCTATCTGGTGATGTTCGGCGAGCTTACGAGTGCGGAGGTGCTCGAGCCCATCCGCGATGCCTTCCGCTTCATCGCCGATTTCGAGGGCGAGATCCCGGGTGCCCGTCCCGAGCAATGCGGCAATTACAGCGACCAGAACCTCGATGAGGCCCATTGGGAGGCCGAGCGATACCTTGAGCGCGCGCTCGAGAACCCCCGCCCCGAACAGCTGGTGTATCAGGACTGAACATCCCGGACGAAGGAGGCCGCCATGTCTTCCACACGCACTGCAAGCAGATTCATCTCCGTTGAGAAGGGCATCCAGATCCACGTGTGGGATGCGGGTGCCGAAGATGCCCCAGCCCTTGTCTTTATTCCCGGACTCACATTCTCGGGCGAGGTTTTCATGCATCAGCTCGAACACTTCCGCGGGCGTTACCGCGTAGTGCTTGTCGACCCGCGCGGCCAGGGCCTCTCCACCAAATGCCCCATGGGCAACGACTACCAGACCCACGGCGCGGACCTCATCAAGGTGATTGCGGCGCTTGGCATCGAAAAACCCACGCTCATCGGCTGGAGCTGCGGCAACCTCGAGGCGTGGAGCTACCTCGAGCAGGCCGGGGTGGACTCCGCTGCCGCCTGCGTGACCGTCGATATGAGCCCGCTTCCCCACAATGAGGATCCTGGCGCATGGACCGAGGGCTCACCAGCCGAGCTTTCCGAGGTTATGACCCGTGTGCTCATCGACCCTGAGAGCAGCCGCGCCTTCTGGGACGAATACCTGCGCGAGGTCATGTGGGAGGGTCCGATCGAGCCCGATAGGTACGAGTACTTCATGGACATGGGCGCACGCACACCCTCTTGGGTGGCGCACGAGCTCTTCGGCGATGCAATCCTCTCCGACTATCGGACCATCGCGCAGGAGGCCGCGAGGAAGATCCCCACGCTCATGTTCATCGCCAAGCACTGGGCTGGCGTCGCCGAACCTTGGTACCATGCTCTCTGCCCCGAGACGTCCATTCATGTGATGGGCGGCCATCTCATGGCCGCGCAATATCCGGATGAGTTCAATGCGCGCTTAGAGGAATTCCTCACCTCGGGCAGGTAAGCGGATGGCCTCGGGTTTTCTGATCCGTCCCTGATCTTCCGAGTGCGGAAAACGCTCTCGAGCGGTGGCTCCTTTTCTCGTATCGGTAAAAATCGAGAATGATAGTCCAACTATCATTCTCGATTTTTTGCCGAACTTGGATCGACAGGGTTATTCTTCCCCACCGACTTCCCTCTCGGTCGCGGCCTCACGCGCTTCTATCCAGCGATCGAGCTCGGCCTTGAGGAACGCTGCCGTGGGAACCGCAACGAGCATGCCCGCGATACCGCCGATGGCGCTGCCGGCGATGAGAGCGGCGACCACGAGCAGCGGATGGACCTCGACGGCCTCCGAGAGCAGGCGTGGATTGATGACATTGGCATCCACGAACATGATCACGGCCAGCGCGATGATGCCGGCGACCAGCTTGCCGAAGTCGCCCTCCACGAGGCAAACGATGATGGTCGTGCCGAACCCCACAGGACCCCCCACGTAGGGGATGAGGTTGCCCAGCCCCGTGAGCATGCCGATGACCGGCCAATACGGCACGTCGATAAGGGCGAAGACCACCGTGGTGAGCATGCCCACCACGAGTGCATCGACGAATTGTCCGCGGATATAGCCGGAGAACGCATGGTCCGCATCCTCGACGGCAAACGAGAGGTCGGGTATGGTGCGCCCGCCGAGGATGGCATTGAACAGGCGCTTGAAGTACCTGACCACACCCTCGCCGTCGAGCAGGAAATAGATGCCGAAGATGATGGAGAAGACCGTCGTGGTGGCACCGCCGGTGACCTTGGACACAGCTCCGGTGATGGCGCCCGCCGTGTTGTCTCCCAGCGTGATACCGAGCTCTTCGGCCATCATCCTGATGTTCTCGAGAAGCTTCGTGATATCGCCCTCCATCGCGTCGAGGATCGACCTCAGGGTCTCGATGGACACGCTCTCGAGGCTGCGCGTGATGACAAGGAGCAGGAGCGCGACGAGACCGACGATGATGACGGCGAGCAACGCGAAGGTGATGGCAACGCTCGCATAGAGCCTATGCGTATCATCCGCGATGAACCCCTGTTCGGCGATGCGCGTGTCGAACCAGCGCACGAGGGGAAGCAGGATATAGCAGATGAGCGCACCCCAGATGATAGGCTGGAGAATGGATTGCACGAGCGACCAAGCGCCTCCGAGCACCGCACCGGAATGGTAGAGCAGCAGAACGGCGGCAACGACAAGCAGCACCGTCACGCCGGCATAGGCGCAGATCTTCACGTACTTCGGATCAAGATGCCTTTTCAACCAGTTCATAGCTACCCCCAGCCCAACTCCCAGATGCGGTCTTGACAGCGCAGGTGCGCCGCAGTGTTCCCACACCCGGACCGATCGCGCCACCCGCAATCGAGAACATGCTACCAAAAACGCATAGCCGTCAATCCAGCAGACGTCCGTTCGTATCTAAGCCACGCATCCTCCGCAACAGCTCGAGACCGCGAACGTTGATATCGTCCTGCGCAATACCCTTGGCCTCCCGGATGCGCCCGATGGCATCCAGCACATCGAGCGAGTGGTAGGGGGCGAACAGCTTGCGCAAGTCACGGGCGCCGATCTGCGCATACGCAGCCTTGCTCGATATACCTGCGGAGATACACCACGCGCGGTACACGTAGCCCATCCAATAGAGCTCGCCGGCAGAGAAACGCGCGGAACCGTAGGGGGAAGATCCGTACTCCATCTCGACTTCCCTGACGATTCCCGCAGGAGACTCGGTTTCTCCTTGAATGCCCGCCGCATCGAAGCGCCGTGCAACAAAGGAGCGCATGAACCTCCTGATGAATACCGCAGACCCGCTTGCTGTTTCCTCACAAGATGCCTCGAACACCTGCGCTTGGAACAGACATGCCTTCCTATCTTCTTCGCCTAGGGTTCTCATGAGAACAGCTCATCCACATAGAGGCCCTGTCCGCGAAACTGTCTGCGGGCGACCTTGACCTTATCTGGTCCGAGTGCAGATTCCTCGGCGCGCGTCCTGAGCAGAAGCTCCTTCTCTGCCGGAGCGAGATAGCAGCGTTCAAGCCCCTCGAGCTGTGAAAGGGCCTTGCCGCTCCTCAGAACATATTGACGGCCGAGATTCGTTGCGGCGAGGCAATGCTGGCATTGCACATCGGTGATCTCCCCATCGCCGAAGCTATCGATGAGGGCGAACATACGGTTATCGGCAATCGGGGCAACTGCGTAATCGGCTCCCTCGAGCCGTTCGCGCAGCGATCGAATCCGCTGGTGGTCAGCATAGCGGCTAAGCTTTCCCCGATACCATGCGACGGTGAGCATCCAATCCCGGCCAACCGCATAGTCGACACAGGCAAGCCCCTGAGAATCGAATCCGAAAAGATACACCGACGAAGATGGGTAGCCTGCTACGAACATAACCGACTGCGCATAAGTCTCCCCGCAATAGAATCCCATCCCGAGATCGTTGCTCGGCTTCGATTTGCCAAGAGACACCAAGCCATCGATATCGTGCTTGGCACCATGGAAGATAAGCACCCTGCCGGATGTTTCAGCCTGCTCTTGATGGAGTTGGGACTTGATCTCATTCAGGCGGATACCTTGCCGGTAGACATAATCGTAGAGGCTGTTCTGGGAAGTTGCAGATGGCTTTGATGCACCGCTTCTCCAGCGATGAAGGGTAGCCTCGTCGACACCTGCCGCCCGCGCAAGGTCTTTGAAGCTGATGCCGAGAAGCTCTTTGACAAGCTCGATGTCCTGGTTAATGGTGTAGTCCACGTGCCCACCAAACTTACTACTTGCAAATGCAAGTAGTAAGTTTATCAGAATCATACCAGATATGGCAAGCCGGTCCGCCTCTGCCCGTACACCGATCTCGGTGCCTTGCACAAGCTGATCTTCCCGTTGACGCCCGTTCCGATGCCACGGCGGCAGCGATGGAGCAACATTTGCATGCGTCTCCCTACCTTTTGGGATTCCACTCCGCAAGACAGGCGTCGAGACCCGCCTCGAGCGCCTCGCGATCCATGTGGCGGCCGATGATGACCAGCTTGGTCATGCGGTCTCCCAGAACGGGATCCCACTCGGTGAGAAGCTCGGGCTCGTTCGCGATGAGCTCGCGCATCTCGTCCTCGGGAGCAGATGCCACGAACAGGCCGTTCTCCACAAGGCGCACCTGGTGGCCGACCTGTTCGAAAAGATAGCTCATATCGGGATCTTGGATCGCCCAGATCTGGCCCTTCGTGCGGATGACCGCGCGCGGCCACGTGCCCACATAGCCTGCGAAGGCATCGATATCGAAGGGACGTCGGCGCTGGTAGACGAAGGTGGCGATATCGTACTCGAGCACCTCGGGGTCCTCATGCTCCTCAGGATGATCCATCGCATCGAGCCAAGCGGCGGACTCATAGGCGGCATTGAAGTCGAAGCGGCCCGTGTCGAGGATCTCGCTCATGGGAACGTCGCACTGCGTGGCCTCCACGATGACCGCATCCTTCTGCAGGCTGCGGATAAGGGCCTTGAGCTCGCCGATCTGCTCGGACGTCACGAGGTCGGACTTGTTGAGGATGACCGTGGTGCAGAATTCGAGCTGCTGGATAAGCAGGGCCTCGATGTCCTCCTCGTCGATGGCTTCGCCGAGAAGATCCTTGCCGCCGTCGAACTCGTCGAACATGCGGTCCGCATCGACCACGACGACGATGTTGTCGAGCGCGAGCGGCGCTCCTCCCGTATAGCGGCTCTCGTCGCAGAACTGCGCGATGGTGTAGGCGATGGGGATGGGCTCGCAGATGCCCGAGGCCTCGATGACGATGTAATCGAAGTCTCCCGAATTGGCGATGCTGTCGAGCTGGCGGGCGAGGTCGTCGGAGAGCGTGCAGCAGATGCAGCCGTTGGTCATGGGGATGAGCTCGTCGGTCTGGGAAAGGCCGCCCTGTTTGATGAGGGAGGCGTCCACGTTGACCTCGCCGATATCGTTCACGATGACCGCTGCGCGGATCCCCTCGTTGTTCGCGAGGATGTTGTTGAGGAGCGTGGTTTTGCCCGCACCGAGGTATCCGGTGATGAGCACGATCTTGACCTGCCCTGTCGGCATAGTTCTCCCATCTGCTTGCATGACAGTCTTCAATCCGTATAGCGTACCTGCGAACGCCTTGGGGGCCGGACGCCGGAGCTCCCCGTGAGAAGCCTAGAGCGTCTCGTTGCCCGCGGACTTCTGAGCCTGCCAGTTCTTGAAGGCTTCGAGTTCGGGTTCGTTGATCTTGAGCGCGGCGGTTACCACGGCGAGGTCGTCCACGAGGCCGAGCAGCGGGATGTCGTCGGAGATGAGATCCTTTCGCTTGACGAGGTAGAGGAAGGCAGCCACGAGAGATGCGACCACCTTGGGCGAGACCTCGGTGTACTCCTTGGTCACATAGCTCTTGACCATGGCGGCCATGAGCGGCACGTTGGAAAGCGCGCCGGCAACCGTATCGGGGAGACCGGCCATCTGCACCTTGAGGGAATCCAGCAAGCCGTCGATCTTCTCGGGATCGGACAGGAAGGATTTCGCCTCCTCGAGACCATTGTCGATAACCTGTTTCGCGCTGTCGAAGTCGAACTGTTCTGCCATAAGGACTCCTCTCATAGGGGCAGCGAACCGCTGCAGACCCATGATACGACAAACGGCTAGCTCTTCGGACGTCCCAGCGAGCGCGGGGCCATGGCCGGGGCAGGCACATCGATGGGCACGCCGAGGATGATCCTGATGAGCCACAGGAAGAAGAGCAGCACGAGGATGGGGATCACGCAGGAAGTGACGATCATCACCGCAAACGTCTCGATGAAACGGTTGAGCGCTGCTTGGACCTCCTCAGACACGCCGGCGGCGGCATTCGTGAGGTTCTCGGGAATATCTTGGATGAAAGCCACGAGCCAGTCGAGGCCCTCTTGAGACCCCGCCTCAGGCTCGGTATTCTCGGCACCCGCCTCGTCTGCGGTCTGCCCGACGGCAGCGAGGGCATCGTTCATCGTCGATTCGTAGGTGGACTCGATGATATTGGAGACCGCGACGCTCGCGGGCACCACGAGGACGATCGCGATGCCGAAGATCGCCAAGCGCTTCGAGAGCTGGTAGGCCGGCTGATGCAGCCCTATGCGCCTGGGAAGCAGCACGGCGGCAGCGAAGAGGACGCAGCTCGCCGGGATGATGAACCTGAAGGCTGCAAGGCCGAGGATGGTGAGCAGGTACTTCTCAAGGTAGATGGCACCGAGGACGATGGCGAAATTGGCCCCGAGGTCGAGGAGCTTCTCGGCGATGGGCGTGCCCACATCTCCGGGCAAGAGCGTGATGGCGGCAGACGTGCCGGTAGAACCCGCGACGAGGCACATCACCGCATCGCGCTTCTCATCAAGCGAGGCGATGACGCCCGCGTAGGTATCGGGCGAGCCTGCCCAATCCGCTGCAACGAAGAACGACACGAGCGCCAGCACGAGGACCGCGCCCGCGACAAGGTAGCGCAGACGCGGCTTGTCCTCGGGAAGGAGCTCGTCGAAGACGCTTTGGCGGATAGCCGCGTCCTCGATACGGGTGATCTCCTCTGGCATGGCATCGCGTTCCATAATAACCTCCTTGGACGGCTTAGAGTTCGATGGTATCCGATTTCGCCTCGGCCATACGCGTCCTGATCTCGCGGATGATTGCGACACCGGCGCTCGTGCCGATGCGACGGCAGCCGAGCCGCACATACTCGAGGAACGACCCGGCATCGCGGATGCCGCCCGCAGCCTTCACGCACACCGCAGGATCGACATGCTCCACCATGAGGCGCACGTCGTCGAAGGTGGCGCCGCCCGTGCCGAAGCCCGTGGAGGTCTTGATGAAGTCGGGGCGCGCCTCGCTTGCGATCTCGCACAAGCGGATCTTCTCGGCATCCTCGAGGTAGCAGTTCTCGAAGATGACCTTGGAGATTGCGCCCAGCTCATGGCAGGTCGCGACGATCTCTTCCATCTCTTCGGCAACGTAGTGCCAGTTTCCATTCTTGACCTCGGTGAGGTTCACCACATAGTCGATCTCGTCCGCACCGTTGGCGATAGCATCGCGCACATCGAAGATCTTCGAGGCGATGGTCGTCTGGCCCAGCGGGAAGCTGATCGCCGCGCCCACGTGGATGTCCGTTCCCTCGAGGAGGGCTGCGCAGAGGCGCGCCTGCACTTGGTTCACCGCCACCATGGCAAAATGGTTCGTGCGTGCCTCGTCGCAGAGTTCGCGCATGTCTGCCGCGCGGGCGAACGGCTTCAGATTGGTATGGTCGATCAGGCGCGCAAACTCATCGAGCGTCCACGATCTCATGGGGATTCCCTTCTCCGACAGCTTGTCCGATAGCCTTATAGTAGTACCTGTGCGGGTAGGTGTCGCGCCATGTTGGAAGGGCGCCCGATCGGTTTGCACCTCTGCTGGGATAGCTTGCCTGATTCATGGCTCGACTCAAAGAGAGGGACGGGAAGATGCTCAACGTATGCGTGCTGGGATGCGGTCGCGCAGGTATGATACATGCGCGCAGCTACGCTCGATCGGTTGCGGGAGCACGGCTCATCGCGCTCTGCGACCCAGTGGCCGGAATGCGTAACGCAGCCGCAGCCGAGCTCGGTGTCAGCCGCTGCTATGCCGATTGGCAGGATGCCCTCGCCGATAAGGACATCGATGCGGTCATCGTCGTGACGCCCACCGGCTACCACCATGACATCGTGGTGGGCGCTGCCGCCGCCGGCAAGCACGTATTCTGCGAGAAGCCCATGGCGAGCTCCGAGAAGGAGTGCGACGAGATGATCGCCGCATGCGCTCGGGCGGGCGTCAAGCTCCAGATCGGTTTCATGCGCCGCTTCGACGAGAGCATACGCCACGCCAAGGAGGCCGTCGATGCGGGTGAGATCGGCGACGTGGTGCTTGTCAAATCGCTCACGCGCGGCCCCAGCCGCCCCAAGGACTGGATGTACGACGTGCGCGCAAGCTACGGCCCCATCGGCGAGGTGGGCTCGCACGACCTCGATATGCTCCGTTGGTTCGCGGGTTCGGAGGTCGCAAGCATCTACGCCGTCGGGGGTAACTTCCGTTCGTCCGAAATCGCGGGCGACCACCCCGAGTGGTACGACAGCTTTGCCATGACGCTCTCCTTCGATGACGGCAAGCTCGGCATGGTCGATGGCGCGCAGTACGTGCAGTATGGCTACGATACCCGCCTCGAGGTGCTCGGCACGCATGGCTCGATCCTCGTGGGCCAACAGCCGCGCGAGGCCTACACCATCGCGCATTCGGACGGCAGCGTGAGACGGCCCATGAATGATTCCTGGACCTATCTCTTCCGCGAGGCCTACGTACATGAGGCCCAGGCCTTTGTCGATGCCGTCGCGCGTGACACCGAGCCGCTCGCCACCGGGCACGATGGCAAGATGGCCATCCGCCTCGTAAACATGGGCCTTGCATCCCTGCTCGAACATAGGGTGGTCTTCGATACGGAGAAGCACATGTAAGCGCTGCAGATGCTGACAGCACATGGATCGCGGAGAAGGAGCGCAGCCTCGCGGATATTCTCCGCGAGGCTTGGATATATGCTAGTTTCTGGCTTTCTTCGGCTTGAGAATCGGGTCGACCTTATAGGTGGCTACGCGTCCATCGTTGATCACACCGGACCAGTTGAGACCGTAGGCGAAATCGTAGATATTGCCTTCCGAGTCGACGTAGCAATCCATGTCGCGCGGTGTATCCTCGAGCTGTGTTTCAACGGCGTCCATGCTCGCAGGAAATTGCAGCGGCAACAGGCCGGAAGGCTCCGCTTGGCCGGATGCTATGGCGAGGAGCGCCTCGTTATCCGAGCCGAAGCTCACGAGAATGCCTTGGACCCTATCCTCGAACTCGGAAACCACAAGCGGTTTGGAAGCATTGATACATGCGATGACGGGCTTGCCGTCCATGAGCTCGATCGTCGTAAGCAACTTGTCGAGCTCAGAGGAGTTGGAAACCTGATAGGTCCTCCCCTTGTAGGAGCGGTTCTCTTTGGTGCCGTCTTCAAGGGTATCGCCCGAAATCGAGGTCTCGCGTACGGAAGCGTCATCGGCGGTGTAGGGGCCATAGACCAACGGAATAGGCACATACTCCACAGCCGTGTAGTCGGCATTGAAGACAGCACCTTGGCCGGGAGCGGAACCGGCAGAACCGGCGAAGGGCGTATCCATGAAGACGATGGCGAAATCGCAGCTGGCAAGCGTCTCGGCATCGGGATGGCTCATGTCGTTCTCGGTGGGGTGCCCCGGATCCTCGGATTCGATGATATCGGTGACGAGATCAATGTAGTTGGCTGCGATTGCAGGATCGATGCCGCAGTCCCAGCTGGCGGGCGAGCCGGGGACGATACCGCCGTACATGGGCTCGACTTCGGGCGAGAAGGACTGCGGGATGTACACGCGCGGCTTCTCGGAACGCTCGGAGATGAGTCCTCCCGCATTCTTGAGCATGACGATACCGCGGGTCTGCGCCTCGCGGGTAAGGGCAACGACATCATCACCGGTAAGCAGGGCATCGACCTTGGAGGAATCAACGAAGGGATTCTCAGAATGGAAGTTCTTGAAGATGGTTTCGAGCACGCGGCGGCCATGATCGCGGAAGTCGGCCTCGGCGGCTTCCTCTCCCATTTCGACCTTCATGATCTCGAGCGCATCCATGCAGAGATTGTCGCTCCCACCACCGATCTGATCGCAGCCGGCCATGAAGAGGCGGGCATAGCGCTCGGTCTTGGAGATATCCTCAACGCCCCAGCAGGTGGCGTTGGTCTGACCGGGATCGCTTGTGACCGACCAGTCTGAGCAGATGAGGCCGTCGAAGCCATAGCCCTGGCGCAAGAGGTCGATCTTCCATGCGGAATAGGCTGAGCCTACGGGCTCGCCGTATTCCCCATCATCGCCGTAGGCGATGGAGTAGCTGGTCATGACCGATGCGCAACTCTCGGTCCTGCCGTCGAGCGTAAGGCCGCCATCCACGAAGGGGACGAGGCTCGTATCGAAGTTATCACCTGGATACACGGTGTACTTTCCGGAGTCGGTATGCGATTCGCGGCCACTCTCCCCATTCCCATCGCCGGGGAAGTGCTTCATCATGGCGATGACAGAATCCTCTCCCCAACCGAGATCGTTGCCCTCCTCGTCATAGGTGGACTGCAGGCCGTCGATGGCGGCACGCGTCATATCGCGGGAGAGTGCCGGATCCTCGCCGTAGGTGCCTTCGATGCGGTTCCAGCGTGGGTCGGATGCGATGTCGATCTGCGGGCCGAGAAGGGTCTGCAGGCCGGCAGCCCGATACTGCTTGCCCTGGAGCTTATAGATCTCGGAGGCGAACTCGGAATCGAAGGATGCCGCGATACCGAGGCTGCCCGGCCAACCGGAAAGGGTTTCGGGGTTGCATGAGATCGTGACAGGGATACCGTACTCCTCGGACTCGGCGAGTTCCTGAACCGTATTGTTCCAGCGGGCGTGCAGCATATAGGGCTGGGTCGAGAAGTTGATGGCCTCGCGGATATGGGTATTCTTCACCAGATCGAGGAAGCCCTCGTCATCCATCGACATGCCCGATACGTGGAGCAGAAGGCCCGAGATCCACTCGAGCGGCAGAATGGCGGCAAGCTCCGCGGCACGCACGGATGCCGGTTGGCGCCAGTCCTCCCACACAGAGAGCTTGCCGTCGCCGTCGAAATCCTTAAAAGCATAGCCTTCTATCTGAATGATGGGCTTGCCGCCCTTAGTGCTTATCGTGGGAGCACCATCCTGCTGGACGTACCTCGTAAAACCACCCGAGCGCGCGTCGATCTCCTCGATCTCGTATTTCGCCTCGACACCTTCTCCATCAGGGTCGATAGGGTAGGCACTTAAGTCGGGCGTTGCAAGACCTCCTGCGGCGGGAGCCTCCCCCTCGCATGAGGTGAGGCCGAGAAGCCCTGCAGCAACCGCAGATCCGGCAAGGAAGTTCCTACGGGTCATCTGTGATTTCATGCTCTCTCCTTCGCTCCATGGGGTCGAAATAAGGACCATGGCATGCCTATCATGTGGTAGATAGCACCAATCGCCCTCGTTACCCCTCATTCTCGATGCAGGAATAGGATCCTACAATCATCATTATGCGAATAAGTGTTGGAATAATGAGAGGGGTGTCGGGTTGTCGATATGAATACGAAGAACAATGCGCGCTGGCAGGCGAGCGAGCAGGGCATCATCGGTGCCGCCATCGACCTCATGCGCGAGAAGAAGGGGAAACTGCCCACCGTCAAGGCGATCTGCGAGCGTGCTCGGGTAAATCGCTCCACGTTCTACGCCCACTTCGACAATGCGATCGATCTTATCAGGAAGCACAGCAACGTCTTGCAGCAGGACAGGATGAAGAGAATTGCCGCAGAATCAGGCATCTGGCGCGACGCGACGGTAAACCGACAGCTTCTCGAGCATATTCGGGACAACCAGGACTTCTATCGGGTGGCGCTTCCCAACTACAGGAGCTTTCTCTCCGATCGCAGCCATACAGAAAACTACGGCGAGATTTTAGCGCCTGCGTGCAGGCGACTGGGTATCGAGGACGAAGGCGAGAAGCGGCTTTTCTGCACCTTCATCGATAGCGGGCTCCAGAGCGTCCTCTCCGAGTGGGTCGAAGGGGGCTGCTCGCTCAGCATAGCCTCGGTAGGACATGTTCTCAAGATCTGCCTCTCCATGACAAGGACCGGGGATCCTGTTCCAGATCAGAAGGAGTAGCGTGGGAAACTGCTCCTAGAGGGGCGGCCCCGTTCCCACGTGCTGTTATCGGAAAACGATTTCATGCGTACTCTCCCGAGACGATTACTTGCAGGGTCCTGAGGCAGTCGCGCCAAAATCGCAAACGGGAAGCTCTTACCAGCTTGGAAGGATTCATGGTCACACCCGGCATCAACCTTGCCGACACAGACGGTAGACTAAAATAAGAGTATTCGGGCCCTCTATAAGGAAGCCGCATGGAATTTAGACGGCACAACGTGGCGCTTGCCCCGCTCACGAGCGAGGATCGCGAGCAGTTCATCTCCGATAACCAAGAGGCATTTCTCTACGGTGCAACGGAAGAGTTCGGTGTACGCGATGAGCATTTCGAGGAAAACGGGCAGATCATATCCCGCAAAACCATCGAGGCATCCATCGATGGCGAGCATGCGAAAGCCTATCGCATCCTGCTCGACGGCGAGAAGGTCGGTGGGCTTGTCATAAGTATCGATCCCAAGACATGCAGAGGTGAGCTCGAGCTGTTTTTCGTCTCACCACATATCCATAGCAAAGGCATCGGCCAAGCGGCATGGAGGACGGTCGAGGAGCTCCATCCCGACGTGTGCGTGTGGGAACTCGTAACCCCCTATTTCGAGACGCGCAACATCCACTTCTATGTGAACAAGCTGGGGTTCCATATCGTCGAGTTTTTCAACAGCCATCACCCCGACCCCAACGAACCCGAGGAGTACGACGAGGGTCATGAGACCGGCGATGGCTACGATGGGATGTTCCGCTTCGAGAAGATTGTAGGCAGCAGACCCGGGCCCGATTCAAGAAGGGCCTCCTCCATCCTCTAGGTACCCCTCGTAGCGGGTTCACGTCTAAACCAGAGCACCGTAGTGAAAATCCCATCGGCTCTCTCCACCTGGCAGGAGCCGCCCATCCTACCCATCATGTACTCGACGTTCGCGAGTCCCACCTGCGTGCTTTCCTGTCCATCAAGACGGACGTCCACTGCGTTTTCAAAGGCAAGCCCGATACGATCGTCTTTGTGACGCAGCCCTATACGGACCGGCTTCGAGCGATCGGCGTATTTGTCGATATTGGATGCAAGGTTGTCGAACAGCCTTCTTACGAACGGTTTGCAAACAAAGATCCTATCGTCAGGCCAAGCCAGCGCGCAATCAAACCGGCAGCCCTTCTGAGACAGATACTCAACCAATTCGGAAAGCGTGTCGAAAAAGACCTCTCTCAAGGCAACGAGCTCGGGCTTCATCCCCACCTCTTCGCCTACAGCAAGCGAAAAGTGGAGGATGTCATCCGAGAGCTGCTTTATCTGCCCCGCCTTCTCATCTATCCGGACAAGATACTCCCGCATCTGCTCTTCGTTCTGATACTTCCCGCTACGCAAGATTTCGGTATAGAGCATAAGCTTAGTGAGAGGGGTTCGTAGATCGTGGGATAGGCCCGTAATCAAGGATTGGTTCGCTTGCAGGGAAAGTGCCTCGGCATTTCGCTGTTCGAGGAAAGCGCTGCGCATAGAGTCCAAGCCTTGCGCAAGCACTGCGAGCTCGTCATCGCCCCTCACCGTGATGACGTGGTCGAAATCCCCTCCCTCAAGCATCCGCACATCAGAACTCAGATCGCAGATGTACGTTGCCACCTCTCCGACGCCTTTCAAAAAGATGCCGAGAAAGACCACGACGGCAACGACTATCTCGACAATAATCGCCCATGTTTTAAGCTGGTAAGCCTCATCGCTGAAGATGAGCAGATTGGCCTCGCCATCGACAAAATCTATTGTGTAGTAGGAATACCAGTCGTAGAGGTTGACGCCTATATCCCTGCCATACAACTCCTCTGTCTCCAGATAAGACGAATTGAACACCAGCTTCCCATTGCGGTATATCTCCATCAACACCACGGGTTGATTTTCGCACCACTCCAGCAGAGCGTCCGCATCGGTAGCAGCAATCCGGTTGCTGTCGACATACGCTTGAAGAGACTCCACGCGTGCCTCAATGCATCTTGCTTGGAAATCCTCATTTATGGCCAGTGAGTCGATTATTCCGTCACCGACATGGTAGAGGACGCCGAACAGAGCAGCGCTGCACAGAGCAGCGATGAGCAGCAGCCGAACGAAGCGCAGGCCCAACCCTGAACGGCTATTCATCGAGTCCACCCCTTCGGAAACGGTAGCCCTTCCCCCATGCAGTCTGGATATACTTCGGATCGCGCGGATCCTCTTCGATTTTCGCCCGCAGGTTTCGAATATGCACCATAACCGTACCGCTCGAGATGTACGTATATGGTTCGTCCCAGACAATCTCGTAGATGTTCTGAGCGGAGAACGTACGCGTCGGGTTCTTCATGAGAAGCAGAAGGATCTGATACTCGGTCTCGGTCAGACTGACTTCCCCGCCCTTGATCCAGACCTCGTTGTGGGTTCGTGCGATCTTGATATCTCCTAGCTCGAGGTAGGTACTCTGTTCCGTCTCGCCAAGCTGATCTTTACCACGATAGATGCGCCATCTCCTCAGAAGCGCTTTAACCCTGCCGCTCAGCTCCGCATAGGAGAACGGCTTCGTCAGGTAGTCATCTCCGCCTGCAGTCAATCCGATGAGCTTGTCGGATTCCTGCGCTTTTGCCGTCAGGAAGAGGATAGGTACGGCAGAGGTCTTGCGAATTTCCTCGCACGCTCTAAGACCGCTCATGCCCGGCATCATGACATCGAGGATGATCAGGTCGATGGCATCCGAAAGCATATTCAATGCTTGTTGCCCGTTCGCAGCCTCGAGTATGGTGTAACCCTCTCCGCCTAAAAGGATCCTGATTCCCTCGCGGATCTCGGACTCGTCTTCAACGATCAAAATCGTCTGTGAACCCATAGGAGCTGTCTCTCCTCTCGGACAGATCCGCGAGATGCCCCCATGCGTTGGCATGGAAGGCACCCCGCGACAGGAAGGAAGGGAGATCGTATCGCTGTCTGCTTACCCCAGTCTTTCTCATCTGCATATATTCGAACTTCTATCACTCCACATTCTAGTTGAGCAGCAGGCCACTCGGGAGCCAGGCGATTTCATCAGATAGCGACTCTAGTTGGACTTGCCGTTCGTAATGCTGCCAGTCTTGGTGCTGTTGTTCTTGGTGCTGTTGTTCTTGGTTTCCGTCGACTTCTTGTCCGTAGTTTCCTTACTGGTGTCTTTCGTAGTGGTCTGCGTCTGTGTTTGCTGTGTTGATGCAGCATTATTTTTACCGCCGCCTCCAACGCAACCTGCCAGCGGAACAAGGCCTAGACCCAAGGCCAGCGCCACAGCAACGACCTTCTTACCCATGCCATCCCGCATAGCATTCATGTTATTCTCCATGATCGTGGTGTCCTTTCCAAGACGTATCGGTTGCCGTATTGCATCCGATGTCTATAAGCTTATGGAGGATTTCTTAACTCTCTTGGGTTACAGTTCTTAACGTTTATGAAGGATTGCCATTGCGTAGACAGAGAGTTCTCGAGACGATGATCGTCTAGTCTATGGAAAGATACCGGCCACCACACAGGGACATCCATCCTCTTGACGAATACCCGCAGAAATCGAGCAGCTCATGATTGTTGGTTCCGTGAAAAAGCAACCCTGCGCGTCCCACCGCGGGGCTTGCACATATCCTCATACGCAGGCGATACGGGATGTTTACAGTCTCACATGGACGAGGAATGCTCGCCTAGCCTTATCCGTGACCGCCATGGCGATGCGCGTGTAGAGGTTCACCTTATTGGCAAGGATCTTCCGAGCGGCGGTATAGAACGGACGCTGCTCGATAAGCTGCACGCCCGCTTCAGATGCGAAGGCGGATGCGTCGTCAATTGAGAAGTGCATCGTCGCAGCGGTGTTGCCCGTCTTTCTCACGTACCTGTTGGCATATCTGAGTCCCGTCGAGTTTGTGGCATCGAAGATGAGCTCGGCATCGGGAAAGCGCCCTTGGACCTTGCGGATGAATCCGAGCACATCTGCGGCGTGGAAGTACTGGAACACACCCGAGGCGACCATGAGCGTAGGTGCGGACTTATCCACATCCTTGGCCCACCCAAGATCGAATAGATCTCCTGCGATGAGAATCTCGTTTTCCGCCGCATCGAGCATGCGGCGGCGGATTTCGATGACTTCGGGCAAATCTACCTCATAGAACATCGTCCCTCCACCGGCGGTTCCGATGCGGAAGCAAGCCGTCTCCAAACCGCGGCCCAGATTCACGATGTTGCACGTGGGATGGATATCGATGAATGTTTGCACCATCTCGTCGAGGTTATGATAGCGCGCAACGGAGGCGATCATCGCGTACTCGCTCGACCTTTCCTCGATGCTGGTCTCGGGAATGACGGGCTCCAGTGCGAGCGCCTTGGGATCGTGGAAATACTCGGGAAAGCGCTTCGATACGTACACCCGTGCCGTCAGCGGGATGAACAGCGTCTCCGCTACTCCTTGGAACTCGCCCATCGATGCCTCCGTGCCCAGATAACCTACCTGCTCGTCGGATATAGCTTAGCAGGAAGCCGGGCCGCTCCCGTGTTGGCGGGCGGCCCGGACAGAGCCTCTACTCGTCGTATAGGTTATCTATCGCCTTGACGAGCATTTCCGTGGCACCGGGCATCCATGCGTCGTAATATGCCTTGAAGCGCTCGTCGGCAAGGTAGGAGTGCGCGAGTGCCCTATGGGTCTCGGGCGCGTACAGCCCCTCGGGCCAGAATAGGCGCAGACCCTCGGCATGCAGTTCAGCCGCGCGCCGAGCGTGCGCTCCTGCAGCGTCCCCCTCCTCGAGGGCGGCGATAAGCTCGGTCTTCAGCTCTGCTTCGATCTCGGTACCGCGCTGCCACTCCGTCTGGCTAAGCCCTCTCATCTTCTCGTTCGACGCGTCGACGACCTCATCGCCCCAGCGCTCGCGCACCTCCTTTCCGTACTTCCTCTCGTTTTTCTCTACGAGGTCTTGTTTGAAGGCCTCGAACTTCTCTTCGGTGTCCATGGGGGCACCTCCTTCCAGGCTCTGCAGTGTCCGCTTGACGCTGGCGATGAGCCTTTCGATGCGCACCTCGCGCGCCTGCAATTCCTCAAGATGCCGGACGAGGGCATCCCTTTGATCGAACGACGGATCATCGAGGATCTTCCGGATGTCTGCGAGACGCAGGCCCATTTCACGATAGAGAAGCACCTGCTGCAAACGATCCTCCTCATCCTCCCCGTAGATGCGGTACCCGTTCGCCGACCGCTGCGGGAAGAGCAGTCCCTGTTCCTCGTAGTGGTGCAGGGTCCTCACGGAGACACCCGTCAACCGTGCGAACTGCCCCACCGAATAACATCGTCCCATCACCATATCCCCTTGCATCGACACCCCAATTGCGAATCTGCGGCCACGTCTCGCGATAAGGATGCTATATCCTTACGTTACGTGAGGGTCAAGCACCATTCTGATTCACACTGCCATATCCTCGCCTCCCTTATCACCAGCAAGGCCCCTATCGACTGTACAGTCACCGGGGGTCTTGCTGGCAAAGGCTCCCTTGGTATGGTTAACGCAGCAGTAACCCTACCCCAGTGCCGTCGGCCCTGCCAAACGGTCGAAATCCGGAAAATCAGTCCGTCTCGCTCTATCTGGAATCCGTGTCATCGAGAGGAGGCTCCACAGTCTACGGTCGAAACTCCAGGGGGCACGCATAGCCGCCATTAGAACATGCTGTGTTATATCTGAGCAGGAGTGCGATGCCACTGGAAGGGCACAGAGAGCTGATGACCAACTGGCGAGCATCCGCGATGGCATTTCATATACCTGCGAATATTCACTCTATACCCCCACTCGTCGCTTGGCGATATTCCCTAGGTGTCATCTTGTAGGTGTTCTCGAACTTGCGATAGAAGTAGCTCATGTTGGTAATGCCTACCTTGTGGGCCACACCGGTGATGGCCCGGTCGGTGTTCAGGAGCAGATAGGCTGCCTCGCTCATCTGTTGGCTTGTCCTTATCTGGGTAAAAGTCTTCCCCGTGCTGGCTTTGAGGAGATTTCCAAGGTAGTTGGTACTATATCCAAACTCGGCAGCCGTAGATACGAGCGTACATTCCTTATAATTGCGCTCAATGTACTCAAGTATGCGCACAACCTTCTCGTTCGTTCCGGGAATGCCCGTTTTCTCTTCGCTACCATACGCAAGACCGCGCACCAGCTCCAAGAACACGGAGTGCGCATAGCTCCTTATGAGCGCCTTGCTGTAAAAATCCGGATAGAGTCCTTCTTCTAGGATAAGCTGCATGAGCGCGCGCAGGTTGCCGCTGTACTTTGCGGGGACAATCAGGAATCGGTCGTGTCTGCGCCTATGCGAGATAAACTCGAACAGAAAGCTGGTAAGGATTCCCCCTCCGGGCAGTTGGCTCAGAAATACTGCATCAAAGAATTCCTTTCGAAATACCATCGAAATCACGATATCGTCTTCTGCTTTGGGGGTGGGAGACGAGCGCACCACGTTGGTATCGAAGATGATAGTGTCCCCGCGCTGAAGGGAAATGCTGTGTCCGGCAACTGCAAAGTCGCATTTGCCCTCGTAAATATAATTTAGCTCCATGTCCTGGTTCACATGCGGTGGAACCGTGGTGTAACGTGTTTCTTTGATTATACCGACAGCGTTTTCCTCCAAGGTGTTCTTCCAGTCAAAAAGAAATACGCTCTGACCATCCATATCTACCAAAGGCGTGCGTGCATAGACAGGGCTGGGCTCTCCAGGGTGCGCAAGGTGCCACTCTTCAGAGGGAGTCAGCTTATGGAGCAACGTTTCGAGTTGTGCCTTGTCCACGCTTATCGCCGTTCTGTCATAAGATTAGCCGTATTCTTTGAATATGTTACAGTTATTATCGAATAATGACATTATATTCAAGAACTTTACCGCCTACGATCTTCTCATACGTCGGACGGCCGCATAGCAGGCTCCCGCATCGCATGAGGAGGCGTAGATGCTCAAAACCTGTTTCGACAAGGACTTTCTTTGGGGCGGGGCAATCGCTGCGTCGCAAGCGGACGGAGGCTGGAGGGAAGGAGGTAAGGGTACTTCCACCCAAGACTGCCGTTGGCTCGATGGCAGCTGGACCCACGAACAAGTGGAGGAAAAGCACCAGAATAACCCTTTCAGTAGGGCGGAGTTCGAGGCAGCTCTTGGAGACGAGGGCACGGAATACTATCCATTCCGTCGTGGCATCGATTTCTACCATCACTATCGGGAGGATATCGACCTCTTTGCCGAAATGGGCCTTAAGCTCTTCCGTACCTCCATCTGTTGGAGCCGAATCTTTCCAAATGGCGATGACCCAACGCCCAACGACGAGGGAATTGCCTGGTACCGTGATGTGTTCTCCCGATGCCATGCGCACGGCATCAAAGTCTTTGCCACTATGTTGCATTATGACATCCCCGTGAACCTAGTGCTGAAGTACGGCGGGTGGAAGAGCCGCAAGACCATCGACCTGTTTGCGCGTTATGTCGAGACCATCGTGACCGAGTTCCGTGGGCTGGTCGATTTCTGGCTGCCTTTCAATGAGTTCAATGCCGGGCGCTTTAGTCCTTGGGATGGGGTTTGCCTAATTAAGGACGTCGAGGGCGAGGACTTCGATCAGTCCATCTTCCAGTGCCTGCACCATGAGTTTGTCGCAAACGCCCTCGCGGTGCGCATCGTACACGAAAAGAGCCCCGAGACTCCAGTCGGAGGGATGATCGCGCGCTTCTGCACCTATCCGGCTACGTGCAAGCCCGAAGACAATCTACAGTCAATTCATGACGACCAGTATGCCAACTGGTTTTATACCGACGTCATGGCACGTGGCAGCTATCCCGCCTATATGGACCGCTATTTTGACAAGCTCGGAATCCAAGTCTGGGTAGAGCCTGATGACAAAGAACTCATAGCCCAGAACACCGTGGACTTTTTAGCCTTCAGTTACTACTTCAGCCAGATCTCCACTACCGACCAAGATTGGGCGAAGACTTCTGGCAATCTTGTCATGGCAAACAAGAACCCCTATCTCTCCACATCAGAGTGGGGTTGGCAGATGGATCCTATTGGATTACGCATAACCCTCAACCAGATGTGGGATCGGTACCAGCTACCTCTCTATATTGCCGAAAACGGCTTAGGGACGTCGGACACCCTCAATCCCGACGGAACAGTCCATGACGATTATCGCATCGATTACCTGCGCCGTCACATCCAATGCCTCAAGGAGGCTGTCATCGATGGTGTTGACGTGCGCGGATATATGGTCTGGGGCTTCATCGACGTGGTCGCATGCGGCCCTCTCACCATGGACAAGCGCTATGGCCTCATCTATGTGGACCTGGACAACGCAGGTAACGGCAGCGCAAAGCGCTACCGCAAAGACTCGTTCTATTGGTACCAAAAGGCCATCTCCTCAAATGGTGAGAACCTCGAATGATATGTAGGGCGATTGGGGCTTAGCTCTACACATCGGCTAACCGCCTTGTGGTTCTATCGACAGACAGTACGGTTGTAGGCAGAAAGGAGAAATAATGGCAGGCAGGGACAAGAAAGAGCTGGCTGGCGAGATTCTGCAGCTCATAGGTGGTGCGGACAACATCATTGCCGCCACGCACTGTATCACGCGTCTGCGATTCAACCTCAAAGATGCTTCCAAGGTAAATCTCGAGACTCTAAAGAAAGTGGATGGTGCTCTGGGAGCCCAAGTGAAAGACGGCCAATGGCAGGTCATCATCGGGCCGCAGGTCGAGAGCGTCTACAGAGAGCTAGAGCCATTGTTGGAACCCTCCAAACTCGGAGGAGAAGTTCCCGTTGACGATGGACAACCCGAAGTTGAGGGCTCAGGACACCTTGGCGCCTTCGAAATCATCACGGGTATCTTCTCGCCCATTATCCCAGCCTTGGTGGCAGGCGGCATGGTCAAGGGCATCCTTGCGGTCATAGCAGGCTTTGGGATCGACACGGGGGCGAACGATTGGGCAGTCTTCAACATGATTTCGGACATCCCATTCTACTTTCTACCATTCCTCCTAGCGGTAAGCTGTGCAGACAGGTTCAAAATCAACCGCTCTTTGGCGCTGTGCGTTGCCGGATCACTTATGTATCCCACCATCGTCAATGCCATCGGGACTAATGAGGTGCCCCTCACGGTCCTTGGCATCGCGGTACCCGTCTTCACCTACGCAGACTCCGTCTTTCCGGTCATCTTTGGCGTGGCTGGACTCGCGCTGGTCTACCGCATGCTCGATAAGGTCGTTCCCGATCTCTTCAAGCTTGTCGTCGTTCCCGCCGCATCGTTGGGAATCGTCATTCCCATCAACCTCATGGTGCTCGCACCCATAGGGGCATGGTGCGGCATTGGCCTTGCCAGTGGCATCGTCTGGCTTTTCTCGACGCTTGGACCCGTAGCCGGCTTCCTCTTGGGCTTCTTCATGCCGCTCATCGTCCTCTTTGGTATGCACCAATCCACAAGCCCTATCCAGATTTCCAACATCGCAACACTTGGCTACGACTATCTACTGCCCGTATCCTTCTGCCACAATCTGGCCGAGAGTGGTGCTGCCTTTGGCGCCGCCTTGCGCATGAAAGACAAGAGGCTCAAGTCTGCTGCGTTCACCTGTTCGTTCTCTGCGTTCATGGGTATTTCCGAGCCCGCGCTCTTTACCGTCCAAGTCCCCAACCGTACCCCACTTGCTGCCGCAATGATCTCAAATGGCATTGGCGGCGCCCTTACCGCAATCCTCGGAGCCAAGTGCTTTGGTTTCGTGATGCCGGGTATTACCTCTCTGCCAGTCTACATGGATCCCACCGGAGCCGTGTGGAATATCGTGTCCATCATCATCTGCATCATGGCTACTTGGATTATTGGCGCCGTACTGAGCTTCGTCCTTTGGGGCAGGTTTGGAGGTGTCAAGGAGAGTATTAACTAAGACCGGAGCAGCTTGGATGGCGGGCGCGGCGATCCTTGAACTGGGACACTGCACCCGTCTCCCTCAAGGAGACTTCTAGGTCGGCAGAATAGGGGCAAAGTCGTGGCAGCCCCTCCAACAACAGATAGTCGTAAGAGGAAACGCCCTGCTTGACGCTTTCAGATGTGTTACCTCCCCGACAATCCACAGGCCTGAGAGGATTTGCACTCTATGCGCCAGACGCTGTCCCGCGCGGGTTACGTATAGGTATGCATTCTCTTCAGTTAAGCACCTTACGTATATTGGGCGTTCCCCAAGGGGCATCGACAGGCTGAGAGCACTTGGATGGATGCTTTCGTCGAAGCGTGATCTGATCACATACGGAGGAAAACCACTCTGATATCGTTTGATCAAGGAGGTGCACGATGAAGTATTCAAAGATGGTTATCGCTGCCATATTGATGGTTGCCGGCCTGCTCGTTGGGTGCTCGCAGGAAGGCGCCCAGCCCACGAATGGCTCCACAGGATATCGTCAGGTCAACGCCCAAGAGGCGAAGGAGCTGATGGACTCCGAAGAAGGCTATGTCATCCTCGACGTCCGTACAGACGAGGAATATGCCGCAGGGCACATCCCCGGCGCAATCCTGATCCCCCATGATGACATCACCATCCAAGCGGAGGAGATCTTTTCCGATAAGGATCAGCTGATCCTCGTCTATTGCCGCAGTGGGAATCGCAGCAGGCAGGCAGCCGAGGCTTTGGTGGGGCTCGGTTATACGAACGTCGTCGACTTCGGCGGGATCAACGACTGGCCCTACGAGATCGAACGGTAGGAACTCGAGCCGCTCATGCTTCTCCAGCTAGACGCCGAGACAGGCGAGGGGCTTCACTGAATCGCGGCAGGGATGCCGCAGGATGCTCTTGGGTCGCCTGAGGTTGTATCATAGCTTTTGTGGCAGAACCAGAAGGAACGCAGCTAGAGGGAGGGAGACGCCACGACGCGTCGTGCAAGGGCGTCGGCAGGCACAGAGGAGGATATGAAGACGTTCGGGCAACTTCGCTACAATCGTCCTCTCCGCGACTACCAGCAGCGAGTTCTCAACCGCTTTGCCACCTATGCAAGCAACGGCAAGGTCAACATCGTCGCCGCCCCCGGCAGCGGCAAGACCGTTCTCGGCCTTGAGATGATTTGTCGGCTCGGCAGGGCGGCATTGGTCCTCTCCCCCTCCGTCACGGTGCGCCAGCAATGGGGCCAGCGCTTTGCAGAGGGATTCCTACCCGAGGACGAGGATGCGAACGATTACATCTCGCACTCCCTGCGCACGCCGAAGCTGCTCACATCAACGACCTACCAAGCACTCCACGCAGCTTGGACGAGGGGAATCAGCCGAGAGTCATCCGAGGACGAGCCCGACGGCACGCCCGCAGAACCCGAGGACTTCTCGGACTTCGATATCCTTGCGGCCATAAAGGAGGCGGGCATCGGCACCATCTGCCTCGACGAGGCCCACCATCTGCGTGCGGAATGGCATCGTGCCCTCGAAGCGTTTATCAGGGCACTCGACGGCCAGGTCATCATCATCTCGCTCACGGCCACTCCCCCTTATGACTCGACAGCTGCGGAGTGGAAGCGCTACATAGACCTGTGCGGAGAGATAGACGAGGAGATCTACGTTCCCGAGCTGGTGAAGCAGGGGATCCTCTGCCCGCATCAGGACTATATCCACTTCAGCTACCCCACCGCAAGCGAACGGGAGCTCCTGCGACGCCACCGCCGGCAGGCGGCAGAAGCCCTCGCCGACATTCGCGACGCAGGCATCGTGCCCAAGGCGCTCGATGTCTTCCTCAAGGGGAATGCCGAAGCCATCTACCAGGTCCTCTACATCTACGAGGCGCAGGTGCGGTCGCTCTTTCGCTTGGCAAAGTTCATGGGAAGGGATGTCGACCATGCGTGGCGTCGTGCCGTGGCGCCGCACGGACGGCTGGGCAGGTACAGCATCGACGATGCAGAATACGGGCTCCAGCTTGTGCTTGACCGTCCCGACCTCTTCGGACAGGAGACCGCAGGCGAGCTCGAACACATCCTTGCACGGCATGGCATGCTCAAACACCGTCGGGTAAAGCTCAGAACGAACCGCAAGCTGGATCGCACGCTCGTCGCATCCATGGGCAAGCTGGGTTCTATCCAGCGCATCGCGATGTGCGAGACGGCCAGCATGGGAGCAGCACTGCGCATGGTGATACTTGCCGATTATATCCGTGCCGACCTCACGGGCCTCATCGGTCGCGCAACCGCACTCGACCAGATGGGCGTTGTCCCCATCTTCGAGGCACTCAGGCGCACCGATGGCATCGACGGGCGGATTGCGCTGCTCTCGGGCTCGCTCGTAATTGTACCTGTGTCCTCTGAGGAGGGAATCAGACGCATCGCAGCCGAGAAGGGCGTGACCATGCGGTTCCGCCCCATTCCAAGCGCCGCCGATGTGCCCTATGAGGAGGCGGTTTTCTCCAACTCGAACCAAGAGCGTGTCGCGGTTATGACCGAGGCGCTCACCCAGGGACTCGTGCGGATACTCGTGGGCACCAAGGCGCTTCTTGGGGAAGGATGGGACTCGCCCTGCGTGAACACACTGGTGCTCGCCTCGACCGTGAGCACGTTCATGCTCTCGAACCAGCTGCGCGGGCGCGCCATCCGCACCGACCCTGCCATGCCGGACAAGACGGCCGACATCTGGTACCTTGTTACGGTGGAGCCGCCGATCGATCCCAATGACAAGCTGTCCTCCTTCTTCTTCGCAGATGAGCTCTCGCAAGATGAGGCGGTGCTCGGCAGTGACTGGGACACGCTCGTACGTCGTTTCGACTGCTTCGTGGGACCTGTTTATGACGGGCCGCCGGAGATCACAAGCGGCATCGAGCGTGTGAGCATCATACGCCCACCCTTCACCGAGCGCGGCATCGAGGAGATCGATCGGCAGATGGAGATGAGGGCCTTCGGTCGTCCCACAATGGCGGCGCAGTGGCAGGGCGTGCTCAAGGATATTACGACACCCGAGCTGCATGAACGCGTCGTGACGTCTCCCAATGTGGGCGTGGGGACCTTTGAGGTGCTCAACGGGCTGGCTCTGGCCCTTTCGGTCGGACTCCTGAGCTTCCTCGGTTGGATGCTCAGGATGTTGACAACCTTCTCGTATACGGGCGCGGACGAGACCACGATCATAGCGCTGCTCATTGCTTTGGCAATCATCGCAGTAGCGATGGTAAGGCTCTCGATACGCCTCGTACGCCGGCTCTCGCCAAAGCGCCGCATGCAATCTATGGCCGAAGCCCTCCTCGCGGCAATGCGCTCGATGGGCCTCATGAGCGGAACGGGCGGCAGGGTGATGGTGAGGTCCGATCCGGCGCAGAGTTCCTTCCAAGTGAGTCTCGAGGGAACCACGTTGCATGACAGGCATCTCTTTGCCGAGGCCGTAGCCCAGATGTGCTCGCCCATAGACAATCCGAGCTATGTGCTGGTGGAGAATGTCCTGCGCGGGACCTCGGGTACGCGGAACTATCGGCAAAGCTTCGCCTGCCCCGCTGTCATGGGCACCCGTGCGGGTGCCAATGCGCTCGCGGAAGAGCTCGAACGCACCGTGGGCAGCTTCGAGGTTGTATCCACCCGATCACTGGAAGGTCGCGCGACGCTCTGGAAATGCCGCGAGCGTTCGCTGGTCAACCTCAACGATCGGCTCGTACGGGCGCACCGGGTGGTCCGAGGGACAGCCCGCTTCCAAGACTGAGCTTGACAGGGGCACGGTTGTTTCCAGCTGCATATGCGCAGCAGGCGATCTTCGCATGCAGATGCCTACGCACCCTCCAAGCTGCGTCCGATGCGGTATATGCACACGGTGAAAAGCGCAGGCGGAAGCGCGAGCACAAGCATGGCTACGATACGGTCGATAGAGGCATCTGATACAGCGGTCACCAATGTCAGCGTCCATACTGCCCACCAGAGTCCTGTAGTCACCTGTGCTGCAACCAAACTTGCGCGCACGGGGCGCACGGCTAGGACGACTGCAGCCAGGGAAGGAGCGGCAGGAACCAAGAGGATCAGGGCAAGGAAGCGCCCCACGGCCACACCCAAGTAGTCGGAACCGCTGGCGCCGGAGCCCGCAAGTCGGGCCTCCTCCTCGAAGGACTGGACTGCCAGATGAATGCCTCCCACAGCATAGAGCAGCAGGATGAACGCAAGTATTCCAAGGGCAAGGCGCGCGCCGGAAGCACCGGCAGGCTGTTCGGGATGATCTTCCACGAGAATCCCCCGTCTACGATACGCGCCTGTTTGGAGAATGCTGCAATAGATGATCTATCCTAGGCGAGGCCTTAAAGCCGATGCCAGACTCGATAGGGTTTCCATCTGAATCACATGGGCTAAGAGCTCATCCTCCTATGCAGTCCCATATCAGCCGCAAGTATCTTCGCCCTGATGAGTACCGCCGCTGCAAATCCAACGGTCAACCCTCAAACAGCGTCGGTTGGAAACATAGCTAAAATCGTATCTAATTAGGTTGGAAAGATAGGTTGCTGAGCTCGTCACTGCTCTCGAGGATGGGGATTCATACATATGACAAGAATACAGATCAAGCGCGTCTACGATCAAGTGGAGGAGTCAGACGGGATGCGCATCCTGATCGACCGCCTGTGGCCGCGTGGCATCAGGAAGGAGGCTCTGGAGCTCGACGCATGGCCGAAGGAGCTCGCACCATCCGCCGAGGCGCGTAGGGAGTTCGGCCACAGGGCCGAAAACTTCGACGCATTCGCCCACCGCTACCGCATGGAGCTCGACGCGAGCGATGCCGTTAGGGCATGCGTCGAAGGATTGCGCTCCAAGGCTCCCCAGACGCTCACCCTCCTGTATGCGGCACGGGATCCGCAGATCAACCATGCTGTTATCCTGAAGCAGTGGCTTGAGGAGAGGCTGGGAGGCTGAGCGTATAGGATCCATCCCAACCGAAATCGGATCGGGCGGCTAGCGCTCCGTCTCGACAAGGACGGCATTGAAAGTCTCATAGGAAGCCACGAGCTGCTTGGCGCGCTCCTCCCCCTGATCGGTGAGGTACACGGGCCTCGCCCGGTGCAACGCATCGATAAGGCCCTCGTCGCACAAAGCATCGACGGTATCCCGATCGTAACCCTTTCAAGAACGCATCACGGTACCAACGTGCACATCCTCTTTACAAGAGGTGAGATAGATGAGCATCAGGATCATATCGTGGATGAGCTTCTCGCGGTCCATGGCGGCCTCCCCAGCTCGAACGTTACGGCGCATGGCGTCCTGAAACGTATATAGCCTGCAGACGCCGGCCCTTTCCACGAACATCCCAGCCCGAACACGAACATCCTGCAGATGTTCATGAACATCCCGGGGATGATCATGTTCGCATTGGGATGTTCGTGGAAAGGGTCTCCCAGTGCATCGCGCCGCCAGCTCTTGCACACTGGGAATGGGGCTTAATGTGCAAGAGCCAAGACCAAAAACGATAATGAAACGTTTGCAATCGAAATTGCGCGCCATAGAGGCAACCATACGGGCTCTTCGATCGCATCTGTGGTAAGCAGATCGAGGCTGGCCAGCGTACGCTCGACCGTCTCGTGCTTGAAGGCAACACGCCCTCGCTCGCGACCGCGCTCCACGAACTTGTGCAGCTCGCTCGTACTCCTAGGTTCATGGACGATCCCTCCCTTCGCGCATAGTCCTAGTAACCGGAATTGTGCGGGATGGCGGACACGACCTTCTTTATTTCGTCCAAACTCAGCAAACGGCCCGTGAGCAGGTGCTTGCGCCAGATCTGGCTGAAACAGCGATTCATGCGGCGGTACACATCGAGGTTCCTGTGATGGGAGTTACCGTCATCTGAAAAGCGCGAGAGAGGCTCCGCGAGCTCGGTATAGCGTTCTTCCTTGAACAGGTACTCGACATAGCCGGGCAGCGCCGTCTCCCCATCAGCGCTGTAGTCGAAACCTCGAAACGATATGTCCCTCTCCTCGATCTCGGCTCTCTCTTTGTCATCAAGACTGTCATACGATGCCCTGAGGACGCGGAACATGTCGAGAATATCGAGGAGCTCGTCACTACGGGAACTGGGAATCTCCGGCTTGAGGGCCGCAAAGACCCGATGGTACTCTCCCGTGAATCCCTCCTCTAGGATTCTGGCATTCTGCGTGTGGTGGTCGCGCTCGTCTTTATCAAGGCCCTCGCACTGCGAGAGAATCAGCTCGGTGTTGCGGAGGATGAGCCTATTGGCGTTGTTTATGGTGTAGGGAGCCGTCTCCTCCGGATAGTCCTCACGCCCGAGTCCTGTGATGGAGTTGAGCGCCTCGATGATGACTCCAGAAAGGGTGCTCTCGCTCTCCTGCGCGAGCGTGTCGAGCCGAGACTTAAGCTCGTCGCTGACTCTGATCGATACGGTGGGCATTCCCGCCCTCCTTTCATTGATGAAATACATGCCGTGTATTACTGTGTTACATATACTGTAAGCTGTCAAGAGTGGAAGGTTGCATCGTCGGCACATCGCATCCCGACGCGAGCAGTTCCAGCAAGCTGTCTATGGGCGATCGTTGCTTTTCTCCCGAATCGTGCTATCGCTTCTTCGGCTCTGGCATCTTCGCGAGCGACAACGACGAATCATCGGTCAAAAAGCCCGAGGGGTGCATCCTCCAACATACGACGAGAACCGCAACCCTTCGGTTTGCCGTGCCTGGTCAGACCGGCCAAACCCTGATGTTCGTCGACACATCGAATAGCCTACAACAGCTACCGACAGGTTTTCCGGACTCCCTGATGAGGCCGACGCGCAGGGATGGATCGCTACTTATCCTTGTATCGCGTACGATATCCGGGATTCTCATCCGGGCGATAGGCATTGGGATACAGCTGATCGGTCGAGACATCGAGGGAAACCTTCTTGATGCGGTTGTACAGCTCGTAGGGATCTTTGATGTGCTTGAGGCGATACCCCGCAACGGTGCGACGGCGGCGGCCGCTCCCCGTACCCGTATCTGGGGTCAGCCGAATCGTCCCTAGGCCGAGCAGGTTCTCCACAGGGTTGACGTTGACGGCTAGGTTGCTGATCTCGCGCAGCTCGAGACTGCTGACATCCGTCCCGAAGATTCCCGAGCTGTGATAGACCCGTCTGTCAGTCAGCGCATACTCGATCCTGTGCCACGTGACCGCCCGGTAGATCAAGCTTCCGAACACGTACCACACCGGCATCAGGTGAACGAGCATGAAGGGGGCGGAGATCGCCATGAATGGGTCGCCTGCAAAGGTCTCGACACCACGCAGGGTGCCGAAGAGGCTCAAGTCGAAGAGGAGCCATATGATCGCGACGAGGTAGGCAAGGGGATTTCCCACGATGTGCAGCAGGGCGTGGGGCCTGCCGGACCAGAGGACGCGCTCGTCCGCGTCAATCATTCTATCGAGCATCATCTGAATGCCTCGCTTTCCAATCGGTGCCGTCTCATTGTAGGAGAGGACAGCGGCGATACCCGATAAGACCAGACAATCCGCACTTCTCCTTGAGCCTGGAGAAGCCCCCGGCGCAACGGATCAGCGCATGCGCAGCCAGCTCCAACCATGCGCGTCTTTTGCAAAACCTATGATGCGGAAGCGCTTGCGGTAGAATTATACAGATAGCGGGAAATCAACCGCCCATTTCGAAGGGGTCTTGTGGCGCGACGCGGAGCACATAGACGCATGACCGCAGAAGAGCAGGCACGCTATTCTGCAGAACGCCGCACATACGCATCGCAGGAAGGCACCCGCTCGGCAACACGCAAACGCACGGGTGCCAATCGCGCGGCAAAGCATGCGGGCGTACCCCAACATGCCGCAGCACGCTCCGATGGAGCCGCCGGCCAGTATGCCCGACAGCGTGTCAACAAAAAACGCTCGGGCATCGGCAAGAAGATCCTCGTTGTCCTGCTCCTTCTGCTCGCTGCGGGCGGAGGAGCGTTCGCGTGGTTCTATCACGATGTCAACAGCAGGCTCTCCGAGGGCATCGATCCGGGGATGCAGCAGGTACTCGTCGATTCCAAACTCAACCAGCCGTTCTACATGCTCCTCCTCGGCGTCGATAAGGACGAGGATCGTGCAGCAGAGTGGGGCGATTTCGAGGGAAACTGGCGTGCCGATTCCATCATCCTCGCACGTATCGACGCCCCCAACCACCAGGTCACGCTCGTCTCGATTCCGCGCGACACCGAAGTCGACTACGGAGATGGCACCAGGGGAAAGATCAACGGCGTCTACTCGGACGGCGGAGCTGCGCACATGGTCGAGGTTGTCTCGAGCCTTGCAGGCGTGAATATCTCCCACTACGCCGAGATCAACTTCGACCAGTTCATCGATATCGTCGACTTGGTCGGCGGCGTCGAGGTCACCCTGCCTGTCCCCGTCTCCGATATGGAGAATGCGGGCATCGATCTGCCAGCAGGCACCCAGACTTTGAGCGGCGGGGATGCTCTCGGCTTGGTCCGCAGCCGGCATGCTTACGACGAGTACGGCGGCGGCGACTTCTTCCGCGCAGCCAACCAGCGCATGGTCATAGCGGCCATCATCAAGAAGGTACTCGCACAACCGGTCACCTCCCTACCCGGCCTCGTGACGTCCATGGCCGACGGCGTGGTCACCGACCTCACGGTCGACCAGATCATCAGCCTCGCCCTAGCCATGAGCGAGCTCGACACCGACCGCGACGTCTACGCAGGCCAGCTCCCCACCATCTCCGAATACATCGACGATGTCTGGTACGAGGAAGTCGACACCGATGCGTGGGTCAGGATGATGGGCCGGGTGAACACGGGGCTGCCCCCCTATGCAAGCGATGACGAGGATTTCACTGCCGGCATCGCGGGCTCGGTAGGAGTCGATGGCAATTCCGGCGGTATCGATTACGAATCCCTCGAACCCGCATACGACGGCTATGTGCTTGTGTTGAACGGTTCGGGCATCTCGGGCCTCGCCTTCGAGAGAGCGGAGCAGCTCAACGCCGCAGGTTTCGATGCGACTGCCGATAATGCCGACGATTTCGAGCACGGGGTCACCCACGTGTATTTCAACGGCGGATCGACCGGGGCGGCACGCGCCAAGGGCGTCATCCAAGCACTCGGCCTCGACATCGTAGCCGAGAAGAACAACGGCAGCTACTCCACAGATTACAGCGTCATCGTCGTCTTAGGTACCGACGCCGATACATCCGCGCAGGAAACCTAAGACGCGGGAGGAGGAGGCTGGGCACCGTCGGCGAGAACCGGCGTCATCCAGCAGCCTATCGACGTGATTCTGCATCCAGCGGCTCGCGCCGAGCACGGCAGGGGTTTTCGCCGGGTGCGTCACACGTTGAAGCGGAAGTGCATGACGTCGCCATCTTGGACAACGTACTCCTTGCCTTCCATGCGCAAGCGGCCCGCCGCCTTGCATCCCGCCTCGCCGCCCAGAGAGACATAATCCTCATAGGAAGCGACCTCGGCCTTGATGAAGCCCCGCTCGAAATCGGAGTGGATGACGCCGGCGGCTTCGGGAGCCTTGGCTCCGATGCGCACGGTCCAAGCCTTGACCTCCATCTCACCTGCCGTGAAGTAGCTCTGGAGCCCGAGCAGGCGATAGGCTTCCTGCGCGAGCGTCTCAAGACCGCTCTTCTCGAGTCCAAGCGATTCGAGGTACTCGGCAGCCTCGTCATCATCGAGCTCGGCGAGCTCCGCCTCGACCTTGGCGCAAACGGGAATGGGCTTGCGACCGGCAATCTCGGGCAGGTCCGCGCCGAGAGCCTCCTCATCCACATTCGCCACATAGAGGACGGGCTTCATCGTGAGCAGGAACAGGTCGCGCGCAGCCGCGCGCTCATCATCGGTCATATCGAGATCGGCAGCACGATGACCGTCATTCAGCCATGCCTGCAGGCGCTGCGCGATGGCGAGCCGAGGAGCCTGCTCCTTGTCGCGCCTAGCCTCCTTCTCGAGTTTGGGGATGGCCCGCTCGAGCGTGCCGAGATCGGCGAGCACGAGCTCGGTCTGGATGATATCCACGTCGTCTTCGGGATCGACGCGGCCCTCCACATGCACGACATCGGAATCGGAGAAATAGCGCACGACCTCGCAGATAGCATCGGTCGTGCGGATGTTGGCTAGAAACTGGTTGCCGAGGCCTTCTCCCTCATTGGCACCCTTGACGAGACCGGCTATGTCGACGAACTCGACGGTTGCGGGCACGATACGACCGGGATGCACGATATCGGCGAGTGCCTGCAGGCGCGTGTCGGGTACGTCTACGATGCCCACGTTGGGATCGATGGTCGCAAAGGGATAGTTTGCAGCCAAGCCGCCTTTCTTGGTGAGGGCCGTGAAAAGCGTGGACTTGCCCACGTTGGGAAGCCCGATAATACCGATCGAGAGCGCCATGCACCGTCTCCTTTAGCTATCTTTATCGAGCGACTCGAGCATATCGCCCATCTTGTTCAAACGCTCCTTGCCCTGAGCGATGAGTCGCTCGGCCTCCGCCTTCGCCTCGGCCTTCTTCTTGGCGATCTCCTCGGCATATGGATCGGGGATAACGAGCTCGGCCGCATCGAGCGGCACCATGGTGAGCGCGTCCTCGGGGCAGACGTCAGCGCAGAAACCGCAATTCATGCAGTACGGGATCTCGATCTGGACGTTGCCATGCTTATCGAGGTCGAGGGCGTGCGTGGAGCAGGCGAGGGCGCAGTCGCCGCACATCGTGCAGCGCGTGGAATCGCAGACCGGGACCTCGAGGCCGATGATACGCTCGGCCAAGCCCGAATCGCGCTGGAGCGCTTCGAGCATGAGCTTGCGCCGGGCGGTGAGCTGGCGCTGCTTGTTGGTCGCGGTACGCGCGCCCACGGCATTCTCGAGACTCGCTGTAAGTTCGTTCATACGGTTGGTGTGGTCTTGAATCTTGGCTGCAATGGCCTTGGCGCCGGCCAAAGCGGGGTTGACACCCGTCATCAGACGATCGCCTGCTTGAAGTGCGCTGCTCACGAACTGGCTGCGCTTGTAGGCACGCGTATACTCGTGGTCGAGATCCGCCTCGTCGATCTCGAGGCCCACCGAAGCGTCAGCCCATTGCTCCGCCGTGGCAATCTCCTCGGAGAGCATCTCCTCGCCTGTGGTCGTCCGGCACCTATCGCAGATGCCCATGGGCAGATAGACACTCACATTGTTGTAGTCGGTGAGGATGGCGAACCACACATCGCGCGGGATGAGCCCAACGCAGGCGAGCACCACCTCGTTGCCGTAGGGGAGCCGCCCCAATGCTCGGGTGCAGGTGATGTAGCACCTCTTATACGCAGAGGCCTTGCGTGCCACGGTCTCATAGAGGTTCTTGGGCATGCGGCTGCGCACGAAGAGGGCATCCGTCGGGCAGATCGCAGCGCAAAGTCCGCATTTGCGGCAGCTGTCATCGATCTTGATGGCTTTCTTATCGATGCGAATGGAATCGGTGGGGCAGATATCCATGCAGCGTGTGCAGATCGTGTGATCCTGCGTGGATACGCACACGCAGCGAGCCGAATTGGCGACAGGGACTTCCTTGTAGTCAGCGGGATTCCAGGTCTTCTTCTTGCTTGGATCCTGCATCAAGCTGTCTGCGATATCGCCGAGGGGATTCGAGAACGCCTGCCAATCGTTCTGCAGATCGATGAGCTCGTCGAGAAAATCGCGTTCGTCTCTTTTGGCCACCGCCACCCCTTTCTAACCTCTCTAGTATTGCACAAGCCATGGGCAAACACCGCAGGGGCATGGCATCAGATGGCCCCTGTCCACACGAACTTGGCACGAGAAGGCCCCTGTCCGCGGACATTCTGTGGACAGGGGCGTTCCAGTGCCACGCCTCTATCGATAGGGACATCCCGTTGCCGCGAGCTCGCCTCGGAAGAGGAAAAAGATCCGGAGGCCGAGCGACCTCCGGATCCAGAGAAAAACGCGTTTGCATCGCGGGATATTCGAATCCCGCACCTGCGTTTAGTACATGCCGCCGCCCTGGCCGCCAGCTGCAGCCGCGCGGGAGATGGCCTCCTCGATGGAGGTGTCCTTGTGCTCGTCGGTAACCGTGGCCTCGGTGATGAGGATGAGGCTCGCGACGGAAGCGGCGTTCTGGAGCGTGGTGCGGGTGACCTTGACGGGGTCGAGGACGCCCATCTCGATCATGTCGCCCCATGCGCCGTTAGCGGAGTCGAGGCCCTGGCCTGCAGGGAGGTTGCTGATCTTCTCGACCACGACGGAACCCTCGAAGCCGGCATTGCTGGCGATGGTCTTGACGGGCGCGGCGAGAGCCTTGCGGATGATCTCCACGCCGATCTTCTCGTCGGAATCGGCGCAGGCAACGCCATCGAGTACCCGGGTGGAAACCAAGAAGGCCACGCCGCCGCCGGCGACGATGCCCTCCTCCACGGCTGCACGGGTTGCCTGGAGGGCATCCTCGATGCGGTGCTTGACCTCCTTGAGCTCGACCTCGGTGGCCGCGCCGACCTTGATGACGGCAACGCCGCCGGCGAGCTTGGCCATGCGCTCCTGGAGCTTCTCGCGGTCGAAGTCGGACGTGGAGTTCTCGATCTCGGCCTTGATCTGGGCGATGCGATCCTCGATGGCATCCTTGTCGCCGCTGCCGCCCACGAGGGTGGTGTTGTCTTTGGTGATCTTGACGGACTTGCAGCGGCCGAGCATCTCGGCGGTAACGTCGGTGAGCTGGACGCCGAGCTCCTTCATGGCAACCTGGCCGCCGGTGACGATGGCGATGTCCTCGAGCATGCGCTTGCGGCGATCGCCGTAGCCGGGAGCCTTGACGGCACAGACCTGCAGCGTGCCGCGAAGCTTGTTGAGGATGAGGGTGGCGAGAGCCTCGCCATCGACATCTTCCGCCACGATGAGCAGCGGGGAGCCCTGCTTGGAGACAGCCTCGAGGATGGGCAGCATGTCCTGGATGTTGGAGATCTTCTGATCGGTGAGCAGGATGTAGGGATTCTGCAGCTCGGCCGTCATGGTCTCGTTCTCAGTCGCGAAGTACGGGGAGATATAGCCCTTGTCGAACTGCATGCCCTCGACGGTATCGATATCGAGGCCGAAGGTCTGGGACTCCTCGACGGTGATGACGCCGTCCTTGCCCACAACCTCCATAGCATCGGAGATCTTCCCGCCGATCTCGGGATCGCCAGCTGAGATGGTGCCGACGGACGCGATCTGCTCCTTAGTGGAGATCTCCTGGGCCTGTGCCTTCATGTCCTCGACAACGGCGAGGACGGCCTTCTCGACGCCGCGGCGGATAGCGATGGGATTGGCGCCTGCTGCGACGTTGCGCAGGCCCTCGTTGACGATGACCTGGGCGAGAAGGGTTGCGGTGGTGGTACCGTCGCCCACCGTGTCGTTGGTCTTGGTGGCGACTTCCTTGACGAGCTGGGCGCCCATGTTCTCGATGGGATCCTTGAGCTCGATCTCCTTGGCGACAGAGACGCCGTCGTTGGTGATGGTGGGAGCGCCGTACGAGCGCTCGAGGGCAACATAGCGGCCCTTGGGGCCGAGGGTGGTGGTTACGGCATCTGCGAGGGTGTTGACGCCCTTAGCAAGCTTGGAACGTGCATCGGTGCCGAAGAAAATGTCTTTTGCCATGGTTCAATCCTCCGAATTAGTCCTCGATGATGGCGTAGATGTCGTCGGCACGCAGGAGCAGGTACTCCTCGCCATCGACCTTGACCTCGTTGCCGCCGAATTTACCGTAATAGACCTGGTCGCCCGGCTTGACGTCTATGGGGATGCGGTCGCCGTCGTCGTCGAACTTGCCCGCACCGACGGCGATAACCTCGCCCTGCTGCGGCTTTTCCTGGGCACCGGAAGAGATGTAGAGGCCCGAAGAGGTTTTCTCCTCTTTGGGGGCAGGCTTGACCAAAACGCGATCACCCAACGGTTTAAGTGTCATAGCAATTCCTCCTTTTAGAACACGATGCCCAGCGCTGTGCGGGCATCGCTCAATCCAACGTTAGATATATTACCCATGCATGCGCGTGAATAACAGCTGACGAGAAAAAATCTCACAATTGGGCGCTTAGATTTTCGAATCCCCTCACACTCATCTATGGATGGGCGCGTATTTGCCCAGCAGGGGCTCTGATGACTGTGCAGTCACTAGGGTTTGACCAGCAATCTTGCCATCCAGAAGCTGTATCTGACATCCTTCTCGGAGCATGTGACCAGCAGGGGTTCCAGTGACTGTACAGTCAGCAACACAGGTGCTGGGCAGACTTCAAAAAGCAGGGGACCAGCGAGCCGTCTGCAGAGCGTTTCCCCAGTAAGGGTTCCAGTGACTGTACAGTCACTAGCTCAAATGCTGGGAGAACGTGATCGCACACCGCGTGACTGCCCCAGTCCCTACAGTTCCTCGAGCTCGGCCAGCCACAGCGACGAGAGCGCGTCGGAGGGCATGCGCAGATCGCTTCGTGGGGAGACGCCCACCGACCCCACCTTGGGGCCATCGGGCGCGCAGCTGCGCTTGAACTGCTGCGAGAAGAACCTGCGGTAGAACACCTTGAGCCATGCGAGGATCGTAGCCTTGTCGTACGCATCTCCGAACGCTGCGCACGCCAGACGATAGACCTTGCCGGGTGCGAAGGAGCGGCGCAGCACCTGGTAGATGAAAAAGTCATGCAACTCGTAGGGGCCTACCAGATCCTCGGTTTTCTGGGCGATGGTGCCATCGGCCTGGGCAGGCAGGAGCTCGGGCGAGACGGGCGTGTCGAGCACATCGTGGAGCACGGAGCTCTCCGCCTCATCACCGCAGGTATCGGCCGCATAACGCACAAGATGGCGCACGAGGGTCTTGGGGATGGCGGCATTGACGCCATACATGCTCATATGGTCACCGTTGTAGGTGGTCCAGCCGAGCACCAGCTCGGAGAGGTCGCCCGTGCCGATCACGAGGCCGCCCTCCTGATTGGAGAGATCCATGAGGATCTGGGTGCGCTCGCGTGCCTGGGCGTTCTCGTAGGTGGCATCGTGATCGGACTCGCTATGGCCTATGTCGAAGAAATGCTGGCGCACCGAATCGGCAATGGAGATCTCGCGCAGCTCGGTGCCCGCGGCGGTGGCGAGCGAGCACGCGTTGCTGTAGGTACGACCCGTGGTGCCGAAGCCCGGCATGGTGACAGAGATGATACCCGAGCGATCGAGCCCGAGCAGATCGAATGCGCGTGTGGTCACGAGCAGCGCAAGCGTGGAATCGAGGCCGCCCGAGAGCCCGATCAGGGCACGGGTCGAGCCGGTGTGGGCGAGGCGCTTGGCCAGCGCATGCGCTTGGATGTCCATGATCTCCTCGCAGCGCGCCCGGCGCTCTTCCTCTCCATCGGGAACGAAGGGATGGGCGTCGATCGTGCGCGTGAGCTTGGCCGCAGCGATGCCGAGCGAGAAGGACGTGACCGTGTAGCCCGCAAGACGGGCATCGGGGCCGACCTCGAAGCCGGTGAGACGGCGGCGCTCGGATGCGATCAGGTCGACGTCTATCTCGCTCATGGCGATACCGTCTCCGAAGGGCGCTGCTTCCGCGAGCAGGCGACCGCATTCGAAGACCATATTGTGACCGGCGAAAACACCATCGGTGGTGGACTCTCCCCAACCCGCATTGGCATAGATGTAGGCGCAGGCCAGACGTCCGCTTTGGGCAGAGAGGAATGTGCGCTGCCATGCGCTCCTGCCCACGAGGGCGCCCGTTGCGGAGAGGCTCGCAACGAGCGTGGCGCCGGCAGCGGTGTGGGCGATGGCGGGGGCAGAGGCGACCATGCTGTCCTCGCCGATCTCGACCGCGATCACGAGGTTGGGCATGGAATCGCATGAGAAGAGCTGGTGTGCGCCGAAGGGGATGTCGTCGAAGCCCGCGAAGCTGATGGGAACCACGTCATCCACACCCGCTGCGAAGTGACGGCCCTCGTAGAACTCGTTGTACGTGGGGATATTCTGCTTGGGCACGATGCCTATGATCTCGCCACCGCAGAGGGCGACGGCGCAGTTGTAGAGTTTGGCATTCACGCATAGAGGTGCGCCCACGAAGATGAGGGCGTCGAGCTCGGCGGTCTGCTCGGCCAAGTAGGCGAGGCCATCCTCCGCAGCAGCGAGGAGTGCTTCTTGGAAGAAGAGGTCGCCGCAGGTATATGCCGTGATGCAGAGCTCGGGCAGCACCACGATCTTTCTGCCGCGATTGTTCACCGCAGTGGAGATGGCCTTGAGGCACGAACCGACGTTGTACTCGACATCGGCGACCTTGATATCGGGCGTGAGTGCTGCGGCAGGAACGAAACCGTACCTCATGATGGCCTCCTCGTTAAGCGCTACTGCCTGCAATTATATAGTGCGCGAGTTGACCCCGCGACATAGCTTCCGGGAGAATCCGCCTCGCGGAGCTCAATCTCGCACCGACCAGCTCCCGAGCGGGGCGTTGGGATCGGCGTCGAGCGAGAGATCCGCGAAGAGGCCCGCCTGATACGAGCGCAGCGCTACGAGCGCGATCATCGCCGCATTGTCGCCGCAGACCGAGAAGGGCGGCACGGTCACGCGCACGCCGCGCTTGCCGAACGCCTCGAGGTACGCGTCACGCAGCGCCGGATTGGCCGCAACGCCGCCGCCCACGCAGAAATCGGACACGCCGAGCTCCTCCACGGCCGTCACGGCCTTGGCCACCTGCACATCCACCACGGCAGCCTGGAACGACGCCGCAAGATCGGGCAGGTTGATGGGTCGACCCGCGCGGTTCTCGCCCTCGATGTAGGTGATGACCGCGGTCTTGAGACCCGAGAGAGAGAAGCGGTAATCGTGGCTGTGCATCATGGCGCGCGGGAACGGGATGGCATGCGGATTTCCCTCGGCCGCCAACTGGGAGATGATGGGGCCGCCCGGATATCCCAAGCCGAGTGCCTTGGCAACCTTATCGAAGGCCTCGCCCACCGCATCATCGATGGTGGTACCCAAGATATCGTAATCGCCCCAAGCGCGCACGTGCACGAGCATGGTGTTGCCGCCCGAGACGAGGCTCGCCACGAAGGGCGGCTCGAGATCGGGCGTCTCGAACAGGTTGGCGAAGAGGTGCCCTTCGAGATGGTTCACCGCGATGAGCGGCAAGCCTGTGGCGGCACAGAGCCCCTTGGCGAAGGCCACGCCCACCACGAGCGCACCCACGAGACCGGGGCCTGCGGTGACGGCAACGGCGGAAAGATCGCGCGGCGTGAGCGTATCGCAACCGAGCGTCTCGCCGGCCTGCCTCAGCGCCTCCTCGAAGACGCCCACGATGGCCTCGGTGTGCTTGCGCGAGGCGATCTCGGGAACGACCCCGCCGAAACGCGCGTGGAAGTCGATCTGGGTTGCGACGATGCTCGAGAGGATGCGGCCCTTCGCATCGATGACCGCGATGGCCGTCTCGTCGCATGAGGACTCGACGGCGAGGATGAGATCGCCTGCATCGGCGAGCGCAGCCTCTGCGGCTGGGCCGCGCGGGGATGCCTTGATGGGCCAGGGGCGGATGGATGCGGCAGGTGCGGGCAGTTCTTTATCTGCTGCAGCCAGAAGCGGGAGCTCGGCGGCCATGATGAGGGCACCGTGGCCGGGACCGTAGTAGTCGGGCCGCTCTCCCGTCTGCTCGAAACCGAGGGCCGTATAGAGGGCGCGCGCAGACGCGTTATCCACATCGACCTCGAGCGAGGCGGTTCGGGCATTGAGCATCTGAGCATCGTAGGTGAGGCGTGCGAGCAAGCGCGTTGCGATGCCCTCGCGGCGGCGCCCATCATCCACCACCACATCGCCGATCTCGAAATCATCGCCCGCGAGCACACCGCCCGCGAAGCCGATGATGGTGCCGCGATCATGCGCGACCCACCAGCTGCGGCCGGGTTGCGCGATCTCGTCCTCGAACATCTGGCGCGTCCATGCCGCATGCGGCATAGCCCCGAAAGCACGGGCCTCGAGCTGGGCGACCTGCTCCACATCGTTGATCGACATGGGTCTGAGCTGGAGGTGGATGTCGGCCAGAGCATCTGCCGTGCCGGTCGTGGCAACGCTTGCCGGCTCGGCCATGCCCAGCCTCCTGCGCTCGTTCTCCTCGGCATCCGAGAGACGTGTGTACGTCGGCAGGACAAGCGCCGGATCGCCTTGGGATATGAACGGGGGGACGGGGGGCTTGTTCACACCATCCGGTGTGAACAAGCCCCCCGTCCCCCCGTTCATTGCGCGCAGAAGCCCTTCTCCGCTCGGATACCAGAGCGCCTCCTCAAGATAGCGGGTAAACCCCGCCTCCTCGAAGCGCAGCCTGTGCTTCTTGAGACCATCGCCCGCAAGCACCAGCTCGTCGCGGTCGGCGCGCTCGCTCCACGCCGCCACGCACGAATCGACCTTGGAGACGCTCTCTGCTGCAAAGGTGCGCTGAGGTCCGCCCTCATCGAGCAGGTAGATACCGGGATAGACCTCGCCACGCATCGCGTCATCCACTACGCCGAGAAGCCCGCGCTCCCCCGCCAGCCAAGCCGTCCACGCTACAGCATCGAGTGTCGAGACGCCGAAGAGCGCACACCCTAAACCGCAGGCGATGCCCTTGGCCGTTGCGATGCCGATGCGCACGCCCGTGAACGAGCCCGGCCCGCGACCCACGATGACGGCATCCACATCTGCCATCGCAAGGCCTGCTTGTGTGAGAGCGTCGAGGAGGCTTCGCGTGAGCTCGACATTGGACTGACGGCGGCAGAGATGATCGCGGCATGCAAGAACCTCTGCCGATCCCCCACCGATCCTGCCCACGGTAGCGCAGAGCATATCGGTGGAGGTGTCGAGTGCGATGACGGTCATGGTTCTCTCCAAAGCGATCATCCATCCTAAACGCAGAGCCTTATGCACGGATAGTGTACGCCGTAATGAAAGATGGCGCAGTTCCCAAAATTATCTTGTGCGCGACTTAATCTTGTGCTATATATTTATCGGAAAGTTTTTACCCAAGAAAGGATACGCCATGAACGTCTACGATTTCACCGTTCTCGCCAAAGACGGCAGCGAGGTCAGCCTCAAGGATTACGCAGGCAAGGTCCTCCTCATCGTCAACACCGCAACCGGCTGCGGTTTCACGCCCCAGTACGAGGATCTCGAGCGCATCTACGCAGCCTACCGCGAGCAGGGTTTCGAGATCCTCGACTTCCCCTGCAACCAGTTCGCCAACCAAGCGCCCGAATCCGACGACGAGATCACGGCCTTCTGCACGCTCAAGTTCGGCACCGAATTCCCCCAGTTCAGGAAGATCGACGTCAACGGCGATACCGCCGATCCCCTCTTCGCGGCGCTGGCCACCGAGATGCCCTTCACGGGCTTCGGCAAGGGCATCAAGAACGCCGCGCTCGAGAAGTTCGCGGCCATGAACAACAAGGCCTTCGGCGAGAAGTGCTATGTTGGCTGGAACTTCACCAAGTTCCTGATCGACCGCGAGGGCACCCTTGTCAGCCGCTTCGAGCCCACGGTCGACATGGCCGAGGTGGAGAAGGCTGTCAAGGAGCAGCTGTAACAGCGGGCAGCACGTTCACGGACAAGACTCCCCTCGGCGGACTGCTTCATCTAAGATAAGGCTGTTTGCCGAGGGGTATTTTCAGATAGCGGGAAGAAGGACATGATGGCAGTTGAACAGGCGGAAGGGCGCGAGACGCAGATCATCCGCACGAGCGTGGTCGGAATCGTCGCCAACGTGGCGCTCGCAGCGTTCAAGGCGGTTGTCGGCACACTCTCCTCGTCCATCGCCATCGTCCTCGATGCCGTCAACAACCTCTCCGACGCGCTGTCCTCCTTCATCACCATCCTAGGAACCAAACTCGCGGCCAAAGCTCCCGACCACAATCACCCCTATGGCCATGGACGCGCCGAATACCTCACGACCATCGTCATCGCGGTCATCGTGCTCGGCGCGGGTTTCTCCTCCTTCAAAGAGTCCATAGACCGCATCATCCACCCCGAGCAGTCGAGCTACGAGGCGGTGATGCTGCTCATCATCGCCGTCGCCGTTGTCGCCAAGATCGTTCTCGGCAGCTACTTCAAGAAGCGCGGGCGGGCGCTCGACTCCGATACGCTCGTCGCCTCGGGTGCGGATGCCACCATGGACGCCCTCGTCTCATCTGCAACGCTCGCTGCAGCCCTTATCAACATGTTCACCGGACTGTCGCTCGAGGCGTGGCTCGGCATCGCGATCTCCATCCTCATCATCAAAGCCGGTTACGAGATCCTGCGCGAGGCGCTCGACAAGATCCTCGGCAAGCGCATCGATACCGATATCGCGATGGGCATCAAGGAGACCGTATGCGGGATCGACGGTGTGCTCGGCGCCTACGATCTCGTCCTCAACGACTACGGTCCCGAGAACGCCATGGGCAGCATCCATGTGGAGGTGGACGAGAATCTCACCGCCAAGGAGATCGACCGCATGACGCGCAGCATCCAGCAGGCAGTTCTCGCCAAACACCACATCTCCCTGCATACCGTGGGCATCTATTCGGTCAACACCGCCTGCAACGCCACCGATGACGTCGCCGCCATCCGCGCCCAGCTCGACCAGATAGCCGCTGCGGAGCCCTACGTGCTGCAAACACACGGTCTCTACGTCGAAACGAACATCAAGACGGTGCTCCTCGATATCGTCGTGAGCTTCGACGCGCCCGACCGCGAAGCCGTATGCGCACGCGTGGCGCAGGCTCTCGGCGAGGCCTTCCCCGCCTATCGATTCAAGACGACCTTGGATGCCGATATCAGCGACTGACCGGCCCCGCTCGCATAGCTATCGGGAAAGGTGCCAGATGTCCTCGTCGTACTGGGCGATCGTGCGATCGGACGAGAAGAACCCCGCCTTGGCCACATTCACGAGCGCCTTACGCTCCCATGCGCGCTCGTCTTGGATGTCCGCAAGGACGCGCTCCTTCGTCGCGCAGTAGTCCGCGAAGTCGGGGAAGGTCATGAACCAGTCTTTGTGGATAAGCTCGGACTGCAGGCGGCCGAGGCTCTCCGCATCGCCCACGGCGAGCATCTCGGGTCCGGTGAGGAAGTCGACGGCCTCCTTGATAGCGCCGTCTCCCTCGTAGTATGCACTGGGGCTGTAGCCGCCCGTACGGTAGCGCTCGATCACGGTAGCGGAGTCGTCACCGAAGCTGTAGATGTTATCCGGGCCCACAAGCTCTGCGATCTCGACATTGGCCCCATCCATGGTCCCCAAGGTCACGGCGCCGTTGAGCATGAACTTCATGTTGCCCGTTCCCGATGCCTCCTTCGAGGCCAAGCTGATCTGCTCGGAGATGTCCGCAGCGGGGATGAGCCGCTCGGCAGCGGTCACGTTGTAGTTCTCGACCATGACCACCTGCAGATACGCGCTGGCAACGGGATCCTTAGCGATGACATCCCCCAAGCAGATGACGGCATGGATGATGTCTTTGGCAATAACGTAGGCAGGGGCAGCCTTTGCGCCGAAGATCACGGTCACCTTGCGCTGCGGCAGCTCCCCATCGAGGATGCGGCGGTATGCGCGAATGGCCCAGAGCAGGTTGAGCTGCTGGCGCTTGTACTCGTGCAGCCGCTTGACCTGCACGTCGAAAACCGAGTCGGGATCGATGGCAACACCTTGGTGCATGAGCATCCAGTCGGCGAAATGCTCCTTGTTAAGCCGCTTGACGAGAGCCAGCTCATGCAGGAAGTCCCCATCATCGACATGGGACAGGAGCATCTCCAGTTCCCCGGCATCGGTCTTCCAGCCTTCCCCGATCTTGGACGAGACGAGCTCGGCAAGCCTAGGGTTGCAGGACATCATCCAGCGGCGGAAGGTGATGCCGTTGGTCTTGTTGTTGAACTTCTCGGGATAGATCTTGTAGAAGGGCGCGAGCTCGGTCTCCTTGAGAATCTGGGTGTGGAGCTCGGCCACGCCGTTGACGGAGTGGGAGAAGTGGATGTCGATGTTGGCCATGTGGACGTTGCCGTAATCGTCGATCACCTTCGTGAAGGGATCGTCCCCCCGCTTCGCGGCGATAGCATCGAGCTCTCGGATGATGGGCACGAGCTGCGGAACCGCACGCTCCAAATAGGATAGGGGCCACGTCTCGAGGGCCTCCGCGAGAATCGTGTGGTTCGTGTAGGCGCATACGCCCTGGACGATGTCCAGCGCCTCCTCCGTGTCGATACCGCGCTCTCCCAGCAGCCTCACGAGCTCGGGAATGACCATCGTGGGGTGGGTGTCGTTGATCTGCACGACCGCATAGCCCGCAAGATCATGCAGGTTGCTGCCACGCTCTATGCACTCGTCGAGCATGAGTTGGGCCGCATTGCTCACCATGAAGTACTCTTGGTACACGCGCAAGATGCGACCTGCCTCGTCGGAGTCGTCGGGATAGAGGAAGAGCGTGAGGTTCTTCTCGACGTGGTTCTTATCGAAATTGATGCAGTTGTGGATGAGGCGCTCGTCTGCGGTATCGACGTCGAAGAGTCGCAGGCGCCCGCACTTCGAGCCATAGCCCGTGACATCCAGCTCGTACATGGTCGAGATCACGTCGAAGCCGCCGAAGCTCACCGTGTAGTGGCGGTCGCATCGGCGCATCCAGCTCTCGTGACCCCAGGCGAGCCAGTAGTCGGGCGACTCGAACTGCTTGCGCTCGGAGAAGCTCTGCCTGAAGAGCCCGCAGTGGTATGCGAGCCCCACGCCATCGGTCGGCAGCCCGAGCGTTGCGCAGGAGTCCATGAAGCAGGCTGCGAGACGGCCCAAGCCGCCGTTGCCCAACGACGGCTCGCGCTCGAATTCCTCGAGCTCGGCGAGGTCTTTGCCGGCCTGTGCGAGCTCCTCGCGCACGGAGTCGTAGAGTCCCAGGTTGATAAGGTTGTTGCTCAGCAGCTTTCCGATGAGAAATTCTGCGGAGATATAGTAGAGCTTCTTCTTGCCCTCGTTGTAGCCCTTCTCGCGGGCGGCATCGGAGCTCAGGTTGAGAAGCGCGTTGAAGAGCTCGAGGCTCGTGCATTTCGAGAGCGGCTTGCCAACGTAGGAAGCTAGGTGGAATTCGGTCATGATACAGATCTCCCAAGGTAGGCGTGAGTTGGGGGCAGCGCAGCGAGCGTTCTTCTCGCCCGATACCCATGAACTGCACTATACCCGCAATGATCATCATATATCTTGTACAAACCCGCTATACTATTGCACAATACTATCATCCACACGGCCTCTCCGATCGGTAGGGCCAGAAGCGGATAGCACGGGCAAGGAGGCGGACGCCGTGGAGTACGACGAGTACGTGCAATACCGCGAGACCAAGCTGCACGAGCAGCCCGGCTTCGCCTACAACACCTACCTCTGCACCATCCCCCAAGATTTCGACCGTGTCGCTCCCCATTGGCACGACCAGATGGAAATCGTCTACATCAAGCGCGGAAGCGGCGCCGTATCGGTCGATTTCGAGCGGTATCCCGTGCGGGCGGGTTCGATCGTGGTGGTGTTGCCCGGCGAGATCCATGCCATAGAGGGTGACCCCGGAGTACGCATGGAATATGAGAATGTGATCTTCTCGCCCGCTATGCTCGGCGGGGGCGAGGAGGATGAGTGGTTCAGGGAGAATATCCTCGCACCGCTGCATGCGGGTACGCTGCGCCCACCGCGGCCCCTGCCCGAGGAGAGCACCCTCTACGAAGAAGCGAGAAAAGCCCTCGATGCCTCAGACGCCGTCTGCACGGATCGTCAGCCGGGATATTCGCTGCTCGTGAAGAGCAACCTCATGCTGCTGCTCCACGCCCTCTACACCTACCGCCCCGAAGGATCTCCCGCCCGGATCCCCCACCTGACCGAGCAGCTCAAGATGGTCCTCGAGGAGATCCGGCTTCGCTATGGCGAGCCATTGAGCGTGGGCGATGCAGCGCGCCTTGCCGGCTATAGCGAGGCGCACCTCATGCGCGTCTTCAAGCAGGTGACCGGCCAGACTTTCGTGGGCTACCTCAACGACTACCGGCTCTCGGCAGCGAGTTATTTCCTGAGGAGGACGGATGACTCCGTGAGCCACATCGCCCGAAGTTGCGGGTTCGACAACCCCTCGTATTTCAACAGGAGGTTTAAGGCGCGCTACGGCGTCACGCCCGGCGCGTACCGCAAGGGTGCCGAAACTGGTGGGCCTGCCGTTGGATCCCCGGCCCTGTAGCGGCTTCATCGAGGCTGTATCGCAGACCACCGGGAGACTCCCCTATCGTGCCGGCTCCCAGGCAAGACGGGAGACGATCTCCTCGGCACGCACGCCGTGGGGTATGAGCTCGATGGCACGCGGCGGCTCCTCGCCCGGATCGGCCACCCCATCGAGGCGCGTGAGGATGACGTCCAAGCGCTCGTCGCCGATCTCGTCGGAGAACTGCTCGCCCCATTCGATCACGCATACACCGTCTGCACCGAGCGCATCGAAGAGCCCCGTATCCTCCAGCTGGTCGGCATGCTCCAAGCGGTACAGATCGAAGTGGTTGAGATCGAGATCGCGCCCGTGATAGACCATCTGGATGGTGAAGGTGGGGCTGGTGACCGCCCCGTCGACGCCGAGCGAGCGCGCGATGCCCTTGGCAAGCTGGGTCTTGCCGGCACCGAGATCGCCCGTGAGCACGAGCACGTCGCCGGGCCGGAGCGCCCGTCCCAGCTGCTCGCCGAGCGCGATGGTCTCCTCAGCCGTATGCGTGATGGCCCTCATGGCTGCTATCCAGCCGGATGCTCGGCAAGCCACGCCCCCAGCATCTGCATGTCGGCGCGCAGATCGTCGAGCCAATCGGGATGGTAGATCGTCGCCGCAGGGTGGAATGTGGGCATGACGATGAAATGCCCTGTCCGGTGGAAGCGGCCGCGGAGCTTGGTCACGCCCTGATCTGTCTTTAAGATGAACTGCGTGGCGAAATTGCCCAAGCACACGATCACATCGGGCCAGATACTGCGGATCTGCTCGCGCAGAAACGGCGCACAGGCCTCGATCTCCTCGGGTCTGGGATTGCGGTTGCCGGAGGGGCGGCACTTCACGACATTGGCGATGTAGATATCCTCGCGGCGCAGACCCGCTTCGGCGAGAAGACCGTTGAGCTTCTGGCCGGCAGCGCCGACGAAGGGCTCGCCTTGCAGATCCTCGTTGCGTCCGGGACCCTCTCCCACGAACATGACGCGCGCATGGGGGTTGCCCACCCCGAAGACCAGATTGGTGCGCGTCTCACCCAACGGGCAGAGATGGCAGTCGCCGAGGACGGCGCGCACTTCTTCGAGCGTGACCTCGCGGGGAGCTGGTTTTGGATGTCCGGGGATATGCAGGATGCTCATGGGAATACCTTACACGTAGATTTTCTCGAGACGCAAGCCGAAGTCGCACACGACCTCGTAGTTGATGGTACCGCGCTGGGCGGCGATCTCGTCGGCGGTGATGGTATCCGCGCCATCGGAGCCCATGATGGTCACCACGTCGCCCACCTCGATACCCGACACGGGCCTGTAGGCGCGCGCGCTGTTGACGTCCACGGCGAACATGCACTGATCCATGCAGATGTTGCCCACCTGACGGCAGCGCATACCCCTCACCAGCACGGATGTGTTGCCCGAAAGGGTGCGGGAGAGCCCGTCGGCATAGCCGATGGGAATCGTCGCGATCTGGATGTTCCGGCGCGGCACACGGTAGTTCATGCCGTAGCTCACACCATCGCCCACCTCAGGCCATACCACGCGCGTGACCTTGGCACGCACGCTCATCACCGGCTCGAGATCGATACGCGGGACGGTGGTGTGCGCGGGATGCAGACCGTAGAGGCCGATGCCCACGCGCACCATGTCGTAGTGGCACTCGGGGTGCAAGATCGTGCCGGGAGTATTGTCGCAGTGCACGAGGCCCGGATCGAAACCCGCCTCGCGGAGTGCCTCGACGGCTTCATTGAAGCGCTTGAGTTGGAGCGTGAAATCCCAATCCGAGACCACATCGGCCGTGGCGAAGTGCGTGAACGTGCCCGCGCACTCCAACCCGCGGTGGAAATCGAAGAAGGAGCGCAGGTCGCATACCTCGCTCCACGAGACGCCCGTACGCGTCATGCCTGTATCGATGGCCAGATGGTAGCGACCGATCTTATCGGCGGCTGCGGCAGCCTCGCCGAAGGCGAGCGCGAAATCGCCGGTGGAGACCGACGGCATGAGGTCATACTCCACGAGCACATCGACGCTCTCGACAGGGGGCTCGGAGAGGATGAGGACAGGGGCGGTGATGCCGCCCGCGCGCAGCTCCACCCCTTCGTCGACCGTGGAGACAGCCAACTGGTCGGCGCCGGCGGAGAGCATGGCCTTAGCGCAGGGGATGGCTCCGTGGCCGTAGGCGTCGGCCTTGACGACGGCCATGAGCTTCACGGAGCGGGCGAGAAGCGCTTTGAAAGCGCGGGCGTTGCGGCGGAGCGCGGCGAGATCGATCTCGACCCACGCCCAACGCGTCTGGGGAGCTTCTGCGTGCGCCATTTCCTGCCTCCCTGTCCTTACTCGCCATCCTGCATCAGGGTGTCGGGATAGTAGCAATGCTCCTCGATGGCATCGGTAGCCAAGCCGAGGACATCGATGATATCAGCAGCCATCACGCCGCGCGAACCGTAGCGTTCGGCCGCAACGGAGCCGGCATAGCCGTGGATCTCGCAGGCCAGCGAGCAAAGAAGCGGCAGGTTGCCGACCTCGCCGCCGTTCTGGGCGAGCAACGACGCGATGATGCCGCCCAGCACGTCACCCGAACCGGCGGTGGCAAGCGCGGCAGGACCGGGCTTGGGAAGGATAGCCTGTCCGACGCCCACGCAGCCCGTAGCGGAACCCTTGGCCACGATGACAAGCTCGGTACCGCCGTTTGACCAGATGATGCGGCGTGCAGCACTGAGCTGGCCCACGAGCGAATCGGGGGGATTCTCCATACCCACCAGACGACCGAGCTCGCCACGATGCGGGGTGAGCACGAGCGGATAGGCCCGGCGTGTTATCTCGGGATATTCGTCGAGCTTGCCCGACACGATGTGCGCAAGGCTGTTCAAGCCGTCTGCATCGACGACGAGCGAGGCATCCGAGTTGAGCAGGACCGACATCACAGCATCCGTGCCCGCAGAAGTGCGCATGCCTGGACCGACGAGTGTTGCCGTATTGTTCGCGGCGAGCTTGGCGATGCGCTCGGCGGCGGCGGCAGAGAAGGTCCCGTCCGCATCGCACGGGAGCCCCACCACGGGAATCTCGAGCAGGTGGGTCTGGGCGAGGGCTGCAATCGATTCGGGAACGGCAAGGGTGACATAGCCGGCGCCGGCACGGGCGGCAGCCTTAGCCGCCATGATCGGGGCTCCTGGAAAGCGCGTGGAACCTCCCACCACGAGCACCGATCCGCGTGAGAACTTATCGACGGCAGCACTCGGCTCTATGAGCACATCGAGGTAGTCGTCGAGCTCAGCGCGCCAAGCGACGGGATCGGCCTCGAAAACAAACTGCTCGGTCTGCTCGGCGAGCGGAGCCACGACGATCTGGCCGCACACGTCGCGACCGCGATCGGCAAGGAGGCCCGGCTTCAAGGCGAGCATGGTCACAGTCAGGTCGGCAACCACGCAGGCTCCGGGCGTGGCACCGGTTTGGGCGGAGAGGCCGCTGGGCACGTCCACGGAGACGACACGGGCACCGGAAGCGTTCAGGCAGTCGATCCAGATATCGAAGGGCGCGCGCGGTTCTCCATCGAAACCGGTGCCCAGTATGCAATCCAAGACCACATCGGTCTTGTCGAGCAGGGCTTCGAGCTCGGGGCGCGCGGGGCCTACAACGATGGGCACGCCGGCATTCACCGCAGCCTGAGCGACCACGCGGGAAAGATCTCCGCGCAGATCATCGGGGGCGACCGGCGTCACCACCTGGACGGCCCTGCCCTTCTCCTTGAGCATCTCGGCGGCAACCCAACCGTCGCCGCCGTTGTTGCCCGTGCCCACGAGCACGACGATGGTCCCGGCATCGGGAAGCGACATGACCTCCTGCGCGGCTGCATAGCCTGCGCGATGCATGAGTTCGGAGACGCTGATGCCGGCGCGGGTGAGCGCGACTTCCACGCGTTTGACGTCCTCTACATTCAAGATCGGCTGCATCCTAAACCTCCTGAGACGATTGCGTTTCCTGGACGATATGCTTGCTCTGCAGACGTTCAAGCTCGTCGATAACCGAACGGGCCTCCTTGAACGATGCCGCGAGTTCGGAAGCAGCATCGGCTTTCTCGTCTTGCTTGGGACGAACCCCGTCGGTCACGCATACGGCGTTGGCAACTGCCACATCATGGGTGTGGGAGAGCGAGAGGGCTATCTCGCGCACGCCCTGATCGGCGGCAATCTCTGCAGCGCGACCGGTGAGGATGGCAAAGGGGCGACCGTTCTCGCCGCGTCCGACCGACACATCGAGCAGGCCCACGCCATTCCCGAAACCGCAGCCCAAAGCCTTGAGGATGGCTTCGTGGGCAGCGAAACGGGCGGCATAGTGCTCGGCGGGGCGGGTGCAGCGAGCGCAATAGGCACGCTCCTCGGGCGTGAAGACGCGTTCGATGAAACGCGGATTGGTATCGAGCACGCGCTGCATGCGTGCGATCTCGAGCATATCCACACCGATCCCTGCAAGCTGCATGGCTACTCCACCGTGACAGATTTCGCGAGGTTGCGCGGTTTATCGACGTCGCGACCGCGCGCGAGCGCCACGAAACGGGCAAGTATCTGGAGATGCACGATAGCGACCACGGGCACGAGCAGCTCGTCGGGCAGCGGAGGGATCCAGAGCACGTGCTCGACCTGGGATGCCACCCCCTCATCGCCATCGGTTGCCACGGCGATCACGTGCGCGCCGCGCGCGATGCACTCCTGGATGTTGGAAACGGTCTTGTCGTGCCAGCGATCTGCGGGCACGATGGCGACCACGGGGAAACCCTGCTCGATGAGGGCGATGGGGCCATGCTTCATCTCCCCGGCCGGATATCCCTCGGCGTGGAGATAGCTGATCTCCTTGATCTTGAGCGCGCCCTCGAGTGCCGTGGTCGCATTCACGCCACGGCCGAGGTAAAGCGACGAGGAGGAGCGGCGGAAGAGCGCCGAGGCCTGCTTGTCCTGCCAACTGCGGCGAAAGACCTCGCGGATGGCATCGGGTAGGAGGCTCAGGTCGTGATAGTGGCGGGCAACACCGTTCTGGTCCATGGTGCCATTTGCGCGGGCGAGCACGAGGGCAAGCAGGGCACAGGCCACGAGCTGGGCGGTATAGGCTTTGGTCGAGGCCACGCAGACCTCGGGGCCGGCCTGCACGTAGAGCACGCCGTCGGCCTCGCGCGCAGCAGTGGAGCCGAGCACATTGGTGACGGCGAACACGTGGCAGCCAAGGGCCTTCATGCGGCGCGCGGCGGCGAGGGTATCGGCCGTCTCGCCCGATTGGGTGACGATCACGCAGAGGGTGTTGGGTGTGACGAGCACTTCGGGCTCGTAGTTGAATTCGGAGGCGTACGCCCACGTCGCGGGTACCTTGGCCCAGCTCTCGATCATGGTACGTGCTATCTGGCACACATGGCTCGAGGTGCCGCAGGCGATAAGGAACACGCGGTCGATGGAGGCAAGCTCGTCGCGCGCGAGGCGCAGCTCGTCGAGTCGTATGCCATCCTCCCCCAAACGTCCTTGGAGCAGGCGCTCGATGGCCTCGGGTTGCTCGGCGATCTCCTTCTCCATGAAATCGGCATGGCCGCCGAGCGTTGCTGCGCTGGCGTCCCAGTCGATATCGATGGTGGAGGGATCGCGCACCATGTCGCCCGTCTCGTCGTAGACGGTGATGGTGCCGTTGGACTCGAGCAAGGCGAACTGGCTGTTCGCAAGCTGGATGACGTGGCTCGTTATGCTCGCGAGCGGCATGACGTCGGACGCAGCGTAGGCGCCATCCGCCGTCGAGGCGACAACGAGCGGCGAACCGTTGCGTGCGACCGCGATTTGACCCGGTGCGTCGGCACAGATGCAGGCGATGGCCCACGAACCCTTGAGGCGCGAGCATGCGTTGCGCAGCGCCGCCACCAGATCGCCCTTACGGGGACCCTTCCAAGCATCTTCCACCAAGTGCGCGATGACCTCGGTGTCGGTCTCGGAGGTAAACTCGTGGCCGGCGGCCATGAGCTGCGCTTTGAGTTCACGGAAATTCTCGATAATGCCGTTGTGGGTGACAGCGATGCGTTCCGAGCAGTCGCGGTGCGGATGGGCGTTCTTATCGTTCGGCGCCCCATGCGTCGCCCAGCGCGTATGTGCGATGCCCGAGGTGCCCACGGGATTTGCAACCTTGCAGCGCTCGACAAGCGCGGAGACCCGCCCCGCATACTTCACGCCGTGGAGCGCTCCATCAGGCGAGAGAACCTCGAGACCCGCCGAATCGTATCCACGGTACTCAAGGGTTTGAAGGCCCTTCAAAAGGAACGGGGACGCCTGATTCGTGCCGGTATAGCCTACGATTCCGCACATGTCGTCTCCCTTTGAGCTGCGATGACCCGTCTATTCTACCCTATCGACGGGTCATGATGGCCGCCGGGGCAGCGTCCACACGACACGGGCACGCCCGGCTATGCGGGCATGCCCGTGTCGGCAGTTGCGTATATGCAGGCTACAGCAGCGTCACCTGCGCTGCAGCGCAATCGGAGACGAAGACCGCCGAGAGCCCGCCATCCGAGACGACCATATCAACCTGCGAGAGACCGCAGATGGGAAACGTCGAGTGGCGATCCTCCTTATCCGAATCCATGAGGACGATCTTCTCGTCGGATTGGTTGAGCACGGCGCGCTTGAATACCGCTTGGTCGTCGAGACCGCAGGAGAAGCCGCGTCCGCGCTCGTAGCCGGTGACGCCGAGATACACCTGGTCAAAGGAGAACGAGTCGACAGCCTCGATGGCGGTTCCGCCCGAAGTGCACATCGAGTGCTGGTTGAGCTTGCCGCCCACGAGCATGGTCTCGATGCGCTCGAATCGTGCGAGCTCGATTGCCACGGTGAGCGAGTTGGTGAAGACGAGCAGGTGGATGTCGGGCATGGCCTGGGCAAGCGCCGTCGTCGTGCTCCCGGAGTCGAAGAAGACCACGGTATCGGGATGGAGGAGCTCTGCCGCTTTGCGCGCGATGGCGTGCTTGGCGGGGGCGTTCCTGCTCACGCGGCGGGAGAAAAGGTCATCGGTGCCCACGGCGAACCCCACGGATTTGGCACCGCCGTGCACGCGCACGATGCGACGCGCCTCGTCGAGCGTCTTGAGGTCGGTGCGCAAGGTCATCTCGCTCACGTCGGGAAACGTACGCTTGAGGTGGGCGAAGCTGACGCTCCCCTCGGAATTGATGAGATCGACGATGCGCTCGCGGCGCTCCTCCATGACCATAGCTGCCCTGAACCCCTACGACTGCGCCCAATGCTCGAGCAGATAGCGCTCGGCAGCAGGCGACCAAAGCCCGTTGCTGCCATCGATGATATCAGCAAGCTCCGCAAAGCGCACGTCCTCGGCCGCATGGTCGCGCAGCTCGCCGAGGGCGATGAGCGGAAGCTCGATATGGGTGTAGATGAGCTTCTTGCCACCGGGGATCTTGGGCAGGTCGCATATGGCCTCCGCGGCAGCATCGAGGCCGCCGATATGGGTGACCATGACCGCCGGGTCGATCCGTCCGGCCGCCGTGAGCTCGAGCGACTCTATCATATCGGCGGTATTGCCGCCCGTGGTGCCCATGACGTGCGTCGAGTTGTAGTGGATGTCGTAGAAGTTGATGGGGGCCTTGAAAGCGGTGTCGGTGGGGCCGGCGAAGAAATTGAGGCAGCCATCGCGACCGAGCACGTCGCTCGACTGCTCGATGACGGCGGCCACGGGAGCGTAGCAGAGCACGTCGTCATAGCCCGCGCCGCCCGTGAGCGAGCGCAGGTAGGCGACGGGGTCGTCCATACTCCCGGTGTTCACGAAATGCAGGTCGATGCCGGTCTCGTCCTTGACCTTCTCGGGCGGGAAGAGCGCTGCGGCACGATCGAGGCGATCCTGGTCGATGTCGGTGACGGTAATGAGACCGGGTTTGCGGTCGCGGTGCAGCGCGTAGGTGAGCGCGCCCAGACCCATCGGGCCGGCACCCGCCATGATGGCGAGGTTCCCGCCCTCGCGGATGCCCATCTCGTGCGTGTAGACGCCCATCTTGGTGTGGTAGGCGGCATTGAGAGCCCCGACCGAGCAGGACAGGGGCTCGGCGAGGGATGCCTGATAGTAGGCCTCGCCTTCGTAGACCAAGAAGCTGTTCGTGGCGAAGATCTCCTGCGGCAGGATGCAATAGGTGGAATCGCCGCCGCAGAACTCGTAGGAGTATCCGGGCGATGCCATCGATCCCTTGTAGTTGATGGCGGGCTGGATGGTGAACTTCTGGCCGGGGTGGTAGAGATCGGCGTACTTGGCACCCACCTCGACGATGTCGCCTGCGAACTCATGACCGCAGATGACGGGATGCTCGGCCACGTCGGCCGGGACGCGCTTGTGATCGACGCCCAGCGTAGCCATCTTGTACGTGGACATGCAAATCGAATCGGACACGACCTTGACGAGCATCTCGTCATCCTTGATGGGGGGCAGCTCGAACTCGTCGAGCCTCAGATCCATCGCCGCGTGGAGCCTGACCGCCTTCGTCTTCATAGCGCATCCTTTCGACAAGAACTGTTAATCCAACGTCCATCAACTGTTATTCTAACAATTACCACTATCCTGTCAACGTTCGGGGATATTTTTTCTTATTCACAGAAAATATCAGTTAAAACCACTTGTTTTCTACATTTCCTCGGGTATAATCCATAGCAACGTTAGTTGTTGTTTCGAAAGTGTATAGCGCCCTTTCGCTGTTGAAACAACATATCATCTGTCGCAATGCCACTACTTGGAGAGGAGTTTCAATGGCATCGATACGCGAATCCGTGTCACGGTTCGGCAAGTTCCTCAGCTCGATGGTCATGCCCAACATCGGAGCCTTCATCGCATGGGGTTTCATTACCGCGCTGTTCATCGACACGGGCTGGATCCCCAACGCCGACTTCAGCCAGATCGTCGGCCCTATGCTCAGCTATCTCATCCCTATCCTCATTGCCGGTCAGGGCGGTGAGATCGTAGGCGGCAAGCGCGGCCGCGTCATCGCCTCGATCGCCATCGTGGGCGCCATCGTGGGCTCCGAGTACACCATGCTCATGGGTGCCATGCTCGTCGGCCCGCTCGCCGGTTGGATCATCAAGAAGTGGGACGCCTGGTCCAAGACCTGGATCCCGGCGGGCTTCGAGATGCTCATCGATAACTTCTCGCTCGGCATCCTCGGCCTTCTGCTCACGCTCTTCAGCTACGTGGCAGTCGGCCCGTTCATGGGAGCCATCCTCGTCATCCTCACCGCCGGCGTGCAGGTGCTCACCAACCTCAACCTCGTACCGCTCCTCGCCATCTTCATCGAGCCGGCCAAGGTGCTCTTCCTCAACAATGCCATCAACCACGGCATCTTCACCCCCATCGGTACCACGCAGGTCGCCGAAGCGGGCAAGTCGATCATGTTCATGCTCGAGGCCAACCCCGGCCCCGGTCTGGGCGTCCTGCTCGCCTACATGTTCTTCTCCAAGGATAAGACCACGCGTCAGTCTGCGCCCGGAGCCGCTATCATCCACTTCCTCGGCGGCATCCATGAGATCTACTTCCCCTACGTGCTCATAAATCCTGCGGTCATCATCGCCCCGATCGTGGGCAACATCGCAGCCATCTTCTGGTTCACCATCACCGGCTGCGGCCTCGTCAGCCCCGCATCGCCCGGCTCGATCATCGCCTTCATGTCGATGAGTGCGCCCGGCACGCACATCATGACTCTGCTCGGCATCGTCATCGCCGCAGTCATCTCGTTCCTGATCGCCGCACCGATCGTCCGTCGTGCCAGCGTCAAAGACCTTTCCGAAGCACAGGCCGAGGTCTCCGACATGAAGGCCGCAGCCGCCGGCACTGCTACCAGCAGCGTACGCTCCGGTTTCGGCGACAAGATCATCTTCGCCTGCGACGCCGGCATGGGTTCCTCCGCCATGGGCGCAACCCGCTTCCGCAACCGGATCAAACTCGATCGCCCCGATTGCATCGTCGAGCACTCCTCTGTCGATGAGGTTCCTGCAGACGCCAGCATCGTCGTCGTCCAGCGCAACCTCGCCCCGCGTGTCCAGACAAGCGCTCCCAATGCGCAGCTCGTGCTCATCGACAACTTCCTAGCCGATCCCGCCCTCGACCAGCTCTACAACGACCTCGTGAGCATATCCGCCCAGTCCGGTGTGGGCAAGGTGGATGTCGCCAGCGCCGAAAAGGCCGGAGGGCGCGAGGGCGCCATCGCCATCGACCGCGACGGCATCAAACTCGGCTGCCCGTCGGTCAGCAAGGACGAGGCCATCCAAGCCTCCGGCGAGCTGCTCCTAGCCCATGGCGCCATCGACAAGGACTACATCACCGCAATGCACGAGCGCGAGCGCGTCCAGAGCGTCTACATGGGCATGGGCGTCGCTATCCCGCACGGCACCAACGAGGCGAAGGGCAGCGTCAAGAAAACCTGCGTCACGCTCCACCAGTATCCCGAGGGAGTGGACTGGGGCGAGGGGAAGGCCTATCTGGTCTTCGGTCTCGCCGGTGTCGACGGCGAGCACCTGCAAGTGCTCGCGAATATCGCAAAGGCCCTTGAGGACGAGAGCATCGTCGAGAAGATGTGCACCACCGACGATATCGACTGGCTCCTGAGCGTCCTGTCGTAAGCGCTTCTCAGCCCCCTCTCGCATGCGGCCCGCCCCGATCATTCGGGACGGGCCGCATCTTCTGCACGCCGGAGGATGCACACTAGGGACGGTCCTTCCTGTGCATTTTTCTGCACGCTGGGGGGTGCACACCAGGGACGGTCCTTCCTGTGCATTTTTTAGCGGGTGCTCATTAGCCCCTTTCACGAACATCCCAGCTAAAACGCGAACATCCCGCAGTTGTTCGCGAACATCCCGGGGATGTTCATGTTCACATTGGAGTGTTCGTGGAAAGGGCCTCTCGATGTGGTGTCTTATCGCGAATTCTTTGAACTCTTTCCACGAACACCGAAGCATGGCGGGGCTTGAACGCTGCGGATGTGATGGGTTGCAGGATAGTCTTACGCCATAAGGCTGCGAATCGTCCTCGCAACATTGCCGTCGGCCTTGGATAGCTCCGCTCGGCATACGTTTTCAGATGCTCCCGAGATGGCACGGCAGATAGCCAGCTTGACATCATAGCCTGAATCGGCGAGAAGACCTGCGGCTTCATCCATCCCGACACCCGAGACGGTGGCGATGATTCGAGAAGCCCGATTGACCAGCTTCTCGTTCGTCGGCTTGAGATCGACCATGAGGTTGCCGAACACCTTGCCCGACTTGACCATGAGCTCGGTCGAAATCATATTGCATATGAGTTTCTGAGCGGTACCTGAGCGCATGCGCGTCGATCCCATGATGGGCTCCGGGCCAACAACGCACTCAATGGGAATATCTGCATGGGCCGACATCCTCGCACCACATACACAGGAGATAGCCCCCGTCAAGGCACCCCGTTCGCGCGCTCGATCAAGACCGCCGATCACATAAGGCGTCCTTCCAGAGGCAGACAAGCCGATGACCGTATCGAGTTCGCATATGTTCAACGCGTCGAGGTCGGCGGCACCGGCCTCGGCATTATCCTCGGCACCTTCTTGGGACCTTACGAGAGCGTCGTACCCACCGGCAATAAGGCCGATCACGAGATCGGGGCTCACACCGTAGGTCGGTGGACACTCGCTCGCATCGAGCACGCCAAGCCTGCCTGAAGTTCCTGCGCCCATATAAATGAGTCGGCCACCTCGTTGCATGCGCTTGAAGGCGGCATCCACGAGCTGCGCTACGTCGGGAAGGACGCCTCGGACTGCCGGCACGATCTCATGATCAAGATCATTGATGACCTCAAGGGCTTCGAGGGTCTCCATCTCATCGATGTGTGCCGTGCATGGGTTGGACTGCTCTGTTCCAAGCCTTATGAATGCCCCGTCACCGTTGCTCACATCGATCCCCTTTCTCCTGGTGCAGGATGCTCGTTTCATAGAGGCGGATCCCCTCTTCCCGCAAACTCGTACGTGCCCGTCTCGAGAAGAGGAGGCAGAGGCGCTTATTATCGAGCAGATGCAGGTACAACCCGATATCCTTGCGCTCGTTAAGCACGTTGTCGAGGTCGTGCAGCGCCTGGACGCGCATACGCGTAAGCACCGAGAGAAGGGCTGCGATGACGACGGGCACCGCTATGAGCCATAGTATGAGAGTCTAATCCATAGCTTCGCTTTCAGATGGGGAGGGCCCATGCAGACCCTCCCGGACACACAGGTCTTATCAGCCGAGAGCTGCCACGGCAGCATAGCCGGTCAGATACTGGATGGCGGTCAGGGCGATGGCCAACACGAGGATAAGGCCCATAATGGCGAGCGGTGACCACTTTTTATGGGCGTACAGGTGATAGACGAACAGGGTAAGCAGCAACGGGAGCAGCTTGGGGAAGAAACCGTCGAGCATGCTGTTAGCGTTGAAGATAACCGCCTGCGTGACCTCGCCGGTCGCGGCGTCGACAACATCGCCGATAATACCGAACGGAATGGTGCAGGAGACGAAAGAGGCGGTTAGGGCACCGACGACGATAAGGCCCATGAAAACCATCGCATTGGTGAGACGGTCCAATTTGCCCGACGCCATCATCGACTGCATGCCGTCGAGGCCGCCTTTATAGCCGAGCTGGAAAAGCTTCCAGCTGATGAGACAGGTGCCCACGGGGTAGACGACCATATACACGAGAGGGCCAAGCCAAGCAGCGGAGACCTGGGAGATGGTCATGCAAATGGTGAGCAAAATCGGGATGATCGTGCCAACCCACAGAGAGTCGCCGATGGCAGAAGTCGGGCCGATGAGGGCAACCTTGACCGACTCGATCACCTCCGGCGTGCAATTGCCATTTGCATTGGCCTCCTCAAGACCGCAGACAATACCATTGCAGATGGACCCTACCTGCGCCTCGGTATTGAACAGGGAGATATGGCGCTTGAGCGCAGCGGCCTTGTCCTCCCGGGTATCGTAAAGGTCATCAACGATGGGGGCCATTGCCTGGCCGAATGCCATGCCAAGCATGGACTCGGCCTGTTGGGAGCATCCGTTCCAGAAGAACCAGTTCCAGAACGACTTCTTGAGAGCATCAACAGAAATCTTTTTGGGAGCAGCCTGGTCGACGGCAGAATTCTCGATGGCCATAGCTTATACGACCTCCTTATCGGAACCACTCTGGTAGTAAACGACGGCCACGATGGCAGCAACGACGGCAACGCCCATCGTATTCAAATGGAAGTAGGTGACGAGAATGAAGCCGGCGATAAAGACCGCCATATACCATTGCTTCTTGAGCAGGAAGGATAAGAGGATTCCCATTCCGAGCGCAGACATCATGCCGCCGAAGATCGACAGGCAGCTGATAACGTAATCGGGAATCAAGCTTGCGAAATCGGCCTGGGTGCTTGCGGCGGTCATACCTCCGAGAACGATCATTGCGGGAACGAAACGGCAGATGAAGCCGATAGCCTGCCCCAAAGCCACATTGGGAACGAACATGTGCTTGGTATCACCGGCCTCTGCATAGCGTGCGGCTACGCGATTCAACGGGATGTTGAGAGCGTAGGAGATGTTCCACATGAGCTGGCCGACAAGACCGCCGATGCCCGCGAAGACGGTGGCAACGCCGATAAGCGCCGTGGCGTCCATGCCCTGGCCGAAGACGATGGCACCTGCGGTACCGATGTAGGTTGCATATGACAGATCCCATGCGACGGCTCCACCGGGAGTCACGTTACCGAGATACATAACCTGCAATGGGATACCCACAACCATAGCCGTCTGGACATCTCCGAGGATGAGACCGACCACGAATGATGCCACCAAGGGACGGCCGAGCGTATACCAGCCGATGGTATTGCCCACAATGGATCCGATGGAACCGAGATAGATGAACAGCGCGATGAGGATCATCTGCAAAACGCTCATCCTAGTACTCCCTTCTCTCTTCTTACGTGTTCTCCGTGCCTATATGCCTGCCGTTACCGTGACCTAACAAACCCATCCCAGCTCTTTTCCGTTGAGTTGGGGACCTGCTGGAAGGAGACCTTGAAACCCTCGGACACGAGAGCGTCGATGTCGCTGATATCCTGGTCGCTGAGATAGAAGATGCCGGTCGCACCGGTCATTTGATGGTTCGTATCCGGACGCTTGGCCATATTGCCAAGATAGATATGCTCGCAGCCCTTGATCGCATCCTTGAGCTCGACGAGCTTCCCGGGGGTCTTCACTATGACGAGCCGGGTCTTGTCGGACTCAGCCGATAAGAGCTCGCGCGCCTCATCGGTTGTAACGATATGCGCCTCATACTGCTTGGGCACACCCATGGTCATGATGCTCTTGAGCGTTGGATTTGCCGCGCCCACATCATCAACACCGATAATCTGCTCGGGCTTGAGCAGGGGTGCCCATGCCATGATCGTCTGGCCGTGGATAAGCCGATCATCAACCCTCACGTATGTTTTTGCCATAGCCTCTCCCTTTCTCCTCGTCCCCAACCGTTACCACAGCTCGTTTTCAATGAGACTTGCGTACATATAGCAGGCTGTCGGGCCATCGCTGCCCGACTCTATCTGCTTTATCTGAAGATTCATCGGGTAGTACTTCGCATACGGAAAGTTGTTAACCTCCCCGCGGAAGATGGCATACTCGCTCAGCGCATCCATCCATTGCCCGACCTCGTCTTCAGTCAGTACGACATATGCTTGGGGGACAAACCCGACGAGATCCTCGAAGGTAAGGCCGTACATGAGGCGGATCTTCGACTTCTTGCGCCTCATACGCTTGACGGCCTCGGTCACCGCATCGTGCGTGGCGATATGACGTGGGTGCATGGATCCACGCCAATGGGTGATGACGAGATCGACATCCTCCTCGATGAACCATCGCTCAAGGCGATCGGCAAACGTATCGAGATCCGGCATATCCGATCCGTCGTAGCCAAGCCACAGCGTATCGCCGCCCAAGGCAGCCGCCGCGCGGACAGATTCCTCGGCAACCTGCTTGAGATAGGCTTCCTTCTCCCGAATCGTGCAGTCGGTCCCCTCGAGGCGGCCCATAACCGTATTGGCGCAGGTGACCTTCGCGCCGCGCTTCGCATACTTGATCAGAAGCGGTCCGCCGAGAAGCTCCGCATCAAGGCTATGACCGCCTATGGAAACGACCCGCCTGCATTCGCTCATGCCATCTCCTTCCGATAGTCGACGAAGGTGCGGATGACCTCGAAACCATGGCGTGCATAGTAGCGTCTTCCCGGTTCGTCTGTTGTGATGAAGTACATATGGTAGATGCCACGGCGCGCCATCTCGAAGCAGTACAAATCGAGCAGGACGGAGCCGAGACCGTTGTTCCGCTCGGACTTCGCAATGCCGATGGGACCGAATCGCATCGGGTTGCCATCGATACCGCGCATGCACCATCCGCAAATCCTGCCGCTGGGATTGATGACGAGGAACTGCTTATCCTCAGCGGTTCCATCCTGCATGCTCATGAGCGCGTTGCGCTTCCAGCCCGCGCCCAGCTCTCGATAGAGGAAATCGAGCAGGTCGAGCGAATACGAGTAGTCGAATAACCTGAAGCGATAGCCCTGTTCTTCAAGGGCTGCCTGGCGTTCGCGCGTCTTCTGCGGCACCTGGTATCCATGCAGATCCCTGCCCATCGAGAAATGCTCGTCTCCTGCAACGTATCCCTGCTTCTCGAAGAAGGCGACGGCCTCGGGATAGTTCACAGGATCGATGCCCGCGAAGAAATAGCTGGGGGAATAGGCTCCCAGCGTGATACTCGTCGCTCCCCTCGCCTTGAGCTCCTCCTCGATACGCCCGAGGAGCGCGACCCCCACACCTGTCCCCCGAACGCTTGGGTCGACGAAAAGAACGTTGACCCATCCTCTCTCTGGTTCGAGTCCCCGCTCAAGATAGGGGAATTTCCGCTTGGTTCCAAAGGCGAAACCAAGCACGTTGTCGCCTTCGCGCGCCACCCAGGAAAGCTTCTGGTCGAAGTTGTCATCGAAGATGGCTTGTCGACGGAACTTGCCCACGTCGATTGCGTCGAAGGTGCAGCACGTATTCCAGAGGTCGATAACCCGTTCCTCATAGCACTGCGCATAGTTCCCGTAAATCAACGTCTCCTCCCTCTGCTGCCTTAAGTTAATATATTAACATGTTAATTTAGAGCAGAAGAGAGGTAGTCGAAAATCCGCGTATAGCCCTCCATCTTCTGTGAGCGGCAATACTAGAGGATGCAGACGGCTGCAGCTGTTTCCCGGTTCTGCATGCTAAGCCCTGATGTTGACGGTGACCGAATACCAGTCTTTATTGAAATACGTCTCGCTGTACTCGACCGCGACATTATCCTGGTCGAAGGTGGTCCTCCGCACAAAAAAGCTCGGATAGTCCTCCCCCACCCCGAGAGCCGAACACACGTGAGGGTCATCGATAGTCTTGACGCTGTAATTCTCGTTGACCAGCTGGGGAAAGATGTCGTAGCGCGCCAGCATGTCGTAGAAGGACCCTATCTCTTGCAGCCCCTGGGCCTGCTCGACAGTCAGCAGGCTGCTCGGGATATACGAGACGTGGAAAGCGACGGGCTCGTCATTGGCAATCCGCACACGGGTAACCTTTGTGAACTCCGTCGCCTCATCCATACCCAGATGACGTGCTGCAACCGGGTTTGATCCTGATGAAATAGCATCGACGACCATGCCGACCTCATAGCCCTGCTCGCGTAGCTCCTCGGAAAAGGAAATGGACGTGAGCCCACGGATCATCTGGCGTTTTGCCACATAGGTGCCGCTTCCCTTGATTCCCACAAGATACCCATCGCTGATGAGGTCGGCGAATGCCTTGCGGACGGTAATGGCCGACACGCCGTAGCGGCTGCACATCTCGGACTGGCCGGGCAGCTTATCTCCGGGCTTGAGGCTGCCGTCCTTGATAGCGGCAAGGATGTCCGATTCGATCCTGAGGTACTTTGCCACCTTGGCACGTGAGACATCAGCGTAGGCTTCGAGACCCATCGTCTATCTCGTCCTTACGCCCGATACGGTTCGAGCGCCGCGATCACGGGCTGGACCGCCTCGCCGCAGAGCTCATCGGTCATCGCCTCGGCAAGCACGCGCACGAGCTCTTCGGTGCCGCTCGCGCGCACGAATACGCGGCCATTGCCGCCGAGCAGGGCCTCGCCCTCCTTCTCCGCAGCCTTGACATCCGGGCTCGCCATGGCCTTCTCCTTATCGATGACAGGCACGTTCACGAGCTTTTGCGGATAGAGCTTCACCGGACGGGTGAGCGTCGAGAGGGACTCCTTCTCAACACGTACGGCCTCCATCACGCGCAGGGAGGTCATGATGCCGTCGCCGGTGGTCTCGAGATCGCCGAAGATGATGTGGCCGGACTGCTCGCCGCCGAGCGTATAGCCGTTCTCGCGCATGCAGGCGTAGACGTACTTGTCGCCCACATCGGTGGGCACCGCCTTGATACCGACCTCTTCGAGGGCCTTGAGCAGGCCGAAGTTGGTCATGATCGTGGGAACGACGGTATCTTTGACCAGACGCCCATACTTAGCCATGTAACGGCCGCAGACGTAGAGGATAAGATCGCCATCGACTACGTGGCCGTTCTCATCGACCGCGATGCAGCGATCGGCATCGCCATCGTAAGCAAAACCCACGTCGAGGTTGTTGCGCACGACGAAGTTCTGCAGGTTCTCGATGTGGGTGGAGCCTGCATTGACATTGATGTTGAAACCGTTGGGAACGTTGTTGATCACATAGACATCGGCGCCGAGGGCGTCGAAAACCGGCTTGGCAACGCTCGAGGCTGCGCCATTCGCGCAGTCGAGACCCACCTTCACACCCTGCAGCGAGAAGTTCGCGCTCGCGATGAGATGGGCGATGTAGCGGTTGCGCCCCTGCATGTAGTCGACGGTACAGCCGATGTCTTCGCCCGTTGCAAGCGGGATATCGATCCCGCCGTCGATGAAGGCCTCGATCTGCTCGAGAACGTCCTCCTCCATCTTGTAGCCCTGGGCATTGACGAGCTTGATGCCGTTATCGTAGTAGGGGTTGTGGCTGGCGGAAACCATGATGCCGCAGTCGAAGCCGCCATCGACGACCTCGTAGCATACGCCCGGTGTGGGAATGACATGCAGCATGTAGGCGTCTGCGCCGCTCGCAACGAGGCCTGCGACCAATGCGGACTCGAACATATAGCTTGAACGGCGAGTATCCTTGCCGATGACGATGCGGGCTTTCCTCTCTTGGCGGAGCCCGTAGTACCATCCTACGAATCGTCCGATGAGGAAGGCATGATCGACGTTCAAGCCCTCGTTCGCCTTGCCGCGGAAGCCGTCGGTGCCGAAGTATTTCATCTAAGTCTCCTTTTTTCGGAACGCGTCAGCGTCACACATTTCGGGTAACAGTGTAGCAGCACGCGGCTATGCGCTCGAGGAAAACAATCGGATGGATAGAATCGTCACCGAGGCATGCACACTAGGCATGCCGCCGCTAGTCGAGTACGGTGATGCGGCCCTCCACACGCGCGTCGAGTCCGGGGTGGGTGGCGAAGTACTCCTCGACGATGTTGTTGATCGAGGTGATGACCATGCGCGGCTTCATGTTCTGCTTGACCTCCTCGAGCGGCACGCCCAGAAAGTCGTCGAAGTTCTTGTAGTGGTAGTCCTGAAGGGCGATCAGAAGCTCGTCCCCATCGCGCACGGGTTCGCCGTTGAAAGAAAGCTCCTCGAGCGTATGGGTAGATTTGCGCCACACGATGCGCACACCGCGGGAGAACTGGTAGAACTCGGTCTTGCCCTCCCACGCCTCGTCGCGCATGAGATGGCAGACGATGCGGCGGAACTGCTCCCCGGTGACCTTGAGCATATGGACCGGACCATCGAAGGGGGTGTTCTCGACCATATCCCGGTATTCGACGATAGGCCCGAATTCGGTCTTCCGGATGGCCCCCGAGCCGAAGAGCATGATATCGTAGCTGGACTCATCTTGGAGCATGTCGGCGTAGAGGTTGCCGAGCTCGGTCTCCTGCTCGCGACGGGGGTGGGTGAGCTTGCGTGCAAGGTGGGTCACAACCCGCTTGTATTTCTTATCGGTGGTGCTGCGATAGGCCTCGAGCGTCTGCTCCATGATGGGATCGGCCTCTGCGGTACCGGCATTGATGGGCACGCATTCCCAAGTATATCCCGACAGCTCATGCCTATCGTTGTCATAATCGATCTCGAAGCGTCCGATCTGGCCGGTGCCGCAACCCGCTTGGACGATAGGAACGCCGTTCACGATCTCGGGTGCGTCCATGACGGTGTGCGAGTGGCCGCCGATGATGAGGTCGACACCCCAATCAGGATTGAGCATGCTTGCAAGCTCGCGATCCTTCTCGATGCCGACGTGGGTGATGAGAACGGTAAGGTCGGTACCGGTGGTGCGGTAGTTGTCGCAGATGACGCCGATCTCGCGCGCGGCCTCCTTGATGTCGACGAACGTGCCGATAACCGCCTCGGACTTGGTGGAGGAGAGCACCTCCTGGGTGATGATACCGATGCAGAGGATCCTGAGACCGCCCACCGTGAGGTTGATATAGGGCTGGAAGAGGCGCGCGTTGTTGAGCGTGACATAGAGATCGGCGTTGATGATGGGGAAGTGAGCGCATTTCTCGAGGAAGAGCAGGTGTGCGAGACCGTAGTCGACCTCGTGGTTGCCGATCGTCGCCACATCGGGATCGAGGATATTCACGAGATCGATGGTAGAGAGGCCGAGGAACTCGGAATCGATGACCGAGCCGCGGAACATGTCGCCGGCGATGATGTAGGCGGTATCGGACCGCTCTTTGCGAGCTTTGCGGATATAGCCCGACAGCAGCGAAAGACCGCCTGTTGCGACGCCGCTCTCGTCTTTGGGCAGGAACGCGCCATGCATGTCATTGGAGTGGAGCAGCGTGATATGGGTGGTCGCCATGGTAGGCCATCCTTTTGCGCAACGAGGACGAATCCGGACACGGCAACCATTGTGACATAGTTTCGATACCTGCCAGCGAGTATCGCCCGAGCCATTCCCACGCAAAAAACGGCCCCGCATTCGCAGGGCCGTCGGGTTGCGCGATGATCGGACGAGGCGCTTAGTAGTTGAGCGCCTGCTCCTCGAAGTAGCTCTGCGGGTGATCGCAGACCGGGCAGACCTTGGGGGCCGTAGCGCCAACATGCAGGTGGCCGCAGTTGAGGCACTTCCACACCTTCACGCCCTCGCGGGCGAAGACGTCGCCGGCCTCGACATGTGCGGCGAGCTTGCGATAGCGCTCCTCGTGGCCCTTCTCGATAGCACCGACCATGGTGAACTTGGCGGCGATCTCGGTAAAGCCCTCCTCCTTGGCCGTCTCGGCGAAACCGGCATACATGGAGGTCCACTCCTCGTTCTCGCCGGCGGCGGCATCGAGCAGGTTGGCCAAGGTGTCGGGCACCGCGCCACCGTGCAGATACTTGAACCAGAGCTTGGCATGCTCGCGCTCATTACCCGAGGTCTCGGTGAAGATGTTGGAGATCTGGACGTAGCCTTCCTTCTTCGCCTTGCTCGCGTAGTAGGAGTACTTGTTGGTCGCCTGCGACTCGCCCGCGAACGCGTACTCAAGATTCTTCTTGGTCTGGGAATTCTCGAAATCGATTGCCATAGATACTCCTCTCACCTTGTGGGGTGATATCCCCACGTCACGTCTTTATATACTAGCGTATTCACGCGCGCCATAAGCCCGCTTCTCGTGTGCAGAACCCCTCCTTCTGCAATTCAGTCAACAGCATCTCCACATCGCTTGGAAGGAGCGCCGCGCGCCCAGCGAGAAGCTCCGCACGGTTGAGCTCCGCGGCAAGCTCCTCGGTCGGGATGCCCGTGCGGTATGCAAGCAGAATGCGCACCAGAGCAGCGCGTTTCTGACGATTCGATCCCTCGAAACGCGACTGCTTGGTATAGCTGCGCGAACGCCGCGAAGGGTTGGGCAGCGTCTTCTTGAGATGGGCTCCATAGTCGAGCAGCGCGTAATACCAGCTGCGCGGATCCGTCAAGCTGTTACCGCCATCCGGCGGGCAGCTCGCATCCACGAGCGGGACGAGCTCCTTGTCGGAAACATCCTCTGCCTCGGGGAAGAGCTCGTGGAGGAAGACGGTGCGCACGTTGGTCTCGAGATAGACGGCATGCTTGTTGAACGAGAAGGCCCTGATGCCCGCAGCGGTTGCAGGGCCGATACCGGGAAGCGCGCGGAGGGCCGCCTCATCCTCCGGGAAACGCCCGCCCGCGCAGGAAACCTCCTGCGCCGCGCGGAGCACGGCGAGCGCACGCCGGTTGTAGCCCATGCCCTGCCATTCCTCGAGCACATCCGCCGTGCTCGCAGCTGCCAGGGCATCCACGCTGGGAAAGCGCTCGAGCCATCTCTGCCAACAGCCATCCACGCGGCTGACCTGCGTCTGCTGGAGCATGACCTCCGAGATCCAGATGGCATAGGGGTCGCGCGTGTTGCGCCAGGGCAGGTCGCGGTACAGCGCCGCACCCTGCTCCACCACCTTGATGCAGAACGCATCGAGATCGCTCTGTACGATGGGACTGCTCATGAAGAAGCACTACCTCTCCGAAGGGCAAGATCGAAGCCGGATCCGGCGGCAGCCGAATTGCCGCCGACTACCACATCATAAAGCGAAACGGCGGCGAGATCCGCGCTCGGGAAGCCACCGTCTCAACCCTTGCGGAGCTGCTCCAGTTTGGAGCGTATCTCCGCAGGAAGGCGGTCGCCAAGGGTGGCGTGGTGATGAGCGCGGTCCGACGCAGCCGTAGCCACGTCTTTATCGATGAGCGTGAACTCATGGGCGATCAGCGCGCTCGACAGGCTCTTGACCGGCACGCCGCCTATGGTTGCGCGGACCGTGTTATCCGACGTGGCAACCGTGGTATCGCGACCCTGACGACGTGCCTCGACCGCGAGCTGCTCGATAACCTCATCCGCCGATTGGCCCGTGCGCGAGAAGACCACGCGAACGCTGCCCGATGAGAGGTTCGGACGGTCGGGCGAGATGTTGCCCGCGCCATCGAAGACCACGATCGCATCGAAGCTTCCCTGCGCAAAGGCCGCCACATCGGTCAGGAGCGCCTCGCGGGCACGCAGATACGGATCATCGTCGCCCTCATCGATGAGGTGCGCATAGCGTTCCGCCGCTCGGATGACGTTGTAGCCGTCGACCACCAGAAGCTCGTGACGCTCCTCAGGCATGTGCGCTCGTCCTTCTCAACCACTCGTAGCAGAACACGGTGGCAGCCTGAGCGACGTTCAGGGACTCGATGCGCCCATGTTGGGGCAGCTTGGCGAGAAAATCGCATTTCTCGAGCATAAGCTGCGAGATGCCCGCATTCTCGGAGCCCATGACAAGCGCGAGGCGACCCTCGATAGGAGCATCCCAGATGCCCTGCTCGGCGTGCTCGCTCGCCCCGCAGACCCAGAAGCCCCCGCGCTTGAGCTCGTCGAGCGCACGGGGGAGATTGGAGACCTGGGCGATGGGAAGATGGAGCACCGCACCGGCAGACGTCTTGTACGCACCTGCGCCAACACGGGCGGCGCGTGCGTTGGCGATGACGATGCCCGCTGCACCGATGACCTCGGCCGTGCGTACGATAGCGCCGAAATTGCCCTCGTCCGTCACGTGGTCGAGCACGATGATCAGGGCATCGCCGCTTCCCGCCGCACGCACGACATCGGCAAGCGAGGAGTACGCGAAGGGGCGGGTGCGGACCATGATGCCCTGATGGGCACCGTGCGAGGACATCTGGTCGAGGCGCGCCTTGGTCACATGCTCGATCACAGCACCCCGCTCGGCAAGCTCTGCGGTCAGGCGTTTCAAGGTGGCATCGCTCGTCTCGGCATCGGCGATGAAGGCGCTCTTCAGGGGAAGGCCCAGTTCGATGGCCTCGGCCACCGCACGGCGGCCCTCGATGATGTCGCCCGGCACGGCATCGGTGCCGCGTTTGGGCTGGGCCTTCCTCGGCTTGCCGCCGCGCGGGCGATCCTGGCGCCACTCCTTCTTGCGCTCCTCGGGATCGGGGAGGTTGCGCGGGACGATCTTATGCTTGTTCACGCGTTTTCCGTTGCCGCCGCGCACATCGCGCCCCGGCGTGCGGGACTGGTTCTTCGCCATGATCTGACCCGCCTATTCCTTCGAGCGCAGGCGTGCGCCCGCAGCCGTGTCCTCAACCGAAAGGCCGAGCGCCGCGATGCCGTCGCGGATAGCATCCGCAACGGCCCAGTTCTTAGCCGCACGCGCTTCCGCGCGGGTAGCGAGCAGCACGTTTGCGGCCTCTGATGTCGAATCTCCCTCGTACCCTGCCTGTTCGCGCGCAAGATCGATGAGCCCTGCCGGAAGCTCGTCGGCAGCGGTTGCCTTGACGAGATCGATGCCGAGCACACCCGAGAGCTCGCAGAGCATATCGGCCGCGCGCAGGCAGGGAGCCGTGGCCATGTCGCCGCCTGCCTCGGCAAGGTACTTGTTGGCGGTGGAGACCAAGCCGAAGATGGCCGCGAGGCCGCCTGCAGAGTTGAAATCGTCATCCATCGACGCCACGAACTCCTCGCGCGCGGTGTCGACGGCTGCCCCGAGAGCGCGGTCGAACTCGGTCAAGAAACCGTTCTGCGGCGCGTTGTCAGCCGCCCAACGGAGGTTCTCGACGCAGGTTGTCAAGCGCTCCAGCGTGCCTATCGCACCCTCCAGACGCTCGAATGAGAAATCGAGCGGTGCGCGGTAATGGGTTTGCAGCATGAGCAGGCGCACGGCATCGGCAGGGTATTTGTCGAGAACCTCTTTCAAAGTGAAGAAGTTGCCGAGGCTCTTGGACATCTTATCGCCCTCGACGCGGAGCATGCCCGCATGCATCCAGACATTCGCGAGCGGGACATGCCATGCGCACATGGCCTGCGCGGTCTCGTTCTCGTGATGGGGGAAGACGAGATCGGCCCCGCCGCCATGGATGTCGATGGGGGTACCCAGATGGCGGTGGATCATGGCGCAGCACTCGGTATGCCATCCCGGACGGCCTTCGCCCCACGGGGAGGGCCAGCTGGGCTCCCCCGGTTTGGCGGCCTTCCAGAGCGCGAAGTCGAAGGGGTCGCGTTTCTCGTCGTTGACCTCGACGCGCTCGCCTGCGCGCAGCTGATCGAGATCGCGTCCCGATAGGATACCGTAGGCGCTGTCGCTCCTCACCGAGAAGTACACATCGCCCGAGGGCGCGACGTAGGCGTAATCCTGCTCGATGAGCGAGGCGATCATCTCCTGCATGGCCTCGATCTCGCGCGTGGCGCGCGGGCGGATGTCGGGGTCGATGATGCCGAAGCGGCGCATCTGCTCGATGAACGCATTGCTGAACTCTTCGGCGACCTCGGCTGCAGTCCTGCCCTGCTCGTTGGCGCGGTTGATGATCTTGTCGTCGATATCGGTAAGGTTCTGGGCAAAGGTTACCTGATATCCCTTGAACATGAGATAGCGCCTGATCATGTCGAATGAGAGGAAGGTGCGTGCGTTGCCGATATGGATCTGGTCGTAGACCGTGGGGCCGCACACGTACATGCGCACCTTGCCCTCATCGATGGGCGCGAACTCCTGCTTCTTATGGAATTGCGTGTTGTAGATCTGCATGGGAACTCCTCGCATTTGCTGGCTCACGGATCGGGCGGAGGATGCCTCAGGATCCGCGACATCGCCCGTCCAGCAGGGCCACGGCAAAGGCCTCGATGCCCTCCTTGCGCCCGACGAACCCGAGATGCTCGGTCGTGGTCGTCTTCACCCCCACCTGCTCAACCTCGATGCCCAAGGCACGGGCAAGGTTGGCGCGCATGGCGTCTCGATGCGGACCGAGCTTGGGCGCCTGCGCGGCCACGGTTGCATCGACATCCTCGATCGAGAAGTCCTGCGCACGCACGAGCTGGGCGACGTGAGCGAGCAGAACGAGCGAATCCGCGCCCTTGTAGGCGGGGTCGGTGTCGGGGAAGAGCGTGCCGATATCGCCTAGGCGGGCGGCGCCGAGAAGCGCGTCCGCTATGGCGTGGGCCAGCACATCGGCATCGGAGTGGCCGGCAAGGCCCTGCTCGTAGGGTATGTGCACGCCTCCGAGGATAAGAGGACGTCCCGCACAGAAGGCATGCACATCATAGCCGTACCCGATCCTCATACCAGCGTCTCCCCTCTGCTCAGGCGCTCGCTCATGAGCACCTCGGCAATGGCAAGATCCGCAGGGTAGGTGACCTTGAGATTTGACGAAGCTGGTTCGATGCAGCGTATGCGACCTCCCGTACGTTCCACGAGGCTTGCGTCATCGGTGCCGATGAAGTCCTCGAAGGAGGCGCTCGCATACGCCTCCTTAAGCACGCGCGTGCGGAAGGTCTGCGGGGTCTGGGCAGCCCAATAGAAGCTGCGATCGGGCGTCGAGACCACGATGCCCTCTTCCACGAGCTTCAGGGTGTCGGTCACGCGTGCTGCCACGAGCGTGCCCGAAAGCGTCTTGTCAGCACGCAGGCAGGCGATGGAGCGCTCGATGGTCTCGCGCTCGATGAGGGGCCGAGCCGCATCGTGGATGGCGCAGTATGCGTGGCCCTTGGGCATGGCTGCAAGGCCCGAGGCAACCGACTCCTGGCGCACCTCGCCGGAATCGGCAAGGCTGACCGGCGTGGAAAGGGAGAGGCCGCCCAGGATCTCGTCGATCTCCTCGCGGCGGTTCTCTGCGCACACGATCACGATATGGGCGATCGACGATGCCCTATCGAAGGCAAGCAACGACCATGAGATGATGGGCCTGCCGCACAGCTTCACGAATTGCTTGCCGAGCGGATCGCCGAACCGCGCGCCGACCCCGCCCGCCACGATGATGGCAACGGTGTCGGCACCATGTGCGGACCCGTTCATCCGTGCGGATGCCGGACAAGCTGTGGGCTGGCAGGCGTTCATGTGCTGCGGCCCCACATGCGATGGAGGCTATCCGCCAGGACATCGGGATTTTTGATACCCACCTCTTCGAGCTGAGTAGGATCCTTCTCGACAGCAGCCACGAGATCCTGAAGCGAACCGTATTCGTCGAGGATCTTATCGGCCATGCCCTTGCGCACCACCGACACACGGTTCAAGGTGCGCAATCCCAAAGGCGTCATGATGGAGTCGGCATGGAGATCGTCGTAGCCGAGGATCCTCGCGACGTTCTTGGATGAGCGCAGCTGGTCATTGGGGGTGTTGTGGAGCTCCTCGCGGATGGCGGCGGCGTTTTCCTCGGACGAGTCGAGCGCATAGTCGCGGATGAGCAGCGTGTACTCATCGTCAAGGGCGCCCGCATACTCCTGGCGCTGCATCTCGATGACGCGACCGTCGCGGCCGAGCTCGAGGATGCAGGAGTCAAGGTCTTCCGCCGAGGTCATGAGCATCTCGCAGAGATAGATAACGCTGGAAACGTCCCCCAGGGTGACGAAGTTGTCGAGCTCGAGCGTGGAGAGGCGCAGGAGCTCGCGGTCGAGCTGCTGGCGGGTGCTCTGCATGGCACCGGTGAGTTGGCCGGCGTTTGCCATGACCTCGGAGATGGGTCTGAGCTGGGTGCACTTGCCGTCGATATAGACATTCACGACTTGACGGCGCTCGGATATGGAGATGACCGTGGCGTCGGTGAGCAGGCTCATACGCGCTGCGGTGCGATGGCGCGTGCCCGTCTCATTCGTGGGCAGCGCGGGATCGGGATTGAGGTGATAGTTGGCGCGCAGGATCTTGGTGAGGTCCTTGTCGATGACCACGGCACCGTCCATCTTGGAGAGCTCGAAGAGGCGGTTGGCCGTGAAGGAGACATCGAGGGCGAAGCCATCGGTGCCCGCGGCGAGGACGGCATCCTGATCGCCGATGGTGATCAGGGCACCGAGATGGCCGGCAATGATCATGTCGATGGCCATGCGCAGCGCCGTGCCGGGAGCGCACATGCGAATAGCCTGCTCGCGACGCTGTTTGGGGCTCAACGCATCCTGCTTGGCATCTTGGGCGTCCATGGTCTCCTCTTCTAGGGAAGCCGACCCGCAGGATACGGGTCGGCTGCTGGATCCATCTAGTAAAGTATAAGGCCGAGCGTTAGCCGCTGGCTAGCCTAGTCTTCCGAAGAGAGCAGATTACCCTGGCCTGAAACGGGCGCGGGTATGCTTTTGCTCGCAGCGAGCGTAGGCACGTTCATGCTCGTGCGCTTGCGCGGCTCGGGAATCTCGCCCGCCGTGTGCTCGAAGGTGAGCTTGCCATCGGCAACGCCCACCAGCACGATGTCACCTGTCTTCCAGCTGCCACCGAGGAGCTCCTCTGAAAGCGGATCCTCGATGAGGGTCTGGATGGCACGGCGCAGGGGACGCGCACCGTAGACGGGATCGGTGCCCTCCTTGGCGATGAGCTCGCGGGCCTCGGGCGTAAGCTCGATGGACATGCCCTGGGCGATGAGGCGGTCGCGCAGGTCCATGATCATGAGGTCCACGATACCGCGGATCTGCTCGGGTTTGAGCGACGTGAAGACCACGATCTCGTCCACGCGGTTCAGGAACTCGGGGCGGAAGGCCTTCTTGAGCTCGGTGGTTACCCGGCTCTTGATCTCCTTGTCGGTGAGGCCGCTATCGCCCGATGCCGAGAAGCCCATGGTCGAGGTATGGGCGATGTCGTGCGCTCCGATGTTGGAGGTCATGATGATGACCGTGTTGGAGAAATCGACCGTGCGGCCCTGGCCGTCGGTGAGACGGCCCTCGTCGAGGATCTGCAGCAAGATGTTGAAGACGTCCGGATGGGCCTTCTCGATCTCATCGAAGAGCACGACCGAGTAGGGACGGCGGCGCACCGCCTTGGTGAGCTCGCCACCCTCGTCATAGCCCACGTATCCGGGAGGGGCGCCCACGAGCTTGGAGACAGCATGCTTCTCCATGAACTCGGACATATCGTAGGAGATCAACGCATCCTCGCTGCCGAAGAGGAATTCGGCGAGCGACTTTGCGAGCTCGGTCTTGCCCACGCCCGAGGGGCCGAGGAAGATGAACGAGCCGCCGGGACGGCGAGGATCCTTGAGCGGGGAACGGCTGCGGCGGATGGCTCGGCTGACCGAGGAGACAGCTTCCTCTTGGCCGATGACGCGCTCGTGCAGGGCCTCCTCGCAGCGCAGAAGCTTGGATGCCTCAGCCTCGGTGAGGTTGGAGACGGGCACGCCCGAGATGGACGAGACCACATCGGCGATGTCCTGCTCGTCGACCGTGACGATATTGGCGTCGAGCTGCTCGCGCCATGCGGTCTCGAGCTCCTCGCGCTTGGCGGTGAGCTCCTTCTCCTCGTCGCGCAGACGGGCGGCGCGCTCGTACTCCTGAGCGGCGGCGGCGTTGGCCTTCTCGTCCTTCACGCGGGCGAGGGCCGCATCGACCTCGGCGATCTCGGGCGGCAGGCTCATCTTGTGGATGCGCGTGCGGGCACCGGCCTCGTCGAGGACGTCGATGGCCTTGTCGGGCAGGAAGCGATCCTGCACGTAGCGGTCGGAGAGCACGACGGCTGCCTTGACGGCGGCATCGGTGTAGCGCACATGGTGATGCTGCTCGTAGCGATCCTGCAGGCCGCGGATGATCTCGATGGTGTCGGCCTGGCTGGGTTCGCCGATGTTGACGGGCTGGAAGCGGCGCTCGAGCGCGGAGTCCTTCTCGATATGCTTGCGGTACTCATCGGCCGTGGTGGCACCGATGATCTGGATCTCGCCGCGTGACAGGGGCGGCTTCAGGATGGCCGCAGCGTCGAGCGAGCCCTCGGCCGAGCCGGCGCCCATGATGGTATGGATCTCGTCGATGAAGAGGATGTCGGTCTTAGACTCCTCGAGCTCGTGCACGACCTTCTTCATGCGCTCCTCGAACTCGCCACGATACTTGGAGCCGGCAACCAAGCTGGCCACATCGAGCGTCCAGATCTGCTTGCCTCGCAGGATATCGGGGACGTTGCCGCCGGAGATGAGCTGTGCGAGCCCTTCCACGATGGCGGTCTTGCCCACACCCGGGTCGCCTAGGATGAGCGGGTTGTTCTTCTGGCGGCGCGCCAGCACCTGCATGACGCGCTCGATCTCGCGGTCGCGGCCGATCACGGGGTCGAGCTTGCCGTCGACCGCGAGCTTGGTGAGGTTGCGACCGTAGGTCTCGAGCATCGAACCCTCGTCGGAGCTGCCGGGCGCGGGGAAGCCGAACATGCTGGGATCATTGCGCATGCCCGATACGGCCGGACCCTCGGAGCCCTTGTTCTTATCGATAAGCTCGTTGACGGCGTTGCGCACGGCATCGCCCGAGAGGCCGAGGGTGCGCAGGGCATCCATGGCACGGCCGTTACCCTCGGCGACGATACCCAGAAGCAGGTGCTCGGTGGCGATGTAGGTCTGGCCGTGGGTCATGGTCTCGCGGTAGGCGCCCTCGAGCACGCGCTTGGCGCGCGGCGTGAAGGGGATGTGCCCGCCGGGGACGGGCTCGGTCTCCTCGGTGGAGAGCTCCTTGATGGTATGGAGGGTCTCCTCGTAGGTCACATCGAGTTTGGCAAGTGCCTGGGCGGCGATGCCTTCGCCCTCTTTGATGAGGGCGAGCAGCAGATGCCCCGTACCGACGTACATCTGACCGAGATTGCGTGCCTCGTCTTGAGCGATGCTCATGACTTTGCGCGCTTTGTCAGTGAATTTCTCGAACATGCGCTGGTCTCCTTGACAATCGTGGGGCGTGCGGAGACGCCCACAGGGTATTCCTAACATGTTTACCCAGAATGCAACTATGGATTTCACGGCAGCGAAGCGGGCTCTGGCGAGGGTATTCCGCCCACCAATGACTTCTCCCGACACGAACATCCCGGTTCTCGTACGATCATCCCGGGGATGTTCATGATCATCCCGGGGATGATCGCGTGTGGATTGGGATGTTCGTGTCGGGGTCGGGATAGCCCATCTTCTCGGCAGGAAAAACCTGCGGCACGCATGCATACCGCAGGTCTCGGTAATCGTTATGCGAGCCGATCAGTACAGCTTGGCTCCGGCCGGGATGGCATCATCGACCATCAGGAGGTTCAAGGCCTCCTTGCCGTCCTCGACATGGATGGCCGAGAGGAGCATCCCGCAGCTGTCGGTCCCCATCATCGCGCGCGGCGGCAGATTGGTGATGGCCACGAGGCTCTTGCCCACGAGCTGCTCGGGTGCGTAATACTCCTTGATGCCCGAGAGGATGATGCGGTCGGTGCCGGTGCCGTCGTCCAACGTGAAGCGCAGGAGCTTCTTGCTCTTGGGAACCTCCTCGCATGCCTTGACTTTGACCACGCGGAAATCGGACTTGGAAAAGGTGCTGAAATCCACCTGATCGGCGAAGAGCGGCTCGATGTAGATGCCCTCCTGCGGGATCTGCGGAGCTTGCACCTCTTCGACAGCAGCCTGCTCGGCCTCCGTATCCTTCGCATAGATGTCGCCCACGGGGGCGATCGCCTTCATCGCATCGAGCGTAGCCGAGAAGACCTCATCGAGCTCCATGCCCAGCAGCTCGGCACCCTTGGCGATGATGGCACGGTCGCAGCCCGCAGCGAACGCCTTTGTCTTGAACTTCTTCTTGAGCGACTTGACCTCCATGTCGGTGACGCTTCCCGACGGACGCATCTTCGCAACAGCTTGGATGAGGGCCGAGAGCTCGTCGACGGTGTAGAGCCACTTCTCCATCTTGGTCTCGGGTTTGGGCAGATCGGGATTGTTGTCCGAGTTATGCGTCTGTATGGCGTGGATGAGTTCGGGCGAGCCTCCTGCCTCGGCGATGGTCTCGCCCGCTTTCACGGTATGCTGCACGGTATCCTGGTATTTCTCCCAATCTAGATCGTGGAGCAGGCCGACCTGCCCCCAAAACTCCACATTGGCGGGATCGTCTTTGCCCGCAAAGTAGCGCATGAGGGCTTCGAGGGTCTCGCCATGCGCGATATGGAACGGGTCCTCGTTGAACTGCTTGAGGAGCCCGTATGCCTGCTCGCGGGAAAGTCCCGTCTCGAGCCCACCCGACGCGACGGCCCGCTTGCGGCCGGCTTCGGGCCGCATGTGCGGGAAGAGCAGGACATCGCGGATAGAGGCCTGATCGCAGAAGAGCATGATCATGCGGTCGATGCCGTAGCCGATACCGCCGGCAGGAGGCATGCCGTATTCGAGCGCGCGGATGAAGTCGGCATCGTACTCCATGGCTTCCTCATCGCCGGCTGCCTTGGCCTCGACCTGCGCGGCGAAGCGGCTCTCCTGATCGACGGGATCGTTGAGCTCGGAGAAAGCGTTCGCATATTCGTTACCCGCGATGATGAGCTCGAAGCGGTCGGTGAGGCGCGGGTCATCCTCTTTGCGCTTGGTAAGCGGCGATACCTCGACGGGATAGTCGCATACGAAGGTGGGGTCGACGATGCTCTTCTCGCCGAGCTCGTCGTAGAGCTCGAAGAGGAGCTTGCCGGAGCCCCAGCTCTCGGCCCACTCGATGCCGTTTGCCGAGCAGAGCTCGCGGAGCTCCTCGGCAGGCGTATCGATGGTGAGCGTGCGGCCGCAGACCTCGCTTGCGATCTCGGCCACGGTAGCGGAGCGCCAAGGGCTCGCGAGGTTGATCCGGACACCCTGATACTCGATGACATCGCCCTTGCCTACAGCTGCTGCGCAGGCTTGGAAGAGCGTCTCGGAAAGCTGCTTCATGCCCTCGAGGTCGGAGTAGGCGCAGTAGGCCTCCATGGAGGTGAACTCGGGGTTGTGGGTGAGATCCATGCCCTCGTTACGGAACTGGCGACCGATCTCGAAGACGCGGTCCATACCGCCCACGATGCAGCGCTTAAGGTGAAGCTCGGTAGCGATGCGCAGGTAGCAGTCTTGGTCAAGGGCATTGAAGTGCGTAGTGAAGGGCCGCGCATTGGCACCGCCGAGGGTCTCCTGCAGGATGGGCGTCTCGACCTCGAGGTACCCCTGATCTTCCATGAAGCGGCGGATGGCCGAGATGATCTTGGAGCGGTTGACGAAGGTTTCCTTGACCTCGGGATTCATGATCAAATCGATATAGCGCTGACGGTAGCGGACCTCGCGATCCGATAGGCCGTGGAACTTCTCGGGTAGCGGGCGGATGGCCTTGGTGAGCATACGCAGACCCTCGACGGCAATGGAGAGCTGGCCGCGGTTGGTGCGGATCACGCGTCCGGAGGCCTCGACGATATCGCCCATGTCGACGGAGTCGAGCAGCCCCCAGCTGCTCTCGTCCATGTTGTTGATGCGGCAGAAGAGCTGGATAGTCCCCGTGGCATCCTGGCAATCGATGAAGGCCAGCTTGCCGTGGCGGCGGAACGCCCTCACGCGGCCGGCGACGGTGAAGGAGGCGTCGAGCGGGCCTTCGCCGCCCTCGCCGATCCATCCGTATTCGCGTTCTATATCGGCAACCTGCCAGGTAACGACGCTCTTGATGGGATAAGGATCGATGCCCGCATCGATCAGCGCCTGACGACGGCAAAGGCGCGTCTCGCGTTCGTCGGCATGCTGGGTCTGAGCGGTCTCGTCTGCCATGGATGCTCCTCGAAGAAATTGCACCCCGCGCTGCATTCCGCAGTCACGGGGTGCGCTTTTGTGCCTGTGCGCTGCTGACTAGCGGGTAATACCTACGATAGTGTACTTCTTGGCCTTGCCCGAAGGGGTGATGAACTCGACCTCATCGCCCTTCTTGCGGCCGATAAGGACCGCGCCGGCAGGCGACTCGTTGGAGATCTTGTGCTCGCGCGAGTTGGTCTCGGTGGTGCCGACGATGGTGAACGTCGAGCGTTTGCCCCTATCGTCCTCCAGCTCGACGGTGCAGCCGATGGAGATCTTCACGC
>JAKPQM010000004.1 GCA_029546925.1 Actinomycetes bacterium
CTTTTCTTCTTTCCGGACATGCCGTCCTCCGATCTCCCGGGGCCGGCCGATCCGGCCCTCAGGGTATCGGGTTCCCACATTCATCCGCACATGTACGGATGAATGTGGGAGGTGTTCGGATAAAGTTGATAATCAAGGTAACCAATCTTCACATACTCGGGAAAGGATGGATTCGTCAGGATGTATATGACACCCTTATGCTGCTTAGTCACGAGATGTCGCCCCTATCCTCGATTACCGTTATGACACCCATCTCTAGAACGCCGGGCCAGAGAAGAGTTTTGTTCCCACATGGAAAGCTGCACGCTATGAGCCCGTCAGACATCGCAGTCACATAGCCCGTGCCGAACTTCTCGTGGCGCACCTTCATAAGCCACTTCTCTGGCGGTTCGTGTTTCCCTTCGGTCAAGAAGGATGTAAGGCTACCCCTAAAGCCAGCCTCGACACCAGAAACGAAGAGGATGTCCTCCCTTGGCACGAGGTCGGTCACCATCTTCTGGACCTTGCCGGAGGCCAGCGAGTAGCGCGTATAGTTGAGGATGACTTTCTCGCCATGCCTCTCGGCGATGACGGTGCTGTAGTGAACGAGCCGGTCGCCATCGACGCTCACGCTGGCGACCTTCCCCTCATTGGCTCCCTCGAGCCATGCGTTTATGAGCTCAACCTGTGTCATCCCTCGCCATCCTCGCCATCTTCCCTCAGCGTACGATACACGTCGTGCACGTAAAGCCCCAGCAGCCTCCGCATGAGCTCGTCGTCCTTCAGCACCTCGCCAAAGAACTGGTTGTTCTGCTGCAGGCCGTCGTAGAGCACGTCCTCGCCGCTGTCGAAGTAGGCGATGGCGAAGTCCTCCTCGCTGTTAGCCCTGGCGCTCGCCCTGAGCGATTCGACCTTGAGCAGCAGCTCCTTGATCTGCAGCCCCGTCACCATCGCCACGTCCGCGTCGAGCCCGCCGCCGACGCGCGCGTTCACGACGGCGATGATCTCCGAGAGGTGGTCCCTCTCGTCCGTAGTTAGCCGCGTGCTCACGCCAGCGAGCTGGACCATCGGGTCCGACGGGTGCGCCCGATCCTTGGTGCCGGTGTCGCCGACCTCCTTCTGCGTGAACTGCTCGAAGTTGATCTTGTCCTTGACCGAGACGCCGCCGTGGCCGCCCGTGTCCAGAATCTCCAGCAGGTCGCGGACGTAGCCGTACTTCTTCTCCATCTCCGGGTCGCCGAACGACGAGGCCAGCGACAGGAACTCGTACAGGCGCACGAAGCCCGAGCACGCCATGCGGAACTCGCCCTGCATCACGACGTTGCCCTGGTACATGCTCTCGAGGCGCTTCTTGGCGCGGCGCACCAGCATGTCGGCCTTGGCAGCGTCCTTCTGCGTGAGCTTCTTCGTAGTGGCGCCGAGCACGATGGCGGCGTACTTCTCCACGTCGTCGTCATCGATGACGTCGTAGCCGTCTAGCCTCGACTCGGCCTCGATGAGCTGCGATACCGTCACGGTGTTGGAGAGGATCGTCGTGGTGTAGTAGCGAGCGAATGCCCGCTCCATGTCCTCGCAGGTGTTCCTGAAGTCGAGGACGATGGTCTTCTTGCCGGGCAGCACGCGGTTCAGGCGCGAGAGCGTCTGCACCGCCTCGACGTCGCGCAGCGTCTTCATGACGTACATGGCGCAGAGCTTCGGCTGGTCGAAGCCGACCTGGAACTTGTCGGCCACGAGCAGCACGTTGTACCCGTCGGTGTCGAACATGTCCGCCGTCTTGGTGTCCGAGAAGCCGTTCATGCCGCCCTCGGTGTACTCCCATCCCTTGGCCGTCTTCGTACCCGTGAAGCCAGCAAGCTCCTCGTCGAGCGGCACCTTGCCCGAGAACGCCACGAGCGCGCACACGTCGCGGTAGTGGTGGCGCTCGATATAGGCTTGCAGGCAAGCACGGTAGCGCACGGCCTCCTCGCGACCCGTGGTCACGACCATGGCCTTCTCGCGACCGCCAAGGCCGCACTGGCCTAGGACGTGGTTGCGGAAGTGCTCGACGATGATGCCGACGCGCTGGTTGATATTGGTGTCGTCGAGCTCCGCGACGCGCGCGATCTCGCGCTTGGCCTTGGCCGTCTGCAGCAGAGGGTCATCCTCCACGGCCTTGCTGACCTGGTAGTACGTGCGGTACTCGAGGTAGTTCTTGAGCACGTCGAGGATGAAGCCCTCCTCGATGGCCTGCTTCATCGAGTAGGTGTGGAACGCACGCTGCATGTCGGGGTTGGTCGGGTCCACGACGCCGAAGAGCTTGAGCGTACGTGCCTTGGGCGTCGCCGTGAACGCGAACACGCTCATGTTGGGGCGCTTGCCGTGGCTGCGCACCAGCCTCTCGTAGGTGTCCGTGACGTCCTCGTCCTTGCCCACCTGCTCGCCGCCCACGGCGTTATGGATCGCCATGAGGTTACGCCCCGCCGTGGAGTTGTGCGCCTCGTCGATGATGACGGCAAAGCGGCGGTCGTTGAGCTTTCCGGCGAGCTCGTCCACGTAGAGGAACTTCTGCAGCGTGGTCACGACCACCTTGGCCTTGCCCTCGAACAGGGCGTCCGAGAGGTCTGCGCTCGTGCAGTCCTCGCCCATGACCTTCACGACGCCCGTCGTGCGCTCGAGCGACTTGATGGCCGCCTGCAGCTGCCGGTCCACAACCTTGCGGTCCGTCGCCACGATGACCGTGTCGAAGACCTGGGCGCCGTCTGCACCGTGCAGAGACGACAGTCGGTGTGCTAGCCATGAGATGGTGAAGGTCTTGCCGGAGCCCGCGCTGTGCTGGATCAGGTAGTTGAGCTCGCTGCCTCGCTCGTAGACGCTCTCGAGCATCCTGTGCAGGGCGTCGCGTTGGTGGTAGCGCGGGAAGATGACGGCCTCCTTCAGGACGCGCTTGTCCTTGGCCTGGTCGTACTCCTCCTTACGGGAGACGAACACGAACTTGGTCAGGAGCTCGATGACTGAGTCGAAGGCCAGCACGTCGTCCCAGACGTAGTGCGTCGGGTAGTCGCCGCTGCCGTCGTCAACGGGGTTGCCCTTACCCTGGTTGATACCCTCGCCGCGCCCCCGGTTGAACGGCAGGAAGCGCGTCCTCTCGCCGTCCATCCTCGTGGCCATGTGACACTCCTCGTCGTCCATAGCGAAGTTGACGATGGTGCCGACCTGCCACTCCAGGAGGCGGTTCTTGTGGTCGCGCTCGTAGGTCCACTGGTAGACCGCGTCGCGCCAGGTCGAGCCGTCGTGCTGGTACTTGAGCTCGAACGCTGCCCACGCGAGGCCGTTCACGAACAGCACGAGGTCGATCCTGGAGGCGTCGTCGATCCAGACCTCCTCCATCACGGAGAGGCGGTTCGCCTCGTACTTGGCCGTGAGCTCCGGGTTCAGGTCCGACGCGGGCCTCCCGTAGAGCAGGTCCACGTGGACGCTATTGATGTCGACGCCGTTCCTCAACACGTCCACCTGCGCCGAGCCCTTGGCGCGGCACGCCTTCTCGTACTCGGAGACGATGACGTCGAGGGTGCGATCCCCGTAGGTGCGCCGCAGGGTCGCGAGCGCGTCGGTCTGCGTGTCGCCCAGGAACTCCTCGAGCATGCCGCGGTCCACCGCGTGGTCGCGGTCGTAGTGCTGCTTCGTCTTGCGCTCGCGCCAGTGCGCGTCGGCGCAGAGCGAGTCGATTATGTGGCGCTGGAACCCTAGCTCGCCAGTGGAGCGGCTGTTACTCATGGGAAGGGACCTCCTTCTTGCCGGTAACGTAGGCGAAGATGAGCGCCCTGCGATATTCGTCGAGGCGCTGCAGCTGCTTCATGCGGGTATCGATGACGGAGTCGATAGCGGCACAGCGCTCATCGAGGTAGTCAGCTATGCGATTCTGCTCCTCAACAGGAGGGTAGGGTATCTTCACTTGAACAAAGTTTGCATACCGAAGCGCTTGACCATCACGTACCAAGTTCGAAGTTCGCTGCAGGGAAATAAGGCTCTTCGGTGGTTTCTGTGGGAGAGATTCCGGCATAGGCCCAGCTCAGCGGGCGAAAACAACGATCTGGAACTGAAACGGCCCCGGGAGGGGCCGTTTCCGCGTCATCCGCCTATGATTGCTAAGCCAAATTCAGACAACCGAAGAGGTGTGACGCATGAAGAGTCTACTACTTCTCGCCCTCGGTCTGGCCCGCACGGTCGTCCTGGGCGCGCGCATCGAGGCCGAGCGCATCGTCGTGAGCGTCCGGCCCTACAAGCGCGAGCAGCGCCGCTGCCCCGTATGCGGCAGGGCCTGCGACTTCTACGACATGGCGAACCGCGGGGCCCCCAGGCTGTGGAGGGCGATGGACCTGGCGCGCTCGGCCTGCTACCTGGAGTACGCGCCCTGCAGGGTGCGCTGCCCGGAGCACGGCGTGCGCACCGAGGCCGTCCCCTGGGCGCGGCACGGGGCGCGCTTCACGCGCGACTTCGAGGACTGGGTGGCGTGGCTGGCGGTCCGCTGCACCGCCTCGGCGGTCTCCGAGCTCGCCCGCGTCGAGTGGCACAGCGTGGGCGGCGTGTGCAGGCGCGTCTACGCCGAGCTGGAGGCCGCGCGCGGCGCCTCGAGGTTCGACGGCGTGCGCCGCATCGGCATCGACGAGACGTCGTACAAGAAGGGCCACAAGTACGTCACGGTGGTCGTCGACCACGACCGCGGCTGCCTCATCTGGGCGCACGAGGGCACCGGCAAGGACGTGCTCAACCTGTTCCTCGACGAGCTCACGCGCGAGCAGAGGCGCGCCATAGAGGTGGTGACCGCCGACGGCGCGAGGTGGATAAGGCAGCTGGTCAAGCGCCGCTGCCCCAACGCGAGGTGGGTCATGGACCCCTTCCACGTGGTCCAGTGGATGAACGACGCGCTCGACGCCGTGCGCTGCGAGGAGTGGAACGCCGCCAGGGCCGCCGCCAGGGCCGCCAGGCCCAGGCCCGAGGGCAAGCGCGGCAGGCCTGCCAAAGGCGAGCTGCCGCCCGAGGAGGTCAGGGCGCTCGAGGAGGAGGCGGCCTCCATCAAGGGCAGCCGCTACGCGCTCGTGAAGAACCCCGAGGACCTCACCGACGGCCAGAGGGCGAGGCTCGAGGCGCTCAAGAAGAGGGCCGGCTCGCGGCTGGTCAGGGCCTGGGAGCTCAAGGAGGACCTGCGGGCCGTCTTCCGGGCAGCCGACGGCTCCGAGGCCGCCGAGCTGCTCGACGACTGGATGCACAGGGCCGCCTACTGCAAGATCGCCAAGGTCGTCGCCGTGGAGAAGAAGGTGCGCCGCCGGCGCGACGACATCATCGCCGCAGTCGAGCTCGGCATCAGCAACGGGCGCGTAGAGGCCATCAACAACAAGATCAAGGTGACGGTGAGGATGGGCTACGGCTTCCGCAACACCGACAACCTCGTGGCCCTGCTCATGCTCAGGTGCGGCGACTGCCAGCCCCAGCTCCCGGGTCGCCCGGTGAAGGCGAGGAAGAAGGGCGTGAAGGGAGCGAAGAGCGTTGCTGCCTAGGCTAGCCCCTTGTCACACAAACTACCGAAGCCTCTAAAAAAGCCGATAACACATAGGTTTTTTGACCTAATGCGTTATCGGCTCTGCGTCTATGCGTCTGGCACTTTTAATCATTTTTTTTGAATTTATTATATGTGTTAGCTAACTGTCCACAAGCCGCGTTAATCTCTCTGCCATGAGAAACTCTTATAGTAACTTCAAGTCCTGCTTGCTCTAATTGATGTTTGAATGCAACTATTTCCCGTTTCTGTGGTGCTTTAATTCTTGAATTGCTTGTTGGGTTGTATTGTAACACGTTAATCATAACTTTTTTGCCCCGAAACCATTTTGCAAGTTGTCTTACATCTGAGGGCCGGTCATTTATACCCGGTAAAAGCAAATACGCAAAGACAATTTTGCGATTATGCCTTTCAGAATAGGATAAGGCTTGCTTAACAACATCTTCAATAGCATATATGCGCATGTGAGGAATAATACGATTTCTTGCAGATTGTGTTGCTGCGTGTAAAGATATTGTCAACTGAATTTTAAGATGTTCCTCGCGCAATTTTTTTAATTGATCGACCGGACCAACTGTTGATATGGTAATGCCGTCGGTTGGAAAGTTGAGCCCATATCTATCTCGGAGAATATGGATTGCTTTTATCAAGTTGTCATAATTGAATAAAGGCTCTCCCATACCCATAAAAACGATACGGTTTACTTTTCGACGCAACAATATAATCTGTTGTACGATTTCTGACGATGTTAGATTACGAACAAAGCCATTTCGCCCGGACTCACAAAAAATACAACCAACAGGACAACCGACTTGTGTGCTCACGCAAACAGTTCCACCATCTCGCCGCTTGATAAAAACCGTTTCAATGTATTTGTTGTCTTTCAGTTCGTAAACATACTTTTCAGTATCACTGCTTTTGCAAATATTTTTTACCAACATTGATAGATTTTTTTTGCGTGGTAATTGCTTATATAATTCTTCATATAAGGCTTTTGCTTCATTCTCGCCAATAACTTCCGACATTTCTTTGTAAGTAAATCCGTATGGATCATTCCGTACTTCCGCAGGCGTATATTTAGGTAAACGTTTCATTTTTATATCCTTTCTTCTAAATAATAAAAGTTTGTTTTTCTGTATTTTTGATTACAATCTCTAATTTTTCTACATCAATGATATGCGTCAATTTGCATTTAGGGCAGAAAAGAGGAAAATCTTTTAATACAGTATTATGAAATACTTGAACTCTCGTCTTTCCGTTACAAATCGGACATTTTATCCAATATTTTTTAAGCATTATATTTCACTCGTCCTTTTTACACAAAAAAATGGGCTCTTCTGGTTCTGTATGGAGTTGCTTTCGCCGCCGTCCCTGTCCTCGTCCCCCACTGATAAGCGGGAGTAAAGGGCTGTGATTTTGCTGTAATCATTCATGTGCATACCCTCCTGCGTCAATATATGTGTTGCTTACAGTTAAGATTATGCACCTCATCGGGCAGAGCCGTACTCCGCGCCCTTGCGGTATTTCTTCGCGTTTTTCCCTTTGACATAGACTATCAAGCGGATAATCACCGCACCGACAATGCCGACAAGCAAATCCAACGGGTAAACGCTCGGCAAGGCGTTTTCAAAGGCTGCGGAAAATCCTTGTGTGATATTCAGTATCTTTGCAGAAATATCCGCGCCGGGGGCAAGCCGCACCGCCTGTCCGACTTTATCAAAGAGATAGACAAAGAACACATAGGGGATATTCGGAAGTATCAGCTTTTTGTAGTTGATCTGCTTCATATCTCGCGCCCCCTGTCCATTTTCTTTACCTTGTCGCGGGCGGCGTTAAGCTGCTTCGCCTTGTCCTTTGCAGCGGCAAGGGCTTTGCGGATAGAGGGCTTTTTCTCCCGGTTCAGCTTCTTTGCGGAAAACTCTTGAAACGCTGCGGTCATAACGTCCGCGTCCCGGCCTTTGAATAATGTATCGGTAAGACTTGAAGAGGTACTTGTAGTATCCATCAGCTATAGGCCAACCTTGTCGTACATGAAGAGCAAGATAAGCCGAGCTCATTTTCCCGCGATACTCACTGTACTCAAGTCCTCCTTGAAAGCTGCGCATGCTAATGACGAAATCCCCGGGCTCGACATGCCTCAGAATATCTGCGTCTTTGACCACCTTGACCGTCTTGTAACCTTCGACGTCGTCATACTGCTCCTGTGGGATCATCCCGTGCCTTTGCGATGCGGAAAGCATTATGTCGTCTTTTCGTGCCCGCTCTTTTCGCGCCTCGAACACGCCTTTCGAATTAACAACTTTCCACGTTTCAGGAGTTTCACCAATCCACTCAACACCGCTGTCCCGCATCGGCACGCCATCGTCGAGACCTTTAGTCACGGCTCGGTGGATGGTCGCCCTACGCAGGCGCCGTAGCGCCTCAATCTCGTCAGAGAGTGTATGCCTCACCTCGTCGATAGCGGCGCAACGACTGTCGAGGTAGTCAACGATACGTCTTTGCTCATAAACCGCTGGTACGACAGCCGGAAGGCTCCCAAGCTTCTTCCAATTCAACGCGCAAGACCGTACGCGAATGCCAGACGATGTCGCTAAGAACACCTCAAGCTGTGCGTACACTCTCAGCAGATACATGAAGTACCGAGAGCACTCATCATGAAGGGGGTTCAGCACAATAAGCACTGGAGTAGCTTTGCCATCTGAGTCAGATATTCCAATCGAACCAGCAAAACCATCCATACCGTGCACAACGAGATCGCCAGCAGCAATGTGCTGATAGCCAACCTCCTTGTCGGCCATGGTAAAGCCATCTTCCCTGCGATTCCTTCGCAAGGTTACCTCCCCGTCACGAAAGCAGGTGATAATCTCGTCGTTGTCGCGAACGGGGCGATCCATCTCCCTAAAAAGATGCTTAAACGGGATGACACGCCAGCTCTTTGGCACTTTTGGTAGCCAATCAATCCCGCTATCTTTCATCTCCCTCACACTACTCACCACCCATGAGTGCCTTGAGGCTGGCGTCGGCCTGCGCATCGAGTGCCAGCACCTCGGCCAGCACGTCCTCAGGCTCTTCGGGCGTCTGGTACCTGTAAAAGTAGCGCGTGAAAGGTATCTCGGCACCCGTCTTGATGACGGGGTTCTTCGCGACCAGGTTCTCGTCAAAGGTCACGTGCGCATCCGGCACGTACGGATAGACCTCTCGCCCCATGTACTCGTCCACGTCGGTGAGCAGCGGCACGCGCTCTGTGTCCTTAGTGGCGGGATCGTATATGACGTTGCCGCGACGGTCCTTCTGGACAGGCGCTGCCTCGTCACGCTCGGACAGTGCCTCGCCGATCTTCTTGCGCACTGCCGCCGTAACATCGCAGCCTACGAGGACCTTACGCAGATGTGCGTCGAATGCCTGCGGGTCGTCGAAGACCTCGCCTGTCATGTTAGCCCGCAAAGCGTCGACGATGGCGTCGTAGGTGGGCTTTCCCGTCATGAGCGTAGCGAGCTTCTTCTCCTCGCGCGGCGTGAGCTCGGCCTTCTCCTGCAACTTGGCGATGGCATCCTCGTCATACACGGCGTTGAGGGTGCGCCCTGCGAGCATCGCGTCCAGGCGGTCCTCGGTGATGGCATAGTTGCGCCTCATGGGCTGGATGACGGTGTACTCACGGTACTCAAACTCGCGGTAGTCAAAGATCTTCACGCGCGGGTCGGAGTCGTCGAACTCAGAGTACAGTCGCACGATCTCCTCGCGGTCTGCCTTCGTGAGCTCGTAGCGCTTCTCGCCCTGGTTCTTGCGCATCGAGTGGCGTATCTCGGTGGCGTCAATGAGCTGAACCTTGCCCCTGCGCTCGGCCCTCTTGTTCTTGGAGATGACCCAGAGGTACACGGCAATGCCAGTGTTGACGAAGCTCGACGGCGAGATGGCGATGATGGCCTCAAGCAGGTCATTCTCGAGTAGCCAGCGTCGGATCTCAGACTCGCCCGAACCTGCGTCACCATTGTAGAGCGGACTGCCGTTCTCGACGATAACGGCGCGACCATCGTCGGTCAGCTTGTTGACGGCGGCCTGCAGGAAGAGCAGCTGCGAATCATTCTTCTTGGGAAGGCCCGCCGGCCAGCGATGACGCTGCGAGTGAGCAGCATTCTCGCCATTAACGTAACCCTCCTGGTTCGGATCAGAGGCACCCTTGCCACCCCATTCGGTCCCGAACGGCGGGTTCATAAACACAAACCGCACGCTCGTGTTCGGCCAGCAGTCAACCATCAGTGTGTTTGCCTGCCTGTAGTTCGAGGCGTCCTGGTCGCGGATCATCATCTCGGCCATTCCCACCGCGTAGGTCTGTGGCATGACCTCCTGGCCATAGCACTTGACGAAGGCCTGCGGATTGTAGCGCCTGATGTAGTTCTCTGCAGCGGTCAGCATTCCCGCCGTGCCCGCCGTGCCGTCATAGATGGTGATGACCTTGCCTGCGTCATAGGTATCTTCAGCGCCTTCGGCGAGCCCGAGCGCGACCATGGTACGAACGATATCGCGAGGGGTGTAGTACTGACCGGCATCCACATTGGAGTAGAAGCGACCGACCAAATTCTCGAAGATGCCGCCCATCCGCGAGCTATCGAAGCGACTCGGATAGAGGTCCATCGTCGCGAAGTTTTGCACGATGGGAAGCAGACAGTTGTGCCTGTCCATGTTCTTGATGTGGTCGCGCAGGTTCAAGCCGCTGAATATGTCCTGCACGTTGGCCGAGAACCCGTCAAGATAGGCGTTGAAGTTCGCCGCGAGGTTGTCAGAGTCGTTCGTGAGCTCCGCAAGCGTGTACCTGCTCGTACAGTAGAACTGAAGGCCCGCGTCGCGACACAGGGCCTTCGGCGCCCGCCCCGGGTCGGCCTCGTACGCCGCCAGCACCTTGTCCTTAGTCGGCTCCAACGTGCACTCTAGGCGGCGCAGCACCGTCATGGGGATGATGACGTCGCCGTACTTGTCGGGCATGTATGTGCCGCGCAGAACGTTGGCGTTCGCCCAGATGCGGTTCGCTTCGTACGTTATGTCTTCTGTCTCTTCTACCCAGAGGTCTTTCATCACGTTTGCCATATGCTCTTAGCTCCCTTCACGTCGGGGAGGTATAGATATAGATGCTCGTACCACATGCGCCGGACACTAATTGCGCGTCTTGTCACACTGTTCAATGATACGCCTCGCAGCTTACTCAAGGCATTTGTCCCGCAAGCGGCGTGCGGTACGACAACTAAGAGACAAGAAACACAAGAACGCATCCCGCCCCATGGCCACGCCATGCCCCGGGACCCCTCCCAGCCGCCCCGCACGGCGCCGGTCAAGGGCCCCACGGAACCTCGCACAAATCGAAGGGCGATTGGTGGAGGTTACCATGGGGCTCCTATGCCCATCGCCTACCACGGGACGGAAACCCTTGGCCTCCAAGGGTGGCAAGCGCGCACGGAGGACGTGCGAGACCCGCCACCCGAAGGGAGACAAGGACATGGCAGCAACCAAGAGCACCAAGCGTCACACGAGCAAGGAAGAGCGCCAGCAGGCGCGCGAGAAGGCGCAGGAGCGCGCGCAGGCTGCGCTCGACCGCCTCGGCGAGGGCGTCCGCGCCGTGTACGACTCCGAGCGCTGGGAGTCGTGGCTGCGGAGCCTCTCCAAGTTCTACGACTACAGCCTCGGCAACACCATCCTGATAGCCATGCAGATGCCCACCGCCACCCACGTGGCCAGCTTCAGGAGCTGGAAGCGTGACTTTAACCGCTACGTCAAGAAGGGCGAGCGCGGCATCGAGATCCTCGTGCCCATGCTGGTCAGGGACAAGGACGAGGACGCCGACGAGGAGCGCCGCCGCCTCGTGGGCTTCCGCGTGGGCCACGTCTTCGACGTCAGCCAGACCGACGGCGAGCCCCTGCCCACCATCGTGGACGAGGTCGCAGGGGACGTGGAGCGCTACGATTCTATCCTCGACGCCGTCCGCGCCGTCTCCGCCTACCCCGTCGAGTTCGTCAGCGACCTGCCCGAGGGAACCAACGGCTTCTTCCGCCGCGGAGAGCTCGTCGCCATCCGCGAGGGCATGCCGCAGGGGCAGACCGTCAAGACCGCCCTGCACGAGCTGGCGCACAGCCGCCTGCACGACGGCGACCCCATGGCCGAGGGCATGCCCGACCGCGCCATGCGCGAGGTGCAGGCCGAGAGCGTGGCCTACACCGTGAGCGCGGCGCTCGGGCTGGACACCTCGGGCTACTCCTTCGGATACGTGGCCAGCTGGGCCGTGGGCAAGACCGACGAGGAGATGCGCGCGTGCCTGCAGGTGGTGCGCGACGCCGCCAAGGCGATGGTGGAGGAACTGCAGGCGGCCATGGCATAGAGCACCACGCGAGGCCACAGGCGCCCGCCCTGGCGGGCGCCGAGACACACGCTCCGCCCCGGCTCGGATCGGGCAAGAAGCGCCCTGCCTCGCCGCCCCGGAACCCCGAATCCCGGCATCACCGCATGACAGGATTGTCATGCCAAAAGGACGCCATCGCGTGACGCCACCGTCACACGTCGAGTCGCATGGGATGACAAATCCGTCATGCGAAGGGCTGGCCACCAGCCCTGAGGGCCCGTTATAGCAAGCTGCCTATTCCATGTACAAGTCCATGGAATAGCTTGTCCGAGCCTACTCGGGGATGTCTTTTCGAGAGGGCCCAGGGACCGTCGCTGCAGCTCCTCCCCAAGCCCCACTCCCCTCCATCCCCTCGTCGTCTCGTCCCGCTCACCCATGACAGCGTGTCATGGGTGTCGCGTGCGGGGGAGCCCCCGCGCCCCTAGGATTGGCATGACCCCTTGTACATAGAGAACCCGTCCCAGGGAGGCCCATGCCCAGACCCATCCAGCTCCACGTCATGCTCTCCGAGGAGGAGATGTCCTCGCTGCGCTCGCTCGCCGACTCGCTCGGGACCACCGTCTCGGACACGGTGCGGCTCCTCGCGCGGGCCGGCGCGGCGGCGCCAAGCGGTGCTGTCGCAGGCGTCCTCGTCCTGGACCGCAAGACCCTCGCCGCCTACGTCCGCAACGTGCGCTCGCTCGGCCACCTCCTCAACCAGTCAACCCATGCCCTCAACGCGATCGCCAAGGCGGTGCGCGAGTCTGGCGTGGACGCCCTCGACCTCGCCGAGGCGATGGAGGGCGTGACGTACGGGCTCGACGAGGTGAGGCGTGACGCGGCAGAGGTCCGGCGCCAGGCCGCTGAGCTCACCGGCATGCCGGTCGTCTTCGGGGAGTAGCCGTGCCGTTCGTGAAGCCCATCTCCGGCCACACCAAGCTCGGCGCCGCGCAGCGCTACCTCGAGAGGGAGGGCCGCGCGCTCGCGAGGGACTTCCTCAACCTCGACGCGCCTATGGCGGGCATCGGAGAGGACGGCCTCCCCGAGTACCGCGAGTATGACTGGGCGTCAATCATGGACGAGACCCGAGAAAAACTGGGCAATGACAGCCCGTTTAAGGGCAGGAAGGCACGCACCTACAAGCATTATGTCTTCTCCCCCGACCCGAGGGACGCAGTGAGCCTCTCAGAGCTCCGGTCTGTCACCATGTCATGGGTGGAGGAGAACTTCGGCGACTACGAGGTCGCCGTCGTGTACCACGACGACAACGAGCACCACGTGCCCCACGCCCACGTCATAGTCAACAACACCAACCTCGCGACCGGAAGGCGCCTCCAGGACCCCGACCCCAGGGCGCTCAAGAGGTCCGCCCAGAGGATCGCCGGGGAGATGGGGCTCTCCCGATTCTCGGACAGGCCTGGAAGGGCGAGCGAGAGGGACTCCGACGTATACATGAGGCGCCACGTCGACCGCCCGGAGGCAGAGTACGGCGGCCGCGGCGAGTACTCATGGGTGGCGGACATACGCGCCAGGGTCGACGTCGCGAGGAGCCTCTCCCGCAGCCCCGAAGACTTCCAGGGCGCCCTCAGGGAGATGGGCGTCAACGTCCGCGTCTCCGCGAGGAGGGCAGACGACTGGGTCTACTCCCTGGCGGGGACGCCGTCCCGGCAGGTGAGCGGCTCCAGGCTCGGGGCGTCCTACACAAGGCGCGAGGTGACGAGGTGGATCGCCAACCCGAGCAGGCTGAGGCCAGGCCCGGTCACGTCGAGAAACGTGAGGTCGATAGCGTCGGGCGCCATCGAGGTGAGGGACCTCAGGGAGCTCAACCGCCTCGCCGAGGCCATGAGCACAGTCTCCCGAGGCGGCTTCAGGAGCCTCGCCGCCATTGACTCGGCCATCTCCAGGCTTGAGAGGATGCCCAACCGCGATGCGAGCGTGGCAAGACTCGAGCGCGTGAGGGAGTACTGCGCGGAGAACTCGATACTCCCGGAGAGGTCGAAGGCGCGCGGCGGCACGCGACACGCAGACGGCCCCGCGAGCGCGAGGGACACGCACGGGCACTCCCTGGGCAGTGGCGACTCCGCGCGCCAGTCGACCGTGCCCGAGGCGACGCGAGACGGGAGGGACGAGCGATGAAGGTCACCGTGCGCTACGAGGACGGGTCGGTGGAGACGTTCGACACCAACGCCCTGACCACCACGAGCCCGCTCGGCATGGGAAACGCGCTAACCGACTTCCGGGTGGCGATGGGCGACGGCCTTTGGGTCGAGGTGAGCTGGTACCGGGTGCCGCAGGGTCCTACCGAGGACGGCGCGCTGCCCCTGGCTCAGCGCTCGCCCGGGTGCCGCGTCCACGTGCTCTCGGACGCGGAGGTCGCGCAGGCCCGCTCGATAGAGATCGACGGGAGGGTCCAGTGGCTCAGGGTCGGTCCCGACCTCTGCGACGTCGCGCGGCTCGACGAGACGACTGACCTGCTCTGCGGTCTCTCCAAGGGTTCCTCGTGCATCGCTGCGCGCGTCGCGAACATGCACGACGCGATCATGGGGATGCTCGGGCCCAATGGGTCGCACGAGGGGGACGAAGGGCGCATGTACGCGATGCTCGGCATGACGGAGGCCAGCTACGAATTTGTGTCCGCTCTGGCTGCTAACGTCTATGGTGACGAGGACTCTTTCTAGGGAGCGTGTGAGATGGGCGTGGCCAAGCGTGTTCTGGGTGCGATAGGCAAGTTCTGCCTTGCGTGGATGAGGTTCGTGGCAAGAGTCATCCTGCTGTTCTGGCATTACGGGGGCTAGCGATGAGCATGGGTTTCGGGTTCAGGGCCAAGCTCGAGGAGAGCGACGGAAAGGTGGCGGCCTACAGCTATAGGACCTATGACCTCAGCTGCGAAGAGGGAAGGCAGGGGTTTGGGGCTGCCGAGCTGGACGGCGTTTTATGGGTCGCCAATGATGGAGACGACCTCTCGTGCGAGGTCGAACGCTACAGCAGGTTCGCCCCCGAGCAGAGCTGTCTCAATCAAAATCGCGTGACTATGGTGGCTCGGAGTGGTTTGGGGTGCGCTCTCGTATCCACGCTACCAGCCATGGTTCTGCCTATCCTTTCTGCGGACGTCAAAGCGACGTCACGGGCACCGTTTTAGCACCCGTGACGTCGACTCACTTCGAGTCGGGCGACGTCATGACGTCACCCGACCGCGTTTGCGCTGGTAACGATGGCAGAAGAGCCGAGGCATGCACTTAGCTCATGACATAGCGCGTGCCGCGGCCCGAGCCTTGGACACTCACCAGGCCCTTGGTCACAAGCCCCTTCAGGACCCTTAGGACCTTGTCCTTTCCAAACCCGGTCAGCGCGACCACTCGGCTGCTTGACAGCAGGACTCCCGGCGAAAAGGCCGAGAGCGCCCTCTCCTCGTCTCCGAACGTGCTGACACCAACCTCATCCTCGAGGGCTCTGCTGAGGACGTCAAACGAGAGGTCCTGCCTCGCAGACCTAACGGCGTCGAAGGTCAGGTTGGACCCCTCCAGCCCCAGCCTCCGGAGCTCGAGGTCATCGACCTCGACCGTCGAGGCATCGCTGCGCTTGTATGCCTTCGAACGGTACAGATAGGGCTTGTCGTCCCCTCGAGGACGCGCAGGGTCACGACTCCCGTGCGAGAGTTCTCCGAAATGCTGAACTCTGGACGTGGGGATATGCCGTCGTTTATTGCATTCCCTATTCTGAGGCAGTCGCTTGTGGGATCCTCGAGGCCCACCATGGTTCCGTCGTCTGCGACCCCAAACAGTATCTCGCCTGTGCCGTAGTTTGCGTATGCGCTCACCGTCTTGAGGAACGTGTTGGTGACTCGCTCCTTGAGCTCCAGCCGTCTGTTCTCCCTCATGGGACCTCCCTTCTTTCTAGTGGCATACGACAGAACTGGCGCAAGCCCGACGCAAATATTAACGTCGGCTTTACGTTCGAACTGTCGTCGCAACAGTTAGGCTAGCAGGCACACGAGTCCCTACGACGCACCAAAAAGGCGCCTCGGAACCACGTCCGGAGCGCCTGGAGAATCGCACGATTCCATAACGGCCTTACTCCCCACTCGTCGCGCTCCTTCACGACCAACGACTTCC
>JAKPQM010000017.1 GCA_029546925.1 Actinomycetes bacterium
CGGGTGCCGGATGGCCATCGGGCGGAAAGGGCGCCGGCATAGGGGCAGGCAGGCGGGGGTGCGTATGGGACCCCGTATTCGCCGGGCCCCCGAAACGGCATAAAAGCGGAATATTTCGCCAGCTGGGCGATTTCACGTGACACCATCGGGAAGGATGGCCGAGCACGGACAGCGTACATAAGGAAGCCCCGCGCGGTCGAAGCGCGGGGCAACGAAAGGGACTGCGCCGGAAAAACGAGGGTTGTTCCAGCGCTAAAAGATCACGCTCCTGACGGGCATCCTTGATGAAGATGCTCGCACGAACCTGACTCTGTGGATGGGCGTCGGGAGCGGCCTGCGTGACGACGCATACGAAAATATTGCCATGGCCTAAATGCATGGGCAGGGCAAGCTCGTGATTCATCTTTGCAGGAATATAGCCCCATCTTGATGTTGCCGAAGTACAACGCGACTGCACTGCGATCATACGGGTTATCGGGCCCGGGAACCAGAGTGATCCCGGTGCCGACCTTGAGCTCATCAAAGACCCTGTATCCTTCATGATGCGAGAACCCGGCGATGCAAAAGCTCGCGAGCTGACGCGAAGGCTCGAACACGGCGCGCTCCTTTCTACCGGACTTCTTGGCACCCCGATGAAAAAGGGCCGTCGGGCAAAAAAACCGCTTACGGGAACATCGCGCATACGAGGCGACAAAGCAGCCTGCCCGCTCGTATATAAAATAGCAAGGTGAAGGCAGCAGGGAATGAATCCGGCAGGCAGGGGGATCCTATGAAACATCCGCTCCACATTTTCTCGCTGAGCTGCCTCGTGCTCGCACTCACATCCTGCACACCCGCCACCAGCCGAAAGCCCGCATCCAACCCCATGCGCATGGATGGTGGGGAGACGCAGGCAGTCGGACTCGTGGCATCAGATCGAAGCCCCGTTTCCGACAATGCGGTGTGGTGCGGCAGCTTCCAGATCTGTTGGAATATGGCGGGCGAGACGATCGGAGCGGGCTCGCAGCTCACCCCGCTTGAACCAAATGCGCTTGCAGACGAACTCAACTCCTCGGGCTTCTCGGCAGAATCGCTCGGCGATGAGTACTGCTACGTATATGCAGGCCCGGCCACCCAGTCGGCAAGGCTCCGGATAGCGCAGGGCATCGAGCAGAGATTCCATCAGGAAAGCGACATCCTCGACAAGCTCACCTGGTACGAGGACGCGGATCCTGATGCGGGGATGCTCTTCTACACCATGCTCTATCGCGAGTTCTCCTATGAGGAGCCTTTCGAGTATCTCGAGCCTGCGGACTTCGGAAGCACTGCCAACGGCAACCGATCGAGCGGCGTCCTCTACTTCGGCGCTAAAGCCGGCGACACGGCGCTCGGCCAGGTCTCGCCCCTTTACTACGAGGACGAGGACCACTTCGCCGCAATCATCTACACGCCCGGCGGCGACGTGCTCGTGCTCGTTCGGTCGCCCGAGGGAACAACCTTCCAGGAGATGTGGGAGAACGCCTTCGTCCGCGAGCGCGCCTACAGGCCGCTCGAGGTCGATTCGTTCGCATGCCCCTGCCTCGATCTCGATATAGTCCAAGAGTTCGAGCAGCTCAAGGGCATCGTTCTCGTCGCGGAGGATGGAAGCGTATGGCCCGTGGCCGATGCCATCCAGACTGTGCGGCTATCACTCGATGCGCACGGTGGCGTGGTCGAAAGCGAGGCTGCGCATGCCAATACCGCAGAAAGGCCGGACGAGGATCCCCTCCACATCGATCTGGTCTTCGATGACAGCTTCGCGCTCTTCCTCGTCGATTCGGGACCGGGCCGCTTCGAGCCCTATCTCGGCGTGCTCGTGGATGACGTCACGGCTTATCAGGCTCGCTGAGGCGATGCCGTACCGCAAGGGTATGAGCGGTACAATGGGTGCGGAAGGGAGACCCCATGCCCCGCAGCATTTCTCAGCCAGCAGCTCGCATACACTGGCACATCTCGTTCAACGCACCCGTCGTGCTGTATTTCTCGGCGCTCTGCGTAGCCGCCACCGCGCTCGGCCAAGCCACCGATGGCGCCGCCACCCGCGCGCTCTTCATGACCTACCGCTCATCGCTCCTGAATCCCCTCACCTATCTGCGCTTCTTCACACACGTTCTGGGACATGGCGGCTGGGATCATCTCGCGGGCAACCTCTCCTACATCCTGCTCCTGGGGCCCCTTTTGGAAGAGAAGTACGGTTCGCGCACGCTGCTCTCGGTGATCCTCGTAACAGCGGCTATCACGGGCATCCTGAATCACGTGCTCTTCCCAAATGTGGCGCTCTTCGGTGCGAGCGGCGTGGTGTTCGCGTTCATCCTGCTCTCATCGGTCACAAGCTTCTGCACGGGCGAGATACCGTTGACCTTCATCTTGGTCGCTGTCATCTTTTTGGGGCAGCAGGTCATCCAAGGCATCATGGTGGCGGACAACATCTCCAACCTCTCGCACTTCGCGGGCGGCATCGTCGGCGGAGCCGCAGGTTTCAGACTGGGTGGGAAAGATAGGGAATCCTCGGCAGATGTTCATAAGGAAGGCCATGGTTTCTGAAGCTGTACACAAGAGCATGCAGGGCAACAAACGCGCCGACACGCGGCCCGAGCTGCTGCTGCGCACCTTGCTGCGCTCGTCCGGCCTTACCGGCTACCGGCTGCAGTGGAAGATTCCCGGACACCCCGACATCGCATGGCCCGGCAAGAAAGTCGCCCTCTTCGTCAACGGATGCTTCTGGCACCGCTGTCCGCGCTGCAAGCTCTCGATGCCTAAATCCAACGTTGAGTACTGGAGCGCAAAGTTTGCCGCGAACCAAGAACGCGACCGCCGCGTACGTGCCGAGCTCGAGGAAGCGGGCTGGATCGTCCACACGGTCTGGGAATGCGAGCTCAAGAAGAAGACCGTCGATGCAACAGTGGCAGAGCTCTTTCCCCAGCTCGCTGCAGAGCTTGGCAAGGAGCTGCTCGATAAGCCGCCCGAGGGCTAGGCTTCATGCCTGCCCGAAAAAACCGTGGGACTTGCGAGCCGTGCGGTTGCCCTTCCCTACTGCGCAAGCTCCAGCACGCGGGCGTAGACATCGCTGCGAGCCCGGCCGTATGCATGCGATAAGCGCTTGGCCAACGCGTTCTTGGCCTCCCCCTCCGCAAGGCCGGCGCAGATCGCCTCATCGAGCGGGACCTGCAGCGGAACCGCCAGTTCGGAGCCATCTCCCTCCTCGACGCAGATGACGCACTCGCCGCGCAGCTCCCCGCGCTCGGAAAGCGCCTTCGCAAGCTCGGCGGCATTCCCCCGGAGCACCTCTTCATGGAGCTTGGTGAGCTCGCGGACAAGGGCCACGCGGCGCAGGGGCATGAACTCGGCAATACGGGCCAGCGTCTTGGCAACGCGCTTGGGAGACTCGAAGAGCACGAACGTGGCACCCATATCGCGCAGCCACTCCAGCCGTGCGCGAGCGGCTCCCTCCTTGCGCGGCAAAAACCCCTCGAAGAAAAAACGCCCTCCCGCAAGCCCCGAGCGGGCCAGTGCAGATGACACCGCCGACGGGCCGGGGACAATCTCGACGGAAATCCCCGCATCCAGCGCAGCATCCACGAGCCGCTGCCCGGGATCCGAGATGCAGGGCATGCCTGCATCGCTCACGAAGGCAACCCTCTCGCCTGCTGCAAGACGTTCCAACAGCTCGGGGATGCGGGCCTCGATCACGTTCTCATCGCAACGCATCAGCGGCACATGGATACCGAAGTGCGCAAGCAGTTTGGAGGTGACACGCGTGTCCTCGCAGCACACGAGATCGGCACGCGATAGCGTCTCAACGAGACGCGGCGAGGCATCCGAGAGGTTGCCGATAGGCGTGCCGCAAATGGAGAGCATGGCGCCTAGCCGCCCACGTGATAGCTTGCGCAGTTGTTGGGCGTCTCATACATATCGATCTGGCAAACGGGCAAGCCATCGCCGATGAGGCGCTCTGCGAAGTGGCGCGCGAGATTCTCTGCAGTCGTGCGAAACGGCAGCATCTTAAGAGAGAACCCCTCATTCCCGAGCGCCTCCATGGTAGCGGGTTTGAGCGAGCCCTCCTCTACGAGGAAGGTATGGTCGAACTCGCTGCAGAGCAGGCGGACCTTGCTCTTGAACACGCTGAAGTCGAGCACCATGTCGCGCATGGTGCCCTCGTCTTGGAGATCCTCCTGGGCAAGGTAGACCACGACGCGCCACCGGTGGCCGTGCAGGTTCTCGCACGTGCCGTAGTAATCGGTCAGGAAGTGGGCGGAGTCGAATGCGCCCTCGGTCTTGAGTCCGAACATCGCACCCTCCTATTCGGAAACTTGCCCGCCAGAGCTCCCCTGACCACCCTTGCCTCCGCGACCACGGCCGCCACGACGGCGGGGCCGCTTCTTCGCGGAAGAAGCATCGCCGCTCCCGCCGGCTTCGGATGCAGGTCCGGCAGAGTGACGGGAGGAACCGCCTTTATCGCCGGGTTTGCGGGGGCGCCTCGGCGCGGGCGCTGCGGCATCGGAAACCTCATCGGCGGCCTTGCCGGAGGCGGCTGCTGACTCGGGGCTGGCCTCGGAGCTCTTATGGCGCCTGCGGCGGCGACCGGTTGCTGCGAGGTCGTTCGCATCCTTGCCAGCCCCGTGCTCGGCAGCTGCTGCCGTCGAGGTCTTCTTGCGACGCCTGCGCGGCGTAGGACCGGCAGCGTCCTTCTCAGGCTTTGCATCGACGGCATCGGGCTCGTCGACCTTGTGCTCCGAAGAGCGTGTACGACGGCGCGGCTTGGCCTCGATGAAGATATCGGAGCTGTCGAAAGCCTCGTTCTCGACCACGCCGTTCTTGCGATCGAGCTCGGCGAGCGCCATCTGCACATCGGGAGAGTTCAGACGTTCGAGGATCTCGCGGGTGACGGTATCGGGCCTGCAGACGCAACCCAGATCCTCGCTCTTCTTAACCGCAGCCTCGGAGGCCGTCATGTCCGCAAGCGCCACACGGATGACCTTGCCGTTCTCAAGGCGCAATGCGATCTGCTCCTTGGGCGTATCATACTCGATGATCTTACCCATGCCGAGCGGCGTCTCGATGACGGCATTGCGCTTGGGGGCACGGCCCTTGAAGTCGCGATACGCCTCGAACTCGTAGCGCAAGCAGCACATGAGGCGGCCGCAGGCCCCGGAGATCTTGGCGGAGTTCAGGGGCAGGTCCTGCTCCTTGGCCATGCGGATGGATACCGGCTCGAAGGCCAGACCGAAGCGTGCGCAGCAGAGCTCCTGGCCGCAGTGGCCGTAGCCGCCGACGAAGGCCGACTCCTCGCGCACGCCGATCTGGCGCATATCGATACGTGCATGCAGCTCGTGGGAAAGATCGCGCACCAGCTGGCGGAAATCCACGCGATCCTCGGCAGCGAAGTAGCACACGACCTTGTCGCCGCCGAACAGGTACTCCACGCCTACGGGTTTCATATCGAGCTTGCAGTTGTCAATGCAGCGGCGGAACACGGGCATGGCATCATCGCCCTGCGCAGCCAGCTCCTCGGCACGTGCGAGATCCTCGTCGGTGGCCACGCGCAGCACCGGTTTCAGGACCGCCCCGTTGGTCATCGATGCAAACTCCTTGTCCGATACCTCGCGGGCATCGGCTGTGACGAGGCCTATCTCCTGACCGCGCTCGGTGGAGCAGATGGCATGGTCGCCTTCCGCAGCCTCCGTCTGACCCGGGTCGAACCACAGGTCGCGCGAGGCGTAGGCAAAGCGGATCGGAACTATCGTGGGCATTCAAGTGCCTCCTTTATGGCAAGCAGCCAATCTTCCAAGACCAGCTGCGGCGAAACATGCGCATCGAGTTTGCGGGCGGCATCCCTGCAGAGCCCCAATGCCGCGAGGACGCCCTCCGTGCTGGTGCGCGCGGCCATGCGCGCGATGCTGTCGGCCACGTCCTCGTTGACGATCTCCTCTTCAATTCTGCTACAACAGATGAGCACGTCGCGCAGGACCGCCTCTCCGGCGGCGAGAATCTCCATCATCCCCATACGCTCGCGTGCTGTGAGCGCGCGCTTGTTGGCATCCTCGACGCTGCGGAGCGCGCTTGCCGAGAGGAACTCGCTGGCCTGCTCGGTCTTCTCCTTCTGGGCCTCGCGCACGTCCTCGAGGGGCACGCGTGCGGCCTCGGCCAGATCCTTGGCGGCGAGCAGCACATCCCAGGAGTCGTCATCGAAGAGGCCGCCCAAGGTGCGGACAACCTTGCGGCGCACCTCGCGGCGCGATGGGGAGTTGAGGAAGTCGATGGCCTCGCGCGGCGTGCGCGCGATGGCGAGCGCGAGACGGGCCTCCCACGCCTGCGCACCCGTGGCGCGCGTGACAGAAGCTTGGGCTATCTCGGGAGCGATCACGCGGAACGGCACGATCTGGCACCGTGAGGCGATTGTGGGCAGCACCGCCTCCGCCGAAGGGGCGATGAGGATGAACACCGCGTTGGAAGGCGGCTCCTCGATCGTCTTGAGCAACGCGTTAGCCGACGAATCGCGCAGCGTATCCGCGCGGTCGAGCACGTAGACCTTGCATGCGGCGCGTATCGGAGCGCGGATGCTGTCGTCGATGAGCTCGCGGATCTGCTCCACGCGATAGCCTGAGACACCCGTAGGCTCTAGGAAACGCACGTCGGCGTGGGTACGATGCACCACACGCCGGCACTCGTCACAGCTGGCGTCTCCCCCGCTGGGGCAGACGAGGCACTGCGCCAGAGCCTGGGCAGCCTCCTGCATACCGCTTCCGGGGGCACCCGTGAAAAGATAGGCATGGGCCACGCCGCCGGCAACCGCAGACGCTAGAAAGCTCTGGACACGCGGCTGATCGGCAAGGACCTCGAGTGCTGTCGGGATGCGCCCATCCATCAGAGGATATCCTCCGAGAGCTCGGGGAGAAGATCGAGCAGCTCTTCGCGCATGCGGGCATAGACCTCGCCCTTCTCGCCGTGGCCGTTGACCAAGCGCACGCGGTCGGGCTCCTCGGCAACAAGGCGCAGGTAGCCATGGCGCACGCGGGTCTGGAAGGGTTCGCCGTCGAGCTCCATGCGGTCGGTACCGTGGCGGGTGGCGCGCTCGAAGGACTCGTCGACCTCGAGGTCGAACACGATGGTGCGGTCGGGCGTGAGCCCGCAGCTGCCCATCCTGTTGGCCCGGCGGACAAGCTCCTCGTCGAGTCCGCGACCGACGGCTTGGTAGGCGAAGGTGGAATCATAGTAGCGATCGCATACGACCACGGCCCCGCGTTCGAGTGCGGGCAGGATGACCTCGCACGTGAGCTGGGCGCGCGCAGCCTCGAAGAGGAGCAGTTCGCACTCGGACGCCATGCCTACCGCCTCGGGGTCGAGCAGGATCGTGCGGATGCGCTCGGAAATATCGGTGCTGCCGGGGTCGCGCAGCGACACCACCTCGCGGCCCTTGGACACGAGCTCCTCGGCGAGCATGCGGCCCTTGGTGGACTTGCCGCAGCCATCCATGCCCTCGAGGGTGATGAAGACGCCGCGCCTAACCTGCATATCCATTACTTCTCACCAGGCTTTGCGCGAGAGCTGCGTGCGGACTTGGCCGCGCGCCCGCGGCTCCCACGGGCGGAACCCTTGGCCTCCTGCTTGGCGGGACAGTCCATGTTGACGCAGAACTTCCACGGGCCGCGTGCCGTGACGATCTGCACCAGGGGAGCGCCGCATGCGGGACAGGTCTCGCCCGTGCTGGAGAGCTTGCCGCGCTGGGGAAGCGGATAGCTCACACCGCAAAGATCGTAGTTGGTGCAGCGGATGAAGCGCTTGCCGCTCTTCTCGCTCTTATGGGCCACGAGCTGGCCGAAGCGGCCTTGGCTCGCACACACCGAGCACTCCCCCACCTTGATATCGGGTTCCTGATTGGTGGGGCAGGCGGGGTTGACGCAGGTCTCATAGGCCGCAGAGCGGAACGGGCGGACCTTCACACGCGGCGCCCCGCACTCCGGGCACACGCCATGCTCGCCCTCGATGGGCTCGAGCTTGCCCTGCGGGACGGGGTAGGTCACATCGCACTCGGGCCAACCCATGCAGCCGATGAAGCTGCCGCGGGTCTTGGCGGAGTTTTTGATCACGAGGTCTTTACCGCACGTGGGGCAGACACCCACCTTCGCATCGGCGGTGACGGCATCGGAGATGGCATTGCCCAGATCCTCCTTGTGTTCGATGAGCACATCCATGATGCCGGCGAGCAGCGCGCGCGAATGCGCCACGACAGCCTCTTGGGTATCGGAACCCTCGGCCACGCTGTTCATATCCGCCTCGAGCTCGGCCGTCATGTCGGGCGAGGTGATGCGGGGCGCAAACGATGTGAGGGCATCGATGACGGCCATGCCCAGCTGGCTCGGTTCGATGGGATCGTTCTTAAGGTATTTCACCGTGTAGAGGCGCTCGATGATGGAGGCGCGGGTCGATTTGGTACCCAGGCCCCTGCGCTCCATCTCCTGGATAAGGTGGCCTTGGCTGTAACGGGCAGGCGGCTCGGTCTGCTTGGCAACGAGCTCCATAGCGCGCACGGAGAGCGCGTCGCCCTCGTTCAGCTCGGGGAGCTGCTCGTCCTTGCGCATACCGTAGGGATAGATCTCGCGGAAGCCGGGTTTCACCACCACAGTGCCGTTGGCCACGAACGGCTCGCCCTCCACGTCTATCGAGACCTTGGTGCCCTCGATCACGGCTGCGTCCATGAGCGTGGCGAGGAAGCGGCGGGCGATGAGGTTGTAGAGCTTCCACTCGGCAGGCTGGAGTTTCTCGGGATCTGCGGCCGCCGTAGGATAGATGGGCGGGTGGTCGGTGGTCTGCTGCTTGCCGCGCGTGGGATGGAGCTTCTCGGCAGCGAGAAGCTTCTTGCACACAGGAGCGTACTGCGACACCGCAGAGAGGGTCTTCACGCAGCCCTTGAGGTCCAGAGATGCGGGGTAGACCGTGTTGTCGACGCGCGGATAGGAGATGAGGCCCTCCATATAGAGGCTCTCGGCGAGACGCATGGTGCGAGCGGGCGCAAGGCCCTCGGCTGCAGCCGCGGCCTGCAGCGACGTGGTGTTGAAGGGTGCCGGTGCAGCCTGCTTGCGGCTCTTGCGCTCCACACCCGTCACGGTACCCTCGCTCGCATCGGCCACGCGCTGGAAGGCGGCTTTGGCCTGCTCGGCATCCTTGAAGCGACCGATAGCATGGCCTATCTTGAAGGTGTCGGCACCCTTGCCGGCCTCGCCCGAGATCACCCAGTAATCCTCGGGTACGAAGGCGAGGCGCTCGCGCTCGCGCTCGACCACGAGGGCCAACGTGGGCGTCTGCACGCGTCCGGCGGAGCGCACGTTGCCGAAACCGCCGTAGCGGGCCATGGTGAGATAGCGCGTGAGGACGGCGCCCCAGATGAGGTCGATATACTGGCGGCTCTCACCGGCATCTGCCAAGTTCTGGTCGAGATCCACGAGATTCGCGAAGGCATGATCGATCTCGGCCTTGGTGAAAGCGGAATAGCGTGCGCGGTAGGCAGGCAGGCCGGGGTTGGCACCGAGCACCTGGCGCAGGGCGTCCGAGCCGATGAGCTCGCCCTCGCGGTCGAAGTCGGTGCCGATGATGACGCGCTCGGCCTTTTTGGCGAGGTTCTTGAGCGAACGGATGATCTCCTTCTCGGCAGGGTTCTTCTCGATGGGAGCCCACACGAGATAGGGCAGGCTCGCAACCTTCCAGCTCTTGATGTCGACACCGTCGGCCAGATAGGGCTTGCGGCGACTGGGGTAGGGCGGACGTGCCAGACCGTCGGGGATATCGGCGGACAGGATCTCGCCATCGGACGAGACCGAAAACCAGCCCCGCTCGTTATCGAATTTGAGCTCGGATGGGAAGTCGGGTTCGAGGATGTGGCCGCGCAGGCCTATGGCGACGCACTCCTCGCCGTCCTTCTTGAAACGGTAGACGGGTGTATTGTAGACCTTGTCCGACGCAGGTTTTCCTGCATCGGACAAAAGACGTGCTATCTGGGCCGCAGCGTCGTTTTTCTCGGTGACGATGAGATTCAAGTCCGATCCTTATCTCGAAATGCGGTTTATTCTTCGAATGCGTGCGCTTCGTAATCCTCGCGCGTCCATTTGAGCGCCTCGCGACCATCGCGCGCCGTGATGACCGTGCGGGCAACCGCGAGCGCAGCCTCGTAGAGCGAGATGAGCGCGGCGAACATGAGCATCATGGTGACCGGCGAGGCATCGGGGGTGACGATGGCCGAGAGCGTGAGCAGACCCACGTAGATATAGCGCCACTGCTCGCGGAAGACCTTATAGGGAACGAGATGGAGCGTCGAGAGGTAGAAGATGACGAGCGGCAGCTGGAAGGCGATGCCGAAGCCTACCTCGAGCTTCATCATGATATCGAGGAAGTCCTCGGCGTTCACGACCTGCTCGGCGAAGGCGTCGGTTTGGGCTAGAAGCCAGCCGAACGCAGCTTTCTGGATAACGAAGTAGCAGAAGATCATGCCTAGGAAGAAAAGCACCACCATGGCACCGACCGTGGGCACGGCCCAAATGCGCTCGTTCTTATGCAGCGCCGGCAGGAAAAAGCCCATGGCCTCCCACAAGATGATGGGCGTGCAGATGATGAGGCCGAAGAAGAATGCCACCTTGAAACGGATGGTGAAGCCCCCCAAGGCCGAAAGAATCGTGAGCTGCGAACCCTCGGGCAGGGCCGAGCGGATGGGGTCGATCATGATCTCGATCAGCGTGGGCGTGGCGAAGTAGACGACAACCGCCGTGATGATGACGGAGACGACGACGATGGTAAGGCGCCTTCTGAGCTCTCCCAGATGGTCGAGAAGAGGCATGCGTGCGGGTGTGATGGGCATGGTCGCGTTGAGGTCGCAGCGGATCTACTCCGCGCCGGCCTCATCCTCCTTCCCAGCGTCGACGGTATCCTCGACGGACAGAGCAGCCGCATCAGACACTGCAGCGGGCTCGCTTGCTGCAGCCTTCCTCTTGGATGCGGCCTTCTTCTTGATAGGCTTGTCATAGAGTTCGGCAGCGGCTGTGGGCGCCGCCTTCTTGGGCATCGCCGGCTTGGGTTTGGGGGCAGGTGCTGCGGGCGTCTCGGTGGAAGGGGTCTTCGCCTCGGCATCCGCAGAAGCTTCGGCATCGGCATGGGCTGCTGCAGCTGCGGCCTCCTCCTCGGCTTTGGCAGCAGCCTCCTCATCGGCTGCCTTAGCGGCAGCGCGCTCGGCTGCGAGGCGTGCCTTGCGTTCGGCAAAGGTCTCCTTGCGCGGAGCCTCGTCTTCGCTATCATCGGTCTCGATATCGGCATCCTCGGCGAACTCGGCAGCGCGGTTGCGGTTGGGTTTCGCCGCATCGAGGTTCATCATCTCGGTCGCGGGATCGACGATCTCGGTCTGGACAACCTTGGTGAAACCTTCCTGCGCGCTTCTGAACTGACGGAGCGCGCGACCCAGCGTACGACCCATTCCCGGCAGCTTGTCGGGACCGAAGACCATGAAACCGAAGAGGATGATGATGAGAAGCTCGGTCTCTCCTATGCCAAACACGTGCGTATACCTCCCCCGTGAAAACGGTACGTGTTGTGGTTCATACCCATTTGATAGACGATTCTAGCGCCCGACGATGCCCAGCTCGCCGGTGATGCCCAAGAGCTCGAGCACGCGGGCGACGTTGCGCTGCGGGCGGACGACCTCGAAGCTGATGCCCTGCTCGGCTGCCGCATGGGCGGCACCCACGAGCACGCCTATGCCCGTCGAATCGATATAGGACATATCGGAGATGTCGATGCAGATGCCCTTGGCTTCATGCTCCATGACGCGCGAGATGCAGGTCCTGAGCTCGTCAGCACACGAGACGTCGACCTCGCCATGAACGCCCACGGTCGAGATGCCCGTCTGCTCGCTTGTTCCGAGTTCGAGTGTCATTGCACGCCTCCTTCACTAGATGTTGGTGTCCGAAAGATCGCGCAGCGTGCTCGAGAGGCCCTCGGAGCTGCTGCCAGAGGTATTGAGGGCAAGCAGCCGCGACGAGGCGTAGGACTTGGCGCCCTGCGCGTTATCGGGATCATGCTCGATGGCTGCAGAATAGGCTGTGCGCGCGGCTTCCGTATCGCCGGAAATCTCGCAGACCAGACCAAGATTCGCCCACGCGACCGCATTATCGGGATCCTCAGCGGTGATGGTCTCGAGCGCAGTGCGCGCATTGCTCGTCTCTCCCGCGTAGAGCAGGCACAGGGCGCGGTCGACCTTCACCTGGCCGGCATCCTCGGGATTGGATGCAAGATAGCTGTCGAACATTTGGATCGCCTTGGAGAAGAGCTCGTTGGCATGCAAGGTCTCATCGTCGACGCTGGCCAGATAGGAGATGTTGTAACCCCAGTTCATGTAGGCCCGACCCAACTCGAGCACCGATTCCATATCGGTGGGATCGGCCGCGACCTTCTTCTCGAGCGGCTCGGCAATCTCACCGTAGCGGCTATCGATATCCTCGATGGTGGTCGGACTCGCGCTGGAGTCGCCGCCGCCGAAGAGGCCTGCCAGCGACGGCAGCATCATCGAGAGCGCCAAAATCACCGCAAATGCGGCGACGACGACCTTGGAGCCTGTGGAAAGGCCCTTCTTCTCTGCGTTTTGCGGGACGGAGACCTTGCGCGCCTTCTTGGCCTGCTGGCCCTTTTTGGTTGCTCGTTTCGACATAGTGTTACCTATCGTATCCTTACTTTATTAAATATGCACCTGCAAAACGTTAGTGTACGACCAAATCGGCCCCCTGTCAGCAAACAGGCGGTCGTATGGGAGAACTACAGAACTCTACCAAATGATGCGGGCCGTTATGCGCGGGAATCTCTCTCCATGCGGGCGCAAACGAGCTTGACCGCGCACACGAACACGTCGAGCGCCTGGTCGAGGGCGGCGAGCGAGGGGAAGGTCGGGGCGATGCGGATATCTGAGTCGCGAGGATCTGCGCCGTAGGGCCAGGTAGCGCCGGCACCGGTGAGCGTGACACCGAGCTCCTTGGCAAGCATAACGATAGCCCGAGCCGAGCCTCTGGGTCCGTTGAACAGCACGAAGTAACCGCCGCGTGGATGCGTCCAGCTTGCGATACCGAGCTCGCCGAGACCCTCAGTGAGCTTGCGCTCCACGAGCTCGAAACGGGGACGGGCAACGGCCGCGTGCTTCTTCATGTGGGCACGCACGCCAGCCGCATCGTGCAGGAAGGCCACATGGGCGAACTGCGAGATCTTCTCGGGGCAGACGCGCATAGCCGCGAAATGCGCACGAATATCGGCGATGTCGGTATGGCTTGCGGCGACCCATGCCATGCCGGAGCCTGGGAAGGTGACCTTGGCCATGGAAGCGAACTCGTAGACGAGATCGCGCCCCCCCGTCTCGGCAAGCGCGTCGAAGATATTCAGGAGCTGGTCACCCTCGTCGTAGAGGTCATGGACTGCGTAGGCGTTATCCCAGAAGATGCGGAAGTCGGACGCGGCAGGCTTTAAGGCGGCGAAGCGGCGGACCGTCTCGTCGGAATAGGTGTAGCCTTGGGGGTTGGAGTACTTGGGAACACACCAGATGCCCTTGACCTGCGGATCCGTCTCCACAAGACGGCAGACCTCATCCATATCGGGACCGTCGGGAGCCATAGGGATGGGGATGTTCTCGATGCCGTAGTGAGCGGTCACGGTGAAATGGCGGTCATAGCCGGGCGACGGGCAGAGGAACTTGACCCGATCCTGCTGGCACCAGGGAGTATTGCCGCATACGCCGATTGCAAAGGCGTGCGCCACGAGATCGTGCATGAGGTTCAAGCTCGAAGAGCCGTTGACGATCACGTTCTCAGGCTCGACGCCGATAAGTTCGGCGGCGAGCTTGCGGGCCGAGGGCAGGCCGTCGGGCGCGAAGTAGTTGTCGACCGGAACGGTACCGTCGATAAGGTTCGTCGTGCTGGTCAAAAGATCGAGCATGGGCTTGGAGAGCGCTGTCTGCTCGGGGCTGGGCTTGCCGCGCGCCATATCGAGCGCCAAATGCTTCTCGCGCAGGGCCTGGCCTTCGATCTCGAGCTGCGCAAGCACCTGATCGAGTTCTGCATCGGACATGCTGTGGTACACGGATGCCATGCTCTCTCCTCACCGCGCGGGCTTGCCGTCAGAATGAAGTATAGACGCCGGACGGGTACGCGCAATGCTAGTATGGCTGTATGAAAAATTCTGCTAACACGCCCCCCACGCCAAGCTCGTGCGCCGACGAGTATGGCGAGCTGCAGCGGCTTGTCGATGCGCTTTTCACCGTGAATCCCTCGAAAGCGGTGCCGCGCCTCGACGTGATCGTGCTCGCCGAGACCTTCGACCTCTGCGATGACCTCATCGACGTGGTGGAGCATCTGCCGGCGGGTTCCTACAAGCGCTACCGCCTCTGCGATCAGCTCAACTCCATCATCACGGCACGCGGCCTGGGTTTTGTCTACGGTACCGTCGAGTAGTCCCTCGTCGGCAGGATCTGCTTTTGCGTTCTGATGAACATCAGCCGGTCATGACATATCTCTGAAAAAGCTCGTCCGCATTCTCTTCATCAGGAGTTTTCCCTGTGGATGACCTGCAACCTCATACGTCGCAAACCCCAGCTTCTCATACAAGCTTCTCGCCCTGATGTTATGCGCAAGCACGGCAAGGGAAATGCTGCTGATGCTCGAATCCATGCATATCATGTTGATAAACTCCATCAGGGCATGTTTGCCGATCCCTTTTCCCGTATGCTCCGGATCTATGAGAAACCTGCCGATGTGAGCAGTGCCCTGTTCCACCCTGATCTTTTGGATCAACCCGACAAATTCGCCGGACAGGAATATGGAGTATGGATTGCTGAGCCCTTGTAACGCCTCGACGGTCAGCGGAAACGTTAATTCCGGTCCCGCCCATTGCTCAAGGAAGTCCGCCCCCTGCCGATTGGTCCAAGAACAGACAGCCTCTGCGTTTTCCCAGTTCAGTCCTTCTTCTACCCTGATGTCATGCAAGCTGCCACCTTCTAAAAAGCACGATACTGTGGTCCGCGTGGAGGTTGAGCGGGGCGGCAAGGGTCGCCAGACACCTCGCACATCTCGCCTGCCGTCACGTCGCCCGTCGCGTGCTCCCGCCGGCATTGCGCGCGATCAGCTGTGCGAGGATCGTCCAGTAGACGTCGACGTCGGAGAGCTCGAGATTGCCGATCTCGTCCCTGCCGCCTAGGAAGAGCGGGACCTTGTACCCGACGCACTGGCCGTATTCCGGACGGATTCCGCCGGACGATACCCACGCCTCCCAGAACGGGGACACGAGCGACTGGTCATGATGGTCCGGGATCTCACTGTTGAGGAACCTCTCCACCGAAGCTCCCGTGCGAAGCGCAGAGCCCGACCCTATCTCGAAGATGGCCACCTCGCGGCCCTGCCGACCCTCGACCTCGGCAAGGCAGTCGCCCAGCCAGTCATATGCGAACGGACGGGGCGAGCCGTCACTTCCCGGATAGGCGCTGCGGAGGTTCTCCCGCCACAGGGCGAGGTCGGAAGGGCGGATGGCGAACATGATGCCGCCGCCGAATGAGCTGCCGCCCAGGCGGTCCACGAAGGACTCTGCGAGGTTGCCCTCGTCGAGCCCCACCGGCTCGACGCCGAAGAACTTGAAGAAGCTTTCCAACATGCGAACGTCCTTACCTGATGACGAGGCTTCCATGCATTGCCCCGGCTGCATCCCAAGTCGAGGGCGATCTGGATCCGCTCGTCGGCCAGCTTGGCGCGCACCAGATAGAAAGGCACGGATCCCCAAGGGGGCGCGCACCCCATGAGCGCAAGCGACAACCCATCGCGAGCGCGACACCGGGAAGCGTTACGGTCCTCTTTCCCAGCCCCATGTCCCCTCTCCCTTCGCTTACCCGCCCGTCCGGGCAGCACGCCTAGACGCGGAAGAGGTAGCCCACACCCCGGATGGTGACGATGTGGGAGGCCACCTGGGGGCCGACCTTGGAGCGCACGCGGCGGATGTGCACATCGACCGTGCGGGTGCCGCCGCAGTACTCGAATCCCCAGACACGGTGGAGCAGCGTCTCGCGCGAATAGGCGCGGCCGGGATGCGTGGCCAAGAATGAGAGCAGCGAGTACTCCATGAGGGTGAGGTCGACCGGTTTGTCATCGATGCTCACCTGATAGGTAGCCAAGCTGATGGTCATGTTGTCGATGGTGACGATGTCATCGGGGGCGCTCTCCTCGCCCGGCCAGAGCAGCAACGAGCAACGGACCTCGAACTCGGCTTCGCCGGCACTCGAGAGGATGAAATCGTTGCGGCCCTGCATGGGCATGCGGAGCGACGAGAGCTTGTCGGGATCGACCACGGCAAGCACGGGGATGAGGCCGTTCTCGGCGACAAAGGCATCGACTGCGTTGAGCGTTGCCTGCGGAAGACCCTCGGAATCGAGGATGACGAGATCGAACTCATGCCCCGAGTTCAGAGCCTGGGGAAGCGTATCATGCGTGGCGAGTGCGATAGACACATCGATGGCATGCCCGAGCGCACGCATGCGATCATGGAGACGCGTGGTGCTCGAGACGAGCAGTATTGTCTTGTGATGCGCCATGCTGGTCCCTTTTGTTTCCAAACGATAAATCAATAGTTTACCTTACCACGAAAAGCCTCATGTAGGTACCTACACATATCCAGCCACACGTTTTGAATACAGACCAAAGGGCTGCGAACTGGACGGATGACCTGAAGGAATGCGGGTCTCGGCCTCCCGGCGCTCGCGGATCCCCTACTCGATGCTGCCCAGAAACTCTGCCGTCCTCTGGTTCTCAGGATGATCGAAAACCTTCTCGGGCCTGCCCTGCTCCACCACGACGCCATCTTCCATGAAGACCACGCGGTCGGCCACATCGCGGGCGAAACCCATCTCGTGGGTGACGACGATCATGGTCATGCCGGAGTTCTCGGCGAGGTCGCGCATGACGTCGAGGACGCCGCGCACGAGCTCGGGATCGAGCGCCGAGGTGGGCTCGTCGAACAGGATCACGTTGGGATGCATGGCAACCGCACGGGCGATGGCAACGCGCTGCTGCTGGCCGCCCGAGAGCGCGGCGGGCTTGTAGTCGGCGCGGTCGAGCAGGCCTACGGCCTCGAGCTGGAGGAGCGCCTCCTTCTCGGCCTCCGCCTTGCTCTTGCCGAGCACCTTGGTCTGGCCGATCATGACGTTTTTCTTGGCCGTGAGATGCGGGAAGAGGTTGAAGCTCTGGAACACCATGCCGACATCGCGGCGGAGCTTGTTGATGTCGGTCGCGCCCTTGCCCGTGATCTCCTCGTCCGCGATGAGGATATGGCCTGCCGTGGGGGTCTCGAGCAGGTTGATGCAGCGCAGCATCGTGGACTTGCCCGAACCCGAGGGGCCGAGGACCACGACGACCTCGCCGGGCCATACGTTGAGGTTGACGTCGCGCAACACCTGCGTGGTGCCGTCGAAGGTCTTGTTGAGATGCTCGATACGCACGATGGGATGCTCGCCCTCTACAAAATGATGGCTCGTGAGATCCCGATCAGACGCGAAGGCGATGCGCGCCGCCTCCTCGGCGTCGAGCGGCGGCGGAACGACGGGCGGGTCGAGCTTGGCTTTGCGCTTACCGAACACGGGCATCGCCCCCCTGCATAGACGCTGCGGACGCCACGGGGACAAAGGGTGCAAGCAGGCTTCTCACCAGAGAATCCCCCCGATCGAGCGCCTCGGAGTGCGAGCTTCCCGCAATCTCGAGGGAAGCTCCGCCATCTGCGCGATTCCGAACCTGCGGTGCCTTGGCCTTGGCACCGGGCCTCGTACCCTGGCCGCGCTCGGAGCGGGCAAGGCGCTTCTCGATGATGCCGACCACCTTGATGAGCGGAAGCGTCACCACGAGGTAGAACAGGGCGGCGGTCACATACGGCGTGATGTTGCCCGAGACGGACGTGGCATTCTTGGCGAACATCATAAGCTCCATGACGCCCACGCTGGAAAGCAGCGAGGTGTCTTTGTAGCTGGTGATGAAGTCGCTCGTGACCGTGGGGATGACGCGGCGGATGGTCTGCGGCAGGATGATGGTGAACATGGTCTGGATACGGTTCATGCCCAGGCTTGCCGCAGCCTCGTACTGGCCCTGCTGGATGGATTGGATGCCTGCGCGGAAGATCTCGGCAAGATAGGCCGAGGAGTTGATGGCCATGACCGCCACGCCGAGCACGTTGTTGTCGATGACGATGCCGAGCATGGGCAGGCCGAAGAACATGATGTAGATCTGCAGGAAGAGCGGGGTGCCGCGCAGGATGTTGATGTAGACCACCGCGAGGGCGCGCAAAAGCGGGTTATGCGAGATCTTCATGAGGGCGAAAAGCAAGCCCAGCGCGATGGCGAACGGATAGGCTGCAAGCACGATAGCGAGGCACACGAGCCATCCCGGGAAGAGCGAGAAGAGCGATGTGAGCATGAGCTGGGGCTTGAAGAACATACCGAGGAACTGGTTGGAGTTCCACGCTTGGACGGCCGGGCTGGCGTCGAGCGCAGCCACGGCCTGCTGGAGCCAGGTATTGGCGATGACCGCAATGGGCTTCGAGGCCGCAAGGGCGGTCGTTTTGCCAGCTGACGTGGTGTAGGTTCCCGTGATGGAGACCTCCCCGCCCTCGGTCGGCAGACGCGTATCTTCGAGCTCGAGGCGCAAGAGCGATCCCGACGGGATGGGGTCGGAGAAGTCCACCGTGATGGAACTGCCATTGGCGGAGACGGACGCCACGTCGATGGGCATGCGGTCGAGGCCGTCGAGCACGGTGACCTTCACGGAAGCGTCCGCGAAGCTGCCATCGCCGGGGAGCGCGAGGGTGACCGAGACGATCTCCTCGCCCTCTTCGACCGTTCCCTCCCACGTGAGGCGTGTGGGCAACCCGCCTATAACGCTATGACCGCCGTCCTCGTTGGGGCGTGCGGTTGCCTTATTGGTCGTGAGAGCCAGCGCGGGAGACACGAAGAAGAGTGGGATGAGCAGCATGCACACCAAGACGAGCGCACGAGGCGCCCGTCCATGGTTCGCTGCATGTTTTTCTGAAATCAGCATGCGATTCTCTTTCGTGAGCGCCCCCTACATGGCGTCGCCGAACCATTTCTGCTTGAGCTCATCCATGGTGCCGTCGGCCTCCATGTCGGCGAGGACCTGGTTGATGGCAGCGGTGAGGCCGGGGTTATCCTTCGAGACGACGATGCCGTACTGCTCGCCCGTGGGGATCTCGATGCAGACTTCGCAGTCGGTGAAGGAGATCGTGCACTGGTGGGCGATGACGGGGAGGTCGGCGACGACGGCATCGTAGAGGCCCGAGGCGAGGCCGGCCATGGCCTCGGTCACGGTGACGAGCGGCACGATGGTGGCATTGGGAAGGTTCTCGCGGGCCCAAGCCTCGCCGGTGGTGCCAGCTTGGACCGCGATGGTCTTATCGGCAGAGTTCAGGGCATCCTCGGTGGTGGCCTCGGCACCCTTCTTGACGGCAACACCTAGGTTGGAGTCGAGGTAAGGAACCGTGAAGTCGATCTCCTTCATGCGGTCGGCGGTGATGGAGAAGGCGGAGTTGCCGATATCGGCCTTGCCACCTTGGGCGATCATCGGGATGATCGAGTCGAAGTTCTGGGGCGGCAGGTAGACGACCTCGAGGCCCAGACGGGCGCCGATCTCGTTGGAGAGGTCGACATCGAAGCCGGAGGGCACGCCGTTCTCGAACGAGTCGAGGGGCGGGAAGTCGAGGTCGGAGGCCACGATGAGCTGGCCCTCCTGGACGAGGGTATAGGAGGCTTCGGTCGCGGTATCGCCCGAGGTGGCATCGCCAGAATCTGTACCGGTGCCGGATCCGGCGTTGCAGCCCGCAAGGGCGAGCACGGCGGCGAAAGCGAGGCCCATGAGCGCCTGCATATGCTTCTTCATAATGCATTCCTTCCTGAGAGGGCTCGTGATACTGCTGATGCAGTTTGGCAGATGGGTATACGCATGCATAGCCAATCCAATCATTTTTACATAAACGACATACTTTTCCGCCATTTATGAGTATTAATGCATAAAGATACGTATATATCGTATACGGGCAGCCGTGTTGCAAGGGGCGTGGCAAGGGGGCGGGGCGTTTGTCACGGTCTTATTGCGCAGGACATGGCAGACAGCGCCCCTGTCCACGGAAAACCTGTGGATAGAGGCCTTCCCGTGCCCATATCCCGTGGACACAGGCCCCCGTGCCACGGGCAGCGGCAGATGGATCCTGTCCCCTTGCCGCGCCCGATACGCCTACACGCCACCGTAGTAATGCGCACGTTCCCAATCGGTGACCGAGGTGCAGAAGTCGTCCCACTCGCGCGTCTTGGCATCGATCAGGAAGTCGAAGATGTGGTCGCCCAGGACCTCGCGCATGAGGCTGCTCGCCTTGAAGCGCTCGATGGCCTCGCCCAACGTGCACGGCAGGCGGACGATACCGCGTCCGCCGAGCTCATCAGCAGAGAGCTTGCGCGCTTCGGCGGCGGAGTTGGGCGGCATCTCGATGCCCTCCTCGATGCCCTTGAGACCTGCAGCGAGCGTGACGGCAAGCGCCAGATAGGGATTCGCCGTGGGATCGGGGTTGCGCAGCTCGACACGCGTGGCGATGTGCTTGCCGGGCTTATGGGTGGGAATGCGCACGAGAGCGGAGCGGTCTTTGCTGCCCCACGTCGCATACCGGGGAACGACACTGCTCGAGACGAAGCGCTTGTAGGAGTTGACCGTGGGATTGGTCACCAGCATGAACTCGGGCGCATAGGCGAGCAAGCCGCCCACGAAATGCTGGGCCAGCTCGGAGAGGTGGGCGTCGTGGGTCTCCTTGGGCGCCCAGAAAAGGTTCTCGCCATCATGGTCGAACAGCGACAGGTATAAGAACATGGCAGAACCCGGATAGCCCGCCAAGGGCTTGGGCATGAACGAGGCGAAGAAACCGCGCCGGGCAGCCTGCTCGCGGATGATCAGGCGGGTTGTCATGATGTTGTCGGCACAGCTCACAGCCTCGGTATAGCGCAGCTCGATGGCATTCTGCGATTGCGCGTTGGCGTGGAAGGAGTACTGCACGGGAATGCCGATCTTCTCGCATTCGCGCGAGATGGCGCGGCGCAGGTCGATCGAGGCGTCGGTGGGCGAGAAATCGAAGTAGCCGCTACGGTCGAGCGGAACGGGGTCGAGATCGTTATCGAAGTAGAAGTACTCGATCTTGGGACCGACGTTGAAGACGTAGCCCATCTCGTCGGCCTTGGCAAAGGCGCGGATGAGCACTCCGCGCGGATCGCCCTCGAACGGCTCGCGGCTGGGTGTGCGGATATCGCAGAAGACGCGCGCCACGGCGCTATGCTCGCCCTCCTTGCGGGGCACGAGTTGGAAGGTATTGGCATCGGGGAAGGCGAGCATGTCCGATTCTTCGAGACGCACGAAACCGTCGACGGCCGAGCCATCGAAGCCGATGCCCTCCTCGAAGGCCTCCTCGAGCTCCTCAGGCGAGATGGAGAACGACTTGAGATGCCCGAGCACATCGGTGAACCACAACCGCACGAAGCGGATATCGCGCTCTTCGACGGTTTTAAGGACGAAATCGATGCTGCCTTCGCTGCTCATGCAGACTCCCTCCGGGGCCGGCCGATAGTCTTTCCCTCCCACGTTGGCACAAGCATGTTTCGGGTCCGTTTCGCTGTCTGCGAACGGTACCAACTCTCACGCACGGAGTACCGATTACCCATTCCGAAGTGAAAACGACGCGCAACTGGGCCATACTAGTGTCAACTGGGTTTTCCCGCAATTCCCGAGAAAGGACTGCCATGGGCAAAGAGATGACGCTCGTGATTATCCGCCACGGTGAGAGCGAGTGGAACAAGCTCAACCTCTTCACCGGATGGACCGATGTCGACCTCACCGAGACCGGCCACACCGAGGCGGCAGCCGGTGGCCGAGCCCTCAAGGAGGCCGGCTACGACTTCGACATCTGCTACACCTCATATCTCAAGCGCGCGATCCACACCTTGAACCACGTCCTCGACGAGATGGATCGCAACTGGCTGCCCGTCATCAAGGCATGGGAGCTCAACGAGCGCCACTACGGTGCCCTGCAGGGTCTCAACAAGGCCGATGCCGCCGCCGAGCACGGAGAGGCCCAGGTCAAGATCTGGCGCAGAAGCTTCGATATCTGCCCGCCCGCGCTGGAGCCCGGCGACGAGCGCGACCCGCACGTCCTCGAGATGTTCCGCAGCGTGCCACGCGAGGATCTGCCCTACACCGAGTGCCTCAAAGATACCATCGCCCGCGCATGGCCGTATTTCGAGCGCGAGATCAAGCCCAGGATGGAGGCCGGCGAGCGTGTGCTGATCGCCGCTCACGGCAACAGCCTGCGCGCCCTCTACATGATGTTCGAGCACCTCACCCCCGAGGAGATCCTCGAGATCAACATCCCCACCGGCGTGCCCCTGTCCTACACCTTCGACGAGGAATGGAACATCCTCGACAAGCACTACATCGGCGACCCCGAAACCATCGCGGCCAAGATCGATGCCGTCGCCAAGCAGGGCACCGTCAAGAAGTAAGCCCTATCTGTACAGCCGAACTTCCAGCGCTCCGGATTCACGCCGGAGCGCTTTCCCGTGCACAATCAGCACAGAAGGCTGACTACGCCTCGACGTCCTCCACGAGCTGATCGGACGAGCTGCCGGGCACCCACGAGAGCACCCGCCCGCGCATGTCCTCGATGTCGAGCACACCCTCGGCGAAGCCCTTGCGCACGAGCTCGGGCGGCAGGAACTCATCGTACTTATCGAAGACCGGGATCTCGCCCGGATACACGAGCTCGAGAGGATCGAACTCCTCGGCCAAGACGCCTGCAAGGCACGAGAGGAACTCGTCTGCCGATGCGGACATCCGGAACTGGATGTAGAAGGGACGGCAGACATCAACGCCCTTGATGCCCAAGCTCGCAGGGAGCTTCCGCTTGATCACGCGCTCGAGCGCGATGAACGCATAGGTGCCGAGCCAAGGGAAAAGCGCCCAGGTGTCGCCGCCGAGGTTGATGAGCGGAGATGAGGTCACGCCGGCGGCACGGGCTACGAGCCGTGCGTGGGAAAGGCGTGCGCGGGCATGCTCCTGCAGGTAGGGGTAGCCATCCTGCTCGATGAGCACTTGGCGCATGCGCTCGAGGATGCGCGTATCGATGTCGCCGGGGCATTCGCCGAAATACGCCGGCACCTTGCCTTTGACCTGCGTGACGTAGACGAGCCTGCGCTTGTGGTCGATGTCCTCCACAATCCAGACGGCACCCGCTATGGCAAGCTTCTCGCCTACCGGCGGCGGCTGGACCACGGTGCCCAGCTCCTGGCTCTCGGAGCGCACGGTATACTCCTCGCTCTCGACGAACACGCCATAGAAGCGGAAGCTGTTGGTGACGCGCTCGCCGGCAAGCCCGACGATAAGGCCTCCCGTCTCGGTGAGCTCGATGTGGTCGGCTTCGAGGAGATGGCGCAGGAGCAGCCTGTAGTCGTCTCCATCGATGCGCGAGAAGGGAGAGAGCGAGAGCACCCGGCCCGCGAGCTGCGCAGGCGTGAGCTCGCCGCACGAGGCGAGCGTCGCCATGGTCTGGTGGTAGAGCAGGCTGTAGCGCAAACGTCGCGGATTGGGCGGCTCGACCCAGCGCTCCTCGAGATAGAGCTGCACGAGCGAGATGCCCTGCAGGAGCTTCCAAGGGATGGTCTCGGGCATCAGCGCACGCGGCTCGGGAGGGTCCTCGCGCATGACGAAGCGCATCTCGGGAGGCTGCCCGCGCCGACCCGTGCGACCCATGCGCTGCAGGAAGCTCGATACGGTGAACGGCGCGTCGATCTGGAACGCCCGCTCGAGACGGCCGATGTCGATGCCCAGCTCGAGCGTGGAGGTGGTGCAGGTGGTAAGCGCGACCTCCTCGTCGCGCATGAGCTCCTCGGCTGTCTCGCGGAAGCTCGACGAGAGGTTGCCGTGGTGGATGAGGAAGCGGTCGGGCTCGCCTTTGTGCTCGCAGTATGAGCGCAACGTGGAGGTAACCGCCTCGCATTCCTCGCGCGAGTTGGAGAAGACGAGGCACTTGCGGCCCAGCGTGTGCTCGTAGATGTAGCCGATGCCCGGATCGGCATTTGCGGGGGCCGTCGCGTCTGCCGGGGAGGAGGCACCCTCCAGCGCTACGGTGCCCGCATGGGCTCCCTGCTGCTCGGAAGCCTGCGGGCCGTGCGTGTAGAAATGCTCCATCGAGAGGCGCCAGCGCTGGGCGGATTCCTCCACGCGGGGCACTGTGCAGCATCTGCCCGACCCTTGGGAGAGGAGCCGTGCGGCAACAGCGGGATCGCCGATGGTGGCGGACAGGCCGATCCTGCGCGGATGCGCTCCCGCCATGCGCGAGAGGCGCTCGATGAGGCAGAGCGTCTGCGCACCGCGATCGCCGCGCAGCAGCGCATGCAGCTCATCGATCACGACGAAGCGCAGATCGCCGAAGAGCTGGGGGATGGCGGCATGGCGGTGTAGGAGCAAAGCCTCGAGCGACTCGGGCGTGATCTGCAGGATGCCGCTCGGGCGCTTCATGAAACGCGCCTTATGCGAGGCGGCCACGTCGCCGTGCCAGTGCCATACGGGGATGCCGCCCTCCTCGCAAAGGTCGGTCAGACGGTAGAACTGGTCGTTGATGAGGGCTTTCAGGGGACCCACGTAGATGCAGCCCGCCGATGCGGGCGGGTTCTCCCAGAGCTGGGTGAGGATGGGGAAGAAGGCCGCCTCGGTCTTGCCCGAGGCCGTGGATGACGTCAGCAGGACATTCTCATCGGTGTTGAAGATGGCATCGGCTGCCGCCACCTGGATGGCGCGCAGCGACTCCCAGTCGTGCGTGTAGACGAAATCCTGCACGAATGGTGCGAATCTGTCGAAGATCCCGGCCACGATGACCCTTTCTCCTCCCCACTGCTGTCGGGAATGCCCCCCAATGGCTCCTAGATGGCGAACTCGGCAAAGCCCGTCTCGTCCTCGGCGGCATCGTCGGCTCCGTCTGGGCCCGCCACGGCATGCACGAACGAATCGGAGCCCAGAAGCCCCGCCACCGTGAGGCCGGGCGTCTGCAGCATGATGTCGAGCATCTCGATGAAATCGCGGATGACCTCGCGCGGGGTGACGAGGGTATCGGCACCCACGCGCGAAAGCTCGAGCTCGAGGAAGGTGGCGAGGTCATCCTCGCTAAGGCTGCGCCCGTAACCGAAGAGGCCGGCGTGGATATCGGCGAGCTTCTCGATGAGCACGAGCAGCTCCTCGGGCGTGAGCGGCACAAGCCGGATGACCGGAGCCATGAGGTCCGTCATGCCCTCGCGGCCGAAGCGGCCTTGTGAGAGGCGCGAGCGCAGGGCCTCGTAGGAATAGAGGCCCCGGCGGCGGTCATCCACGCACTGGGGCGTACCGCTCATGATGATGCCCAGATAGGATGCCTTGCCCTGAAGGGTGTCGTTGTACATGGCGAGGATCTTCTCGTAGTTGTACTGCCGCGATACCGCATGGGGGATCTTGTAGAGGTTGACGAGCTCGTCGACGAGCACGACGAGCCCCTCGTAACCGGCACCGCGCAGGAAGCGCGCGAAGAGCTTGATGTAGTCGTACCAATCGTCGTCGGTCACGATGGCCGTGACACCCAGCTCGGCACGGGCTTCGGCCTTGGTGCGGTACTCGCCGCGGAACCACTTGACCACGTTTCCCTTGGCCTCGTCATCAGCGTCGAGATAGGCACGGAAATACAGCGAGAGGAGCCATGCGAAATCGAAGCCGTGCACCATATCGCGCACATCGGAGATGACGGCATGGATGCGCTGCTCGACGAGGGCTGCGAATGCAGGATCGTCCGGCGCGGTGCCGGCAACCACGACCTCCTGCTGGATGTTGGAGATCCAGCGGTCGAGGATGAGCGTGAGCGCACCGCCCTCGGGACGGGTCTTGACGGAGAGATTGGAGATGAGCTCCCGATAGGTAGCGAGGCCCTGACCCCTCGTGCCCTGCAGGCGGCGCTCGGGCGAGAGGTCGGCATCGGCCACCACGAAGTTCCTGCCCATGGCATGATTGCGGATGGTCTGCAGAAGGAAGCTCTTGCCGCTGCCGTACTTGCCCGCGACGAAGCGGAACGATGCTCCGCCGTCGGCTACGATCTCGAGGTCGCGGAGCAGGGCCGCCACCTCGGCCTCGCGGCCCACGGTGATGTAGGGCAGTCCCATACGGGGCACGACGCCGCCCTTAAGCGAGTTGATGAGCACCGTGGCGATGCGCCTCGGAACCTTGGGGGCCGCCATCCCGTCCATCATGAAAGCGCCTTTCTCACGTCATCCGCATAGTCTTCGACCAGACACGGGTCATCCCCCTCGAATTCGATCACGGTATCTCCAACACGTTCGAAGAACGCCTCGTTGATGCGATCGACCGCGAGTGAGACCATCACGCCGCACCGGATCAGGGTATCCGCATCATACGTCCCCGCGAGCAGGCACGTAAGCAACGCCTCGTCATCAGCCGAGAGCCCGAAGGGGCTCCCGGTTGCGCTGGATTCGCCCGCGCGGGATTCCTCCATGGGGCCGATTCCGGAACCTGCCGCGCAAGACTCGTCAGGCACCTCTTCGCGCTCCTCATCCACCAGCAGGGCCTCGCGCGTGTGGGCCGCCGCCGCGCGGATACCGAGGAGCGCCGTACGGTCGATATGCACCTTGGCCGCCTCCTCGGCGGCCCTCCGATCGAGGCAGGATGCAACCTCGTCTTCCACGATGCGCTGCACGTATGCGGGCAGCTTCCGGGCCTTGAGCTCGGGCAGACCACCCAGTTTGATCCGCATCGTGCGGTCGATCTCGTGGAGGATATCGCCCAGCTCTGCGCTGGTCTCCGTAGCGCGATGGGGGCGGTACCTCGACCAGCGGCCAAAACGGCAGCGATACCTCACGCCGCTCATCAGCTCGACCGTGCAGTCGGGATGCGGCTCAGGGTCGTAGAAGATTGCCGAGCGGAACGGGGTGTAGGGCACATCCACGGCATCGCCGAAGAGCCCGTCGACGAACCCGCGCTTCCGGCGGCGCTTGCAGTGGTCGACCATGCGCGCAAACACCGCCGCGCAGCATTCGCCAAGCTCGTCGAAATGCTCGGAGAACATCCGCGAGCGCTCCATCCGGTAGCGCGATGCGGCAGCGAGCGCACAGGCGAAGTCCCCGCACTCGGGAAGACCCGCACCTGTATGCCGCCACGCAGCGGGCTCTTCCGTGGCGAGAAGCGCCCGCTCCGCGCCGGCGAGCACAGCTACCGCCCGGTCGAGCGGGGTACCCTCGGCATCGCATCCGAGCAATGCGCGGTCGAGGCCGTGATAGATCGCATAATCGGCCATCCATGTTGAAAGATGGGAGATGAGGGCGCCGTTGCCTTGCCGAGATCCGTAGGTATCGCGCAGGAGCGCGAGGGCGCGGAGCCCCTCTCGGCGGCTTTCAACACCCACGCCGCAGAGCAGCTCGTAGGCGTGCACGAACAGGAACGACAACGGGGCCTGGGGCGCTTCTCCGGCACGGTAGCGCCTTCTCCACGTGAAATAACCCCTTAGCTGGGCATCGGACATATCCTCATAGGTAGGATAGTATCTCGTGAACTCGCCTGCATACGGGCAGTCGTCGGCATAGCTTTCCATGAAGCGGGCCTGATCGTAGAAGAGCTTGGGATCGGCATAGGAGACGGTCCAGCGGCTTCGGTTGCGTGCGAGGTTGCGCATCTGGACGATGGGTTCGGGCACCGGATCCGTAGCCGTAAGGGCAAGATCGAGGAGGTTCTTGCCGAGTGACCAGAGCGATGCGTTGCCGCGCGTGCCGAAAGCCTGCCGCCCGGTACGGATGATGGGCTCGTCCTTGTAAGCGCCTCCCGAGAGCACCCGATTCTCACGCGCCGCATCGAGTATGAGCTCGACGATCTGCTCGGCCTTCACCGCCCGCACCTCCCTCGATGTGGAATGGGTACATTTGTTCGTAAGTATAGCGCAGGGGGGAGCGGCGTATCGCACAAGTTTGGAAGATATCCAAGATAGGTTTGGAAGGTGCGCAGAGGCGGGACGCACGCGCGCCGCCTGTGCAAGAAAGGGGGAACACAGGCGGCGCGTATAGGGCCCGTACGCTCGGCAGGGAGAGGGTCTGCGAGCGCCAAGGCAGGGAACAACGTGCTTGAAGTTAATTAAAGTTAACTTCTATCCATCAGTATACCTATAATTCCTATGAAAGCAAGGGTATTTTAGAAAAAATCCACCATTCTTCGCTCTGTAGCAATCCCGTGTGATTTGCCGATATGCGCAGCACGGTTGCTACAATCGATACCGTTGGGTTGGGAGGTTCGATGTCACCAGAAGAACGTCGTGAGAGGCGTTGGGCGCAGGGAGGGACCCGTGTGGCGGGCCGACGACACGCCCTGTCAACGCACAGGCACCGTTCCCGCAGCTCTTCCCGCGATGCTGCCCCCGCGCAGAGGGAGTCGCGACTCTCCCATCTTATCAACTCCTGGTGGAACCGTCTGATCGGCGCCATCTATTCCGGCTCGCTTTCCGACGAGACGGCCCGCTACGCCGCCCATCAGACCACGCGCGACTACATCTGCAACGCCCTCGGCCAGGCTGCATGGGGCGGTCACTTCCCTCTCCTCACGGTCGTGGTCACGCAGCTCGTAGGCGTCCAGCAGGCGGGCATGTTCTCAATGGCCTTCGCCATCGGGCTCCTGCTGCTATTCGTGGCCAATTACGGTGTGCGCACCTATCAGGTCTCCGATGTCGCGGAGATGCAATCCTTCAACGACTACCAGATCAACCGCATCATCACCTGCGTGTTCATGCTTATCGTGGGCTTCACCTACTGCAAGCTCCGCGGCTATTCCGAGCCCATGATGTCGATCTGCATGGGCATGATCGTCTTCCGTGCGATCGATGCGCTCGCCGACGTCTATGAGGGGCGCCTCCAGCAGAAGGACAAGCTCTATCTTGCAGGCATCTCGCAGACCGTGCGTTGCGTGGCCTCCTTCGTGGTCTGCACGATCGTGCTCGCCATCTCGCGCAACCTCGTGTGGGCATGTTGGGCGATGTCTATTGCCGAGGGAATCGCGGTGCTGGTGCTCACGCTGCCGCTCACCTTTTTCGAGACCGAGCGCTCCTATCCATGGAGCATGCGCGCTGTGAAGGAGCTCTTCGCCCAGTGCCTACCGCTGTTCTTGGCGATGTTTCTCTACAACGTGCTCGAAAGCCTGCCCAAGTTCGCCATGGAGGGCACCCTCTCCTATGACAACCAGCTCTATTACAACGCGCTCTACTTCCCCTCGCAGATGATCCTCATGATTTTCGGATTTATCTATAAGCCGCAGCTCGTACGTCTCGCCAACATCTGGGCCAACCCCGACAAGCGCACGCGCTTCGATCTGGTCGTGCTCGCGATGCTCGGCGTTGTCGTGGGCATCACTGCGCTCATGGCCATTGCGATGTCCTGGGTCGGCATCCCGCTCATGAATATCATGTATGGCATTAATTTCGAAAAATACCGTTCGCTCATGCTCGTGATGGTCGGCACGGGGGGCCTCTGCGCCGCCATCGACTTCCTGTACCAGATCATCGCCCTGCAGCGCGAGCAGGAGTCCATCACCAAGCTCTACCTCATCGCCATTGCTTTTGCGGTGCCGGTGGCGCTTCTGCTGATCAAGTTCGCACAGCTCGCGGGCGCCATCGTGGCAAGCCTCGTCATCATGGCCATCCTCATGGTGCTCTTGGTCTACGAGTATCTCGCTATTCGCAGGCGCCTCTCCGAGAAGCTCTGGTAGCAGGCGTGCAGATCCGCCCGGAACCCTCTCAGCATTCTTTAAGCACTCCCCTGTCATCCTGTGCTTAGAGCAGGAGCATGCGCGGAAGCGCACGGCAGAAGGGAGCGATCATGAGCATCTTCAAGCAGCTGAAAGCCCAGCGCGTGAACATGGCAGGGGCTGTTTCGGTAGCCGTGTTCTGCGGACTACTGGCGAGCGCCTACGCCTTTGCTCAGGGAGGGCCCGCGACATCGGTGCCGCCCGATGTCGAGAACACCATCATGTCCGGAGGAGACTACTACAAGCTCGAGGGCGGCGTCGTCTACGAGTGGGACGACGGCGCGTGGGAGGCGGAGCACGACAAGAAGATCGAGAATGGCATCGTATACGAGCTCGAGCACGGCGTCTGGGTGCGCGAGGACTACCCCGTGCAGGCTCCTGCGGAGCAGCCCGCACCCCAGGAGAACACGATCATCTCCGGCGATGACATCTACAAACTCGAGGATGGCGTCGTCTACGAGTGGGACGACGGCGTGTGGGAGGCGGAGCACGACAAGAAGATCGAGAATGGCATCGTATACGAGCTCGAGCACGGCGTCTGGGTGCGCGAGGACGCCGACGAGGATGATCACGACGACTACGACGACTACGACTTCGATGACGAGGACGAGGACGATTAGGCGCTTCTCGACACGCCATTTCACCGAAGGACTGCCCGCAGCGATGCGGGCGGCCTCTCCGCTTTGCTACCATCTGAGATGAGCCCCGCCGAAACGGACCTGCCATGAAGCTGCTCATAGTTGAAGACGAGGAGAACATCGCCCAGTATCTCGCGAAAAACCTCGAGGCGCAGGGGCACTCCGTCGACATTGCCTTCAACGGCTCGGATGCCCTCGATATGATCCTCGAGAAACCCTACGACCTCATCACCCTCGATATCATCCTCCCTGGCCTCAACGGCTACGAGGTATGCCGGGCCGCGCGCGCCGAGGGCATCGAGGCTCCCATCCTCATGCTCACGGCCAAAGACGGCGAGTATGACGAGGTGGATGCCTTCGAGATGGGGGCCGACGATTTCTTGCGCAAGCCGTTCTCGCTCGTGGTGCTGCTCGCACGTATCGGCTCGCTGCTGAGACGCGGAGCGCGCAACCGCACCGCCTCCCTAGAGGCTGACGACCTCGTGGTGGACACTGCATCGCGTTCCGTCACCTGCGCAGGCCGCGTGGTGGAGCTCACCCCGCGCGAGTACGACCTGCTCGAGTACCTGGTCCGCAACCGTGGAACGGTTGTCTCGAAGCAGGATCTGATCGACTACATCTGGGGAAGCGATTATCTGGGCAGCGAGAACATCGTGGAGGTCTACATCCGCTACCTGCGCAAGAAGATCGACGTGGGAGGAGCCGAAAGCCGCATCACAACCGTGCGCGGCATCGGCTACATGGTGGCATAGTATGGCTGCGCTCATTCCCAAAAGCATCCGCGGGCGAACCGTCGCCATCACGGTTGCGCTCTCCGCCGTCGCCATGACCCTCATTGTGACGGTCGTAGCCCTCGGGATGTTCCGCTCGCTGCGCCAAGCGCTGCTCGACACGCTCGAGGACCGTCTGGACAGCGCGGAGACCGCAGTTCTGCAGGGCGACTTCGGCCGGGCGACCGATAATGCGGGCTCGGTGCTCGTGGTGGTGCTCGATTCAGAGGGAAATGTCGTTTCGGCAAGCTCCGAGGAGGCGCGCCGGCTGGACTACAAGGCGCTCGTCTTCGGCAAGGACGCCCACGATTTCGAGATAGACGACCTGCCTGCCGCACAGGATGACGACGATGAAGGCGATGGGCTCTCGAGGACGGGGAATCCCGACGGGCAGGGACCGTCGTACGGCATCGCTGATGCAGACGATGATCCCGATGAGGATGATGAGGAGCCCGACGATGACGATTTCGCAGGCGGATATGCCCCTACGGGCACCGGAAGCACCGACTCCGACGATGATGACGACTACGATGATGATGATGACGACGATGATGATGACGGCCTCGGCAAGTTCATAGGCCTTGCCCTCGCACGTGCTGCCCAGACGCACATCGCACAAGCGTCAGGCACCGAGGCACCCGTGACGGACGCCACGCTCGCCGAGATCGCCGGCGGGCCGGGGCCGTTCCTCGTGGCACAGCGCCGCTGCAGCTACCATGGCTCGAGCTATACGATCGTCGCCATCGATTCCATCGCAGATGCCGTTGCGTCCGCACGCCGCGCAGCCGGCATCCTCTCGGTGATCTTTGCCTTGATGCTTGCGGCAATCGCCCGGTTCACCTGGATCATGTCGGGCAGAACGCTCCAACCTGTCGAGGAGATGCGCGCCGCAACCGAGCGCATCATCACGCAGGACCTGTCCGCGCGCATCCCGGTGCCCGGACACGATCCCGACCTCAGGCCCCTTGCCGAGACATTCAACGAGGTTATCGGCCGTATGGAGGACGACCTCCTCGCCCAGAGGCGCTTCATCTCCGACGCATCGCACGAACTCAAGAGCCCCGTCGCTGCGAGCGCGATGATCCTCGATACGCTCGCCACGCACCCCGATACCATCAGCACCGACGAGGCCATCGCCGACCTGCGGCGTGAGAACGCGCGCATGCAGAGCATCGTGAGCGACCTTTTGGCCCTTGCACGCTACGACGAGGGGGTCTCAGCGGCCGACCTCACTCCATGCGACCTCATCGACCTCGTGTTCGAGCGTGTTGCAGCCATCGCGGCGCATTCGCCGAAGACCTTCGATACCAGCGGCGTGGAGCCCGTGATCGCACGCGTGGATATGCGCCTCATGTCGCATGCCCTAAGCAACCTCTTAGATAACGCCGAGCGCTTTTCCGCAAGCACCGTGCGTGTGGGCTTGCGCGAGGAGGGCGATCTTGTGTGCTTCTGCGTGGAGGACGATGGCCCGGGCATCGCGCCAGAGGATCGCTCCCGCGTGTTCGAGCGGTTCGTGCGGTTGAACCAAACTGCCAAAGCGGCCATGGGTTCGACGGGAATCGGGCTCGCCGTGGTGAAGGCCGTCGCCGATACGCACGGTGGGCGCGCCTACTTCACCGATTCGGAACTCGGCGGTGCCCGGGCGGTGCTGGAGATTCCCGCAGGTTGGCCCTAGGTTGCAGGTGTGCAGGCGGTAGGCTACCTCACGACCTTGAGGGCCACCTCGGCAAGCTGCTCCTCGGAGACGGCGCTCGGCGCGTCGCTCATGAGGTCGGAACCCGAGGTGGTCTTGGGGAAGGCCATGACATCGCGGATGGAATCGGAACCCGCGAGCAGCATGCACACGCGGTCGAGGCCGAGTGCGAAACCGCCCATCGGGGGCGCGCCGTACTCGAGGGCATCGAGCAAAAAGCCGAACTGCGTGCGGGCACGCTCCTCCGTGAAGCCGAGGAGCTTGAGAACGCGCATCTGCAGCGCCGCATTGTGGATGCGCATGCCGCCGCCACCGGCCTCGTAGCCGTCCATGACGAAGTCATACGTCCACGATCCCACGGAGAGCGGATCTGATTCGAGGCGCTCGATATCCGCCTCGACGGGCTGGGTGAAGGGCTGGTGCTCGGCAGCATAGGCGCCGCGCTCCTCGTCCCAATGCACGAGCGGGAAGCCCACGACCCACAGGAAATCGTGGCCCTCGCGCGGGATCGCGAGTACGTCGGCCAGGTGGCTGCGCATGCCGCCGAGGATCTCGTCGGTCTCGAGGCGGTCGCCCACCGCGAACAGCACGAGGTCACCGGATGTTGCGCCCATCTCGGCCTTGAGAGCGCCTATCTCGTTCTCTGAGAGGAACTTGGCTATGGGGCTTTGCACGGATCCATCTTCCTTGAAGGCGATCCACGCGAGGCCCTTAGCGCCGAAGGAGGCTGCAACCTCGGAAAGCCTGTCGATCTTGGAGCGACCCCAGACACCGGCTGCGGGTACGCAGATGGCCTTCACGTGCTGGCCCTCGGTGGCTGCAGCGGATGCGAAGAGCTTGAAGCTGGATTCGGCGAAGATGCCGGCCACATCGTGGAGCTCCATGCCGATGCGGGTGTCGGGCTTGTCGGTACCGTAGGTATCCATGGCATCCCAGTAGCTGATACGGCGCAACGGCAGCTCCATCGTGACGCCCATCGCGGTGAAGGCTGCGGAGAAGATCTCCTCGAGCGCATCCAGGACATCATCCTGGCTGACGAAGCTCATCTCGATATCGACCTGGGTGAATTCGGGCTGCCGATCCGCGCGCAGGTCCTCGTCGCGGAAGCATTTGGCCACCTGATAGTAGCGCTCGACGCCGCCAACCATGAGGAGCTGCTTCAAAAGCTGCGGAGACTGGGGCAGGGCATAGAAGCAGCCTGGCTGCAGGCGGCTGGGCACGATGAAGTCGCGCGCGCCCTCGGGCGTGGATTTGAAGAGCGACGGCGTCTCGACCTCCATGAAGCCGCAGCTGTGGAGGGCTTGGCGCACGGCAAAGGTGAAGTCGGAGCGGAGCTTGAGGTTGGCCATCATCTTGGGGCGGCGGATGTCGAGGTAGCGGTACTTGAGGCGCATGTCCTCGGAGAGCTCCACGTGATCCTCGATTTGGAACGGCGGTGTCTTAGAGGTGTTCAGGATCTCGATGCGGGTGCAGAGCAGCTCGATCTCGCCCGTGGCGAGATGGGGATTGGTCTGGCCCTCGATACGATGGCGCACCTCTCCCGCAACAAGGATGGGCCACTCGGGACGCACGGTCTCGGCAGCGGCGAACACCTCGGATGAACAGAGATCAGGGTCGAAGAAGATCTGCGTGAGGCCCGTGCGGTCGCGCAGATCGATGAAGATGAGGCCGCCGAAATCGCGACGGGCGCGGACCCAACCGGTAAGCACCACGCTCTGCCCGATATTGTCTGCACGCAACTCCCCGCAGGTGTGCGTGTGCATGGAATGAAGCGGCATGGCTTCCCCTTTCGTCTCTGTTGCCCCGTGTCGGTACGGGCAACTCCCCAGCAGACGGCAGCACCGCGTAGACGGCACGGTATTGCACAGTTTGCTTATGATAGCACCGCATGGAGCACGTGGCGGGCAGTGAAATCCGCATCTACGAAAACCTGTGCGTATGGTCTGCAGACACAGGCGTATAAGCTGTGCCACAATGGGAGGCAGCGCAACGCGAGCTTTTTCGCCTCGCGTGCATCAAGGAGGAGCGTATGGGCTGCAAGCTGGTGGTTTTCGATCTTGATGGAACCTTGCTCGACACCTTGGGCGACCTCGCGTTCTCCGCGAACGAGGCGCTCGCAGCCCATGGCATGCCCCCGCGCACGATGGACGAGATCCGCGCGTTCACCGGAAACGGCATCCGCATGCTCATGAAGCGCGCAGTTCCCAAAGGCACCGATGAAGCTACGTTCGAGGCGGTCATCGGCGACTTCCTGCGTTCCTATACGGAGCATGACGCCGATACCACGCGCCCCTACCCCGGCATCCCCGAGCTGCTCGACAGCTTGCGTGAGAAGGGCATCCACTGCGCCGTCGTCTCGAACAAGGCCGACTTCGCCGTACGGGAGCTGGTCAATCGCTACTTTCCCACCCAGATCGAGCTCGCCTTGGGCGAACGGGAGGGCCTTGCCAAGAAACCCGCGCCCGACATGCTCGCATTCGCCCTTGCCCAACTCGGAGCCACGCGCGACGAGATGATCTATGTCGGCGACTCGGAAATCGACTTCGATACAGCCGCCAACTTCGGCTGCGACCTCATCCTCTGTTCGTGGGGCTTCAGAAGCGGTGACAAGCTGCGCGCACTCGGCCCGGCGACAATCGTTGAAAGCCCCGAGGAGCTGCTTACCGCCCTTCTCCAATGAGCTTGTGGATTCGTTGTGGATGAGCTCCCGCCCGCATACGAATTGCGGCCCATTCAAAACATTTTTCACGAGAACCGTTTTTTTAGCTTTGCTGGGCGGTATAGTTTTTTCAATAACAGGTCGCAACCTCAGAAAGGACGTTGCCATGGGAAAGAAAGCGACTGAGGCACTCGATATCAATTACGATGATCTGGCCGAATACCTCCACATCAATCATTCGATGTACATGAGGGTCGGCCATGATATCTATTACCTGACCGATGCCAATTTCGAGGCTTGGCGCGCTCAGGATACCTCGAAGCTCAACCACAAGGGCCACTTCACGGACTGCAGTCCGCTCGTGCCCACGGTTGACGAGTTCCTCTCGCTGCCCTTCGTCCATGGCAAGACCATCAAGGACGTCTTCGATCACGCCACGTTCTACGCCTCCATCAAAGGCGAGTAAAGGCAACCTCCACCCTTTCGGATGCGCGGGGGGCGGGCATATGCCCGCCCCCCGCTTTTATGCAAATCGTTCGATTACGCGGGGGTGCACAGGGGGGACGGTCCTCGCTGTGCACCCCCGCCCTACCCGCTGCGTCAATCGACGTTTTGGTGTTAATCGGCATGCTCGCGCTCGAGATCGTGCAGAAGCGGGCTGTATTCGTTCTCGACCGCAACCTTGTGCGGCGAGCGCTTCGCGTAGGCCCTCACCTGCGCGCGCGACTTGTTGATCGCCTGGAGCGTGCCGGCGCCCGCGACGCAGCCGCCCGGGCAGGCCATGCCCTCGAGCAGATACCCCGGATATTTGCCCTTCACGGCATCTTTCATCATCTTCCTGCATTCTTCGAGGCCTTCGGCGTTCTCCGTGGGCACCGCTCGGTCGGGATCTTTGGCGTGGATGGCATTCACGACTGCGGTGGCAACGCCGCCTGCGATGGCAAAGGCGCGGCCATCGGCGGAAGCCACGGCAAAATCGGACTTGTTGTCGTCTGCGAGCGAGAGGTACTCGATGTCTTTGGCATCCATCATGCCCGCCATCTCCTCGAACGTGAGCACGAAGTCGACCTCGCTGCGAACTGAGCTGCGCATAGCCTCGAGCTTCTTAGCCGAACACGGACCCACGAACACGATCTTGGCATTGGGATGCTGGGTGCGCACCATGCGCGCAGTGAGCACCATGGGCGTGAGCGCCATCGAGATGCAGTTGGCGTAATCGGGAAACTCCTTCTTGGCCATGACCGACCATGCAGGGCAGCACGACGTTCCCATGAACGGGAGTTTGCCGGGAACCTCATCCATGAAGTCCTGGGCCTCTTGGACGGTGCAGAGGTCGGCGCCTATGGCAACCTCCTCTACGCCCGAGAACCCCAAGCGCTTGAATGCCTCGCGAAGCTTGCCCACATTGCCCTTGCCGCCGAACTGGCCCACGAAGGCCGGTGCCACGATGGCAATGGCCTCGTCACCCTGCGTGATCGATCTGATAACCTGGCCAAGCTGGCTCTTATCGGCTATGGCTCCGAAGGGGCAGTTCACCAAGCACTGGCCGCAGGAAACGCATTTCTCATAATCGATATCGGCGCGGCCGTTCTCGTCGGAACTGATCGCGTGCATGCCGCATGCCTCTGCGCAGGGACGCACGTGATGGTGGATCGCATGGTAGGGGCAGGTCTTGGCGCAAAGCCCGCACTTGATGCACTTCTCCTGGTCGATGTGGGCGCGTTTGTTCACGAAACTGATGGCGCCCTTGGGACAGATCTCGCGACAGGGGTGGGCAAGGCAGCCCTGGCAGGTATCGGTGACCTCGTACACATTGTCCTTGCAGGCGTTGCATGCGAACTTGATGATATTGATCAGCGGTGGTATGTAGTAACGTTCGGCAGCCGTGGCACTGCGCAGACCCTCGGAGATCCGGGTCGGACGGTCGAGATCCTGCAACGACAAGCCCATGGCCAAGCGGATGCGCTCGGTGATGACCGCGCGCTCGAGGAAAACGCTCTCGCGATACGTCGCCACATCGCCGGGCAGGATGGTATAGGGCAGCTCCTCGAAGCACTCGTCGATGAAGTCATGCACGGATGGACCATCGTATTCACCCGCCTCGTAGCAGACGCGCGCGACTTCGCGGAACACCTTGCGGCGTATCTCGGTCAGGTTGGTGTAGACACCTCGCATGGTATCGGGCACGGCCATCCTCCCCCAGTCAGCAATCGGCTCGTCTCAATGACGCTCACCATCATTTATAGGACAGATGGACGGTCGATGCCAAGCACATCCGCGTAGAGGTTCTGCAGGGTGACGAGATCGGGCGGTTCGAGGCCATCCATGGCTGCAAGGATTATCATCGACCACGATGCCGCCGTGCGGCCTGCATGCTTTCCATGTCGTCCCTTTCCTCCGGTCCCTGCATCGGTGGGACGCCAGTCGCAGCTCGGCAGCGGGATGCAAAAATGTATACCCGGAGCGCAGCATCCCCCCAGTGTCCTGAAGCGCCTTCGACGTGGCGGCGCAGCAGCTGCCGGGAGGATGCCCTATCACCGGGAAAACCGATCGCGGGGACGGCTTCGGATCAGGGCCGCAAGGCAGGCTCTTCGCGATTGTTAGGCCTCGTCGCTTTCCAAGAACTTATAGACCGCTGCTGCAAGCGCGGCGCCGGCAAGCGGGGCCACGATGAAGACCCACAGGGATCCAAGGGGCTCGGGGTTGCCTCCGATGGCAGCGAAGACGGCGGGGCCGACGCTGCGGGCAGGGTTGACCGACGTGCCCGTGAGGCCGATGCCCAGAATGTGGACGAAGGTCAGGGTCAGGCCGATGACCAGTCCGGCGAACGAGCCGTGGTTAGCCTTCGAAGACGTGACGCCCAAGATGGTGAGCACGAAGATGAATGTGAGAACGACCTCGACAAGGCAACCGGCGACTGCAGAGCCGCTCACGCCCGCCAAGCCGTTCGAGCCAAGGCCGCCGGTCAGGTCAGGCACGCCGCCAAGCGAGAAGATGGCGGACAACAGCGCGGCGCCTGCCAAGCCACCAAGCACCTGGGACACCACATACCCGAGGAAATCCTTCGTATCGATCCCGCCGCTCAGGTAGACGCCGAGCGAGACGGCGGGATTGATATGGCAGCCGGAGATGTTTCCGATGCTGTAGGCCATCGCGACAATCGAAAGGCCGAACGCGAGCGCGGTCAGCAGGTATCCGCTTCCGCTGGCGGGGTCGCACCCCACGAGCATGGCAGTACCGCAGCCCATGGTCGTCAACACGCAGGTTCCTATAAACTCGGCAACGTATTTCTTCATGTTTTCGATCCTCCTTTGATACTTGCCTTGTCTAGCAATGATACCCTTCTTGGCGTTTTATGCCCGTGTTACCAAGGGGCGTCCTCCTAGGTGGGACAAAGCAACCGCAGACGGCAATTCGAGGGGGACGACCTGCGGAGAAGGCTCGAAATAGCAGCACGTTTCCCTCCATCCCGATTTTTATCAGAGCGGATATGCCCTGCCGATCAAGCAGGCGCTCCCCACGACGCGAAACGCTCGGGCCACGCGGTGCGCAGCAGCAGCTCCTCACCCGTAACCGGATGGATAAGACGTTCCTCGAGCGCGTGGAGCATAAGGCCATGCTCGCTTGCAGGCCCCTGGTAGAGACCGTCCCCCACCACAGGATGGCCGATGGCCGCAAGATGCACGCGGATCTGATGGCGGCGACCGGTCTTGAGCTCGAGCTCAACGAGCGTGGCGTTATCGAAGGTGCCCAAAGGGCGCAGGATCGTCACGCTGGGCTTGCCTGTTTTGGAGACGCGCATTCTCCGGGCATCGTGGCGGTCGCGGCCGATGGCCGCCTCGATGGTCTGCTCGCCGCACGCGATGCGGCCGGCGGCAAGAGCGATGTAGCGTTTGCGGATACCACCCTGCGCAACGGCGGCATCGAGCGCAGGTTGGACGGTCTTGTCGAGCGAGAAGAGCGTGAGGCCCGTGGTCTCGACATCGAGGCGTTGAACGGGCTGGGCGCACGCGATGCCGGTCTGCGCGCGTACAAGATCGGTGAGGCTCACAGTACCGGTGCCATCGCCGTGAACGAGCATGCCGGCGGGCTTGTCGACCGCAAGGAGCCACCCGTCGCGCCATACTGTGACAAAAGTGTCAACTGGTTCAAACACTGAAAGCCCCCGATATCGGTGTATAGTTGTTCTTGGTGCTGCGTTTCACAACGCCGCGCCGCACTTCAATCGTAGCTTATACGGTCCAAGGAGGGACCATGGATCAAACGCAGCACACTCCCGGTCAGGATACGGAAAAGCTCCAGAACGAAGAAAACGGCACGCGCAAGGATAGCCTGTCCGACAGCCTTCCCTCGATCGATC